>JACQVG010000147.1 GCA_016209905.1 Gemmatimonadota bacterium | reverse complement strand
GGATGGGCGGGGAGGGCGCTTCGAAGCACGCGGCGGCGCTGATGCGGATGAAGAACGCGCGGGAGGACTCGCGGGCCACCCGGTACCTCATCGAGCCCGACGACCTGAGGAAGGCCGACGCGGCGCTAACGCGCGCGGGCTTGGAGATCGTGGGGTACTACCACTCGCATCCGGACGCGCCGGCGCGTCCCAGCGATTTCGACCGCGCGCAGGCGTGGCCGTGGTATTCGTACCTCATCGTGAGCGTGGCGGACGGTCGGGCAGGCGAGGTCGCGTCCTGGACGCTGGCGGCGGATCGGACGCGATTCGACCCGGAGCCCGTGCTCCTCGAAAGCGTGGTCACGACCGAGGGGAGCGCCCGTGCTGATTGAGCTGCCCACCGCGCTGCGGCCCTATGCGGGGAACCAGCGCGCGGTCGCGGTGTCGGGCGGGACCGTCGGCGAGGGTCTCGCGGACCTCGTGCGCCGCCATGAGCGGCTGCGGCCGCACCTCTTTCAGGAGGACGGCCGCCTGCGCGCGTTCGTGCGCGTCTTCGTGGGGGATCGCGACGTGCGGGGCGCGCAGGGGGAGGACACGCCGGTGGACGATGCGGCGGTGGTGACCATCGTGCCGGCCATCGCGGGCGGCGTCGAATCGCCCCGGCCCCCGTCCGCCGACCGGCCGACGCTCTCGCATCAGGAGATGCTGCGGTACTCGCGCCATCTCATCCTCCCGGAGGTGAGTGTCGAGGGCCAGCGCAAGCTCAAGGCGTCGAAGGTGCTGCTCATCGGGGCGGGGGGGCTGGGCTCTCCGCTCGGCCTGTACCTCGCCGCCGCCGGCGTGGGGACGCTCGGCCTCGTGGACTTCGATGTGGTCGAGTTCTCCAACCTCCAGCGCCAGATCATCCACTCGACCGACAGCGTGGGGCGATCGAAGCTCGAGTCGGCCGCCCAGAGGATCCGCGCCGTGAACCCCGGCGTGGAAGTGCGGCCACACGAGACGCGGCTCAGCAGCGACAACGCGCTCGACATCCTGAAGGACTACGACGTGGTCGTGGACGGGAGCGACAATTTCCCGACTCGGTACCTCGTCAACGACGCGTGCGTGCTGCTCGGGAAGCCCAACGTCTACGGCAGCATCTTCCGGTTCGAGGGACAGGCGTCCGTGTTCTGGGCGGAGCGCGGGCCGTGCTACCGCTGTCTCTACCGTGAGCCGCCCCCACCGGGCCTCGTGCCGTCGTGCGCCGAAGGGGGAGTTCTCGGCGTCCTGCCCGGCATCGTCGGCACGATCCAGGCGACCGAGACGATCAAGCTGCTGTTGGGTGCCGGCGAGACGCTGGTGGGTCGGCTGCTGCTCCTGGACGCCCTCAGGATGAGGTTCCGAGAGCTCGCGCTCGAGAAGGACCCCGACTGCCCGATCTGCGGCGAGCGACCGACCATCCGTTCCCTGATTGACTACGAGGCCTTCTGCGGAATGGGTCCGTCGCGCGTTGAGCCCGAAGCGGTGCCGGAAGTGACGGCCCGAGACCTCAAGTCGGAACTGGATGCCGGCCAGCCGCTCGTCTTGGTGGACGTGCGCCAACCCTTCGAGTGGGACATCTGCCACATCGAAGGGAGCGTGCTCATCCCGCTGGGTGAAATCCCTGCGCGCGCCCAGGAAGTCGCCGGCGATGCCCAGGTCGTGACGATCTGTCACACCGGCCGGCGCTCCGTCCAGGCCGCCGAGTTCCTCAAGGCGGTCGGCGTGAAGAGCGTCCGGAGCCTGCGAGGCGGCGTCGAAGGTTGGGCGATTGCGGTTGATCCGGCGATGGCGAGGTACTAGCGGAGGTGCATGCCGAAGGTGGGACTCGAACCCACACGGGCTTGCGCCCACGGCGCCCTGAACGCCGCGCGTCTACCAATTCCACCACTTCGGCGGGGAGGGGCAAGATAGAGGCGGGCTAGTGCCCCGTCAACGCCGTCGGGCGTCGGTCGGCGTTGCCTTGACCGCTCGGAACCCTAGTTCTATGTTGGGGTTACGACACGCGTGGCTTCCGCTCGCCAGCCTCAGGGCACCGCCCGGACACTCGGGGCCGAACGGCCGCTCCGGATCATCGCCCGGAACCCGCGCGCGCGCCACGACTACCAAATCCTCGAGCGGTGGGAGGCGGGGCTGGTGCTGGCGGGAACCGAGGTCAAGGCGCTGCGCGCCGGCCGCGCCAGCCTCGCGGGCGCTTTCGCCCGTGTGCGCCGCGGGGAGGTCTGGCTCGAGGCGCTCCACATCCCGGCCTACGTGTCCGGCAACCGCTTCAACCATGATCCGCTGCGCAGCCGCAAGCTCCTCCTCCACCGGCGCGAGATCCGTCGCCTGATCGGAGCGGTGGAGCAGAAGGGGCTCGCCCTGGTGCCGCTGGAGCTCTATTTCAGGGGCCCGCACGCCAAGGTCGTCGTCGCGCTGGGGCGGGGCAAGAAGGCGCACGACCGGCGAGAGGATCTCAAGCGTCGTGACGCCGAGCGCGAGATGGCGCGCGCGGTGCGCCGCCGGTGACGCGGCTGCCCCTCGCCGCGGCCCTGGTGTGGGGGTGGGCGACGCCGCTCGTGGTGACGGTCGCCTCCTCGCGCGGCGAACGCCGCGTGCCGGTGCGGGTGGAGCGCGGCTTCCCGGCGGTCGCCGCGGCGGACCTCGCTCCCGTGCTCAGCCTGGAGGCCGCGACGCCTCGGGCGGGCGCGGCCTCGGTTCGTGTCGTCGGACGGTCCTTCGACTTCGTCCTCGACGCTCCCTACTTCAGGTTTCAGGGCCGTCTCTACCCGCTGGTCGCCGGTCCGTACGTCGCACGGGACACGCTCTTCGTCCCGCTGCAGTGGGTGGTCGAGTCTTTGCCGCGGCTTCTGGAGAGTCGCTACCGCTTCGACACGACGCGCTTCAGGCTCGAGGAGCTGCCGGAGGCCCTCGCGCGCCCGCCGAGCCGGCCGCTGCCGCTCGCGGGGCCGCCTCCCGGGCCGGGGCCGGCACGGCGTCGGATCGTCGCCCTCGATCCGGGGCACGGCGGGCCCGATGTCGGCATGGTCGGGCCGATCGGGACCGGTCCCTTCCTCCGTGAAAAGCAGGTGACGCTGGCGGTTGCGCGCGCGGTGGCCGAGGAGCTGGCGCGGCGAGGCATCGGGGCCGTCCTGACGCGCACCAAGGATACGCTGATCGCCCTGCGCGACCGTGGTCGTGTCGCGCGGGCGCGGGGCGCGGACCTCTTCCTCTCGATTCACGTCAACGCCGCCAACCCGCGCTGGCGCGACGCCGAGGGCGCGCGCGGCGTCGAGACGTACTTCCTCGCCGAGGCGCGCACCGAGGACGCGCTCCGCGTGGCGCAGATGGAGAACGAATCGGTCCGTTTCGAGACCACGGCCGGCGCGCCGAGCGGAGACCCCCTCGCCTTCATCCTGAACGACCTGGCGCAGAACGAACACCTGCGGGAATCGAGCCGCATGGCGGAGCTCGTACAGGGCACCGTCGCCCGGGTGCATCCGGGCGAGAGCCGTGGGGTGAAGCAGGCGGGGTTCATGGTGCTGGCCACATCCTTCATGCCGGCGGTGCTGATCGAGATCGGCTTCGGCAGCAATTATCCGGAAGCCCGCTTCCTCACCGGTGCCACGGGCCAGCGCAGGATCGCGCGCGCCATCGCCGACGGCGTGGAGCGCTACCTGGAGGAGTACGAGCGGCGCCTGGCGTCGAGCGAGGCGACGCCGGGGTGAGCGGGAGCCTCCCGGTCGTGGCCCCGCCCGACCTGTCGGTGCAGGTTCTCGGGGTTCGCTTCCAGAACCCGGTTCTCCTCGCGGCGGGCACGGCGGGCTTCGGGAGCGAGGTGGCCGGCGTCATCGAGCTCGATGCCCTCGGCGGCCTGGTGACCAAGGCGGTGAGCGTCGAACCGCGCGCGGGCAATCCGTCCCCGCGGGTAGCGGAGACTCGGGGTGCGATGCTGAACTCGGTCGGGCTCGCGAATCCCGGGCTGGAGGCGGTTCGGCGCCGGCACCTCCCGTGGTTGCGCGAGCATCTTGCGCGCGCCCGCGTGCTCGTCAACGTGGTCGGGCGCACGGTGGACGACTTCGTGGCGGTGGTTGCCGGCCTCGCGGAGGAGCCGGGCGTGGTCGCGTTCGAGCTGAACGTCTCCTGTCCCAACGTGGAGCGCGGCGGCATGGAGTTCGGCGCCGATGACGCGGTGCTCGCCGATCTGGTGCGACGTGCGCGGGCGGCGACCGCGCGCCCCCTGGTGGTGAAGCTGTCGCCCGTTCTTCCGGACCCGGCCCGCACGGCGGCGGCCGCTGCGGCGGCGGGGGCCGACGCCTTCACCGCCGTGAACACGCTGCCGGCGTTACTGTACGACGAGCAGGAGGGCGGCAGGCCCCGCCTCGGTCACGCGTGGGGCGGCCTGAGCGGCCCGCCGCTGCTGCCGGTAGGTGTGCGGATCACGCAGCTCGTCGCCCGCGAGACCGGCAAACCCGTCATCGGCGCGGGCGGCGTGCGGTCTGCTGCCGACGCCCGGCAGTACTTTCGCGCGGGTGCCTCGCTGGTGGCGGTGGGCACTGCGGCGCTCGCCGACCCCCGGGTGCCGGAGCGGATCGTGCGGGAGCTTGCGCGGACGGTAGCCCGGCGGGGCGTGGCCGCCCTCGGCGAGCACATCGGCGCGGGCCGCTGAGGCATCGTGGCGGAGGTGGCGGTGGCTCTCGACCTGGCGCGCGCGGCCCACGCCCTGGAGGTAGTGGACGCCATCGGGCCGGCGGTTTCCTGGTACAAGGTGGGCCCTCCGCTGTTCGTGTCGGACGGCCCCCGACTGGTGGGACAGTTGCTGGCGCGAGGCAAGCGCGTCTTCCTGGACCTCAAGTGGCACGACATTCCGAGCACCGTGGCCGGAGCGGTGGAGGCGGCCGCACACCTGGGCGTCGCGCTCGGGACCGTGCACCTCGCCGGCGGGTCGCGCATGCTGGCCGCGGCCGTGCGCGCGCGGCGCAGCGGGCTGAAACTGGTCGGGGTGGGCGTGCTCACGTCGCTCCAGCCGGCGGAGTACGGCGACGCGGTGGGTCGGTCGGTTGACGATCTCGGGGCGGAGCAGGCGCGACTGGTGCGCGGCGCGCTGCGCGCCGGGCTGGACGGATTCGTCGTCGCCGTCGCGGAGGCGCGCCTGGTGCGCCGACTCGCCGGCCCTGAAGCGCTGCTGGTCACGCCCGGGATCCGTCGCACCTCGGACGCGGCGGGAGACCAGAGCCGGGCGGCGAGCCCGAAGGACGCGGTTCGGGCTGGCGCGGATCTGCTCGTGGTGGGGCGGCCGATCACGGGCTCGGCTGATCCGTTGGCGACCGTGATGGCGATTCTCGGCGAGATGGCCGAATGACGGCAGACCGACCCCGGGCTGCGCTGCGTTTCGGCCCCGCCGCCCTGCGTGGGGCGGCGGTGGGCCTGCTCGGGCTCGCGGCGGCGACCCCGTCGTTCGGTGAGCGGGCTCGGCCGGAACGGTCGCCGTCGGGGACGCAAGTCGAGTCCCTGCTCGTGGCCGCCCGGCGCGCGGTCCAGGCGTGGGCGCGACATGACTTCGCGGAGCTGGTAGGGCGGAGCGCGAGCATCGTGCTCCATCTGCCGGGCGCCGAGCCCTCGACGGCGCTCAGACCGGCGCAAGCGGCGGAGCTGTTGCACGCGTTCGCCGACGGGGTCGCGGAAACGGGGGTGGAGGTGGTGGTGGCCCGCGCTGTGGACGGCGAGCGAGCGTACGTGGAAGCGCAGCGGGTGTTCGTCGTCCGCGGGACGGAGGCCGGGCGGACCCAGACGATCTATCTTGGGATGCGCCGGCAGGGGGCCAGCTACGAGGTAACGGAGATCCGTGTCGTGCCGTGAGCGTGACGTTGAGTTCCGCTTGCCCGCAGGAGACGCGCTAGGTATGATTAAAGTCTTGTCCCAAACCGTGCAGAGGCCCTGTCTTGAAGGTACGGAGCAGCGTCAAGCCTGTCTGTGAGCATTGTAGGGTCGTCAAGCGACGCGGCGTGATCCGCGTGATCTGCAAGCGCTCCCCCAAACACAAGCAGCGGCAGGGCTAGCCGGTGGCGCGGATCGCCGGCGTGGATCTGCCGCGTGAGAAGCGCGTCGAGATCGGGCTCACGGCCATCTTCGGCGTCGGCCGCAGCACTGCCGCTCGGATCCTGGATCGGACCGCGATTGCGCCGGCCACCCGCGTCAGGGACCTCACCGATGCCGAGGTGTCGCGGCTCCGGCAGGTGATCGAGCGGGATTTCCGCGTCGAGGGTGCGCTGCGCACCGAAGTCGCAATGAACATCAAGCGCCTGATGGACATCGGTTGCTACCGCGGCGTGCGCCACCGGCGCGGCCTGCCGCTCCGCGGCCAGCGCACGCGGACCAACGCCCGGACCAGGAAGGGGCCGCGGCGCACCATCGCTGGCAAGAAGAAAGTGTTGGCGAAGAAGTAGCCCATGAGCGACGAACCGAAGCTGCCACCGCCGAGCGAGGGAGCTGCGGCGCCCGAGGGCGCAGCCGCCCCCTCCACCGGCGAGGGTGAAGCCGCTCCGCGCAAGGCGGTGAAGCGCGCCAAGAAGGTCGTCGAGTCGGAGGGGATCGCGCACATCATGGCGACCTTCAACAACACGGTCATCACGATCACCGACCTCAAGGGCAACACGATCTCGTGGGGCACCGCGGGCAAGTCCGGCTTCAAGGGGTCGAAGAAGTCCACGCCGTTCGCGGCCACGGTCGCGGCGGAACAGGCGGGACGCGAGGCGTACAACCTCGGGGTGCGCCGCGTGCACGTTCGCGTGCAGGGTCCCGGCGCCGGCCGCGAGTCCTCGATTCAGGCGCTGGCCAACGCGGGGTTGGTCGTCAAGTCCATCCGGGACGTCACGCCGCTTCCACACAACGGCTGCCGTCCCCCGAAGAAGCGCAGGGTGTAGTGGGCCGATACACGGATGCGAGCTGCAAGCTGTGCCGCCGCGAGGGCACGAAGCTGTACCTCAAGGGCACGCGGTGCATGACGGAGAAGTGCGCCGTCGAGAAGCGGGCCTACGCGCCCGGCCAGCACGGCCAGACGGCGGGGCGGCGCCGCAAGGCGTCGCAGTACTCGCGCCAGCTGAGGGAGAAGCAGAAGGTCAAGCGGATCTACGGAATCTCGGAGCGGCAGTTCCGCAATACCTTCCAGCGAGTGCTCCACGACCAGGGCGTCACCGGTGAGAACCTCCTGATCGCCCTTGAATCGCGGCTGGACAACGTCGTCTACCGGATGGGCTTCGCGGCGAGCCGCAAGGCGGCGCGCCAGCTGGTGCACCACCGCCACGTGGAAGTGGACGGGCGCGTGGTGGATGTCCCCTCGTACCGGGTGCTGCCGGGTGAGGAGGTGCGCCTCGGGGCGAGCGGGCGGGAGCTGGAGTCGGTCGCGGCGGCGATGGACCTGGCGGCCAGGGGGCAGCCGGTGCGGTGGATCGCGGTGGACCGCGAGGCTCGGGCTGGCCGCATCACGGAGCGTCCGAGCCGCGACGCCATCCCGGTGGCGGCGCAGGAGCAACTGATCGTCGAACTCTACTCCAAGTGACCATGACCATCGATCTGACCGGACTGGTCCGCCCGCAGCTGGTGGAGATGACCAAGCGGGAGGACAACCCGAACGCGGCCGAGTTCCGCCTGCAGCCGTTGGAGCGCGGCTTCGGGTACACGCTGGGCAACGCGCTGCGTCGCATGCTCCTCTCCTCGCTGCGGGGCTCGGCCGTGTGGGCGTTCCGCATGGACGGGGTCCAGCACGAGCACCAGACGGTGCCGGGGGTGGTCGAGGACGTGCATCAGATCATCCAGCGGCTCAAGTCGCTCGCCCTCGTTCTCGCGCCGGACGTGGATGACGCCGTGCTGCACATCCACCACCAGTCGGCCGGACCGGTGTACGCCCGCGATATCCAGCCCCACGGCTCGTTGCGGGTCGTCAACCCCGACCACCTGCTGTTCACGGTCCAGGATGATCACGAGCTCGCGGTGGAGCTGTTCATCAACAAGGGGCGTGGCTACGTGGAGGCCGACCAGCACCCCGTGGACCGGGCGATGCCCGTAGATGTGGTGCGAATTGACTCCCTCTACAGCCCGGTGCGGCGGGCCAACTTCACGGTCGCCGAGACGCGCGTCGGGCAGCGCACCGACTTCGACCGCCTCACGCTGACCGTCGAGACCAACGGCGCGATCACGCCGGAAGACGCCGTCGCGTACGGCGCCGCGCTGGCCCAACATCACTTCTCGTATTTCGTCTCGTTCGGGACGGTGCCGATGATGGCCGCCGAGGCGCCGCCGGCGCCCTCGGGTGAAGCCGAGCGGCTGCGAGCGCTCTTCGGCCGCCTCATTGACGAGTGCGGTCTCTCGGTCCGCTCGATCAATTCCTTGAAGAACTCCAGCATCCGCACGCTGGGCGACCTGGTCCGGAACACGGAGGAACAGCTCCTCAAGGTGCGGAACGTCGGCGACAAAGCCGTGGCGGAGATCGCCGAGCTGCTGCTGCGGGAGGGGCTCAATTTCGGCATGCAGTGGGAGGAGGGCGACGAGGGGGTCCGGCTGCTGGAGCGTGGCACGATCCCCGTGGTGCGGCCGGTGGCGGCCGAGGCGGGGAAGGAAGCCTAGATGCGCCACCGGGCCAAGCATCGCCAACTGTCCCGCACCGCCGAGCACCGGCGCGCGTTGCTGGCGAACCTGGCGACGAGCCTGTTTCGGCACGAGAAGGTGGTCACGACGGTTGCCAAGGCGAAGGAGCTGCGCCCGCTGGCGGAGAAGCTCATCACGCTGGCCCGGCGGGGCGACCTGCACGCGCGGCGGCTGGTCGAGCGCCGCATCAGGGACAAGGCGGTGAGCACCCGGCTCTTCAAGGAGCTCGGCCCGCGGTTCGCAGCGCGTCCCGGGGGCTACACCCGCATCGTCCGGCTTGGCCACCGAGTGGGCGACGGGGCGGACGCCGCACGCCTCGAGCTGCTCGCCGAGTAGGCCCGCGGCCGCCGCCCACCCTAGGGCCGCGGAGCGGCGCAGGGCATCGCTACGCGACGGGGGACCCGAAAAGGTCCCCCGCGTGCTTTGCGCCCGCCGATGCGCCGCGATCAGCCGGCCTTCGCGACCCGGTTCGCCTTGAGGCAGGCCGCGCAGACGCGCATGCGCTTGGTCGCCCCGTCCACGAGCGTGCGGACGGTCTGCAGGTTGGGATACCAGCGCCGGGCCGTCTTGTTGTTGGCATTGGAGACGTGGTGCCCGAACACCGGGCCCTTGCCGCACACCGCGCACACGCGCGCCATCACTAGTCCTCGCTTCAAAAAGACACTCGCAGCCGCTAAGTTTACCCGGCTTTCGCCATGTCTGGCAAGGGCTTGGCCTTCGCGGGCGAGCCTCGAGCCGCCGCCCTCAACGCTTCGCTCGGATGGGGCATGCCGACCGCGCTGATCACCGGTGTGACGGGACAGGACGGTTCATACCTCGCGGAGCTGCTGCTCGCCAAGGGGTACCGCGTGGTGGGAGTGGTTCGCCGGACGTCACACGACAGTTACGAACGCATCCAGCACCTGGTCGGAAAGATCGAAGTGGTCGCCGCCGATCTCCTCGATCAGCACTCGCTCCAGACCGTGATCAAGGACACCCGGCCGGACGAGGTGTACAATCTGGCCGCCCAGTCGTTCGTCCCCACGTCGTGGACCCAGCCCGTGCTGACCGGGGAGTTCACCGCCCTGGGCGTGACGCGGGTGCTCGACGCCATCCGCCTGGCTAAGCCGGACGCGCGTTTTTACCAGGCCAGCTCGAGCGAGATGTTCGGCGCGGTCCGCGAAGCCCCGCAGCGGGAGACGACGCCCTTCTACCCCCGGTCCCCGTACGGCGTCGCGAAAGTCTACGGCCACTACATCACCGTGAACTATCGCGAGTCATACGGACTTTTCGCGGTGAGCGGGATTCTGTTCAACCACGAGAGCCCGCGACGTGGGCTCGAATTCGTGACGCGCCGGATCTCCGATGGAGTGGCGCGGATCAAGCTGGGCCTCGCGCAGACCCTGTCGCTCGGCAACCTGGACGCGAGGCGCGACTGGGGGTTCGCGGGCGACTACGTAGAGGCGATGTGGCGCATGCTGCGGCACCCGGAGGCGGAGGACTTCGTCATCGGGACGGGCGTGCAGCACAGCGTGCGCGACTGCTGCGACGTGGCCTTCGACCACGTCGGACTCGACTGGAAGCGGTGCGTGACGCACGATCCGCGCCTCGACCGGCCAGCGGAGGTGGAGACGCTGCTCGCCGATTCCTCCAAGGCCCGCGCGAAGCTGGAGTGGGAACCCACCCTCGGCTTCGCGGCGCTGATTCGGATGATGGTGGACGCCGACCTCGTGAGACTTCAGGGCCGGGCGTGACGGTCCTCGTGACGGGGGCCGACGGCTTCGTCGGACGATGGATGCTGCGCGCACTCCTGGCTGGCGGGCACGAGGTGGTCGGCACGGTTCGCCCGGGACCGCCGCGCGACGACGGGCTCACGCACGCCGAGCGGGCCCTGGTGCGCTGGGTGCCGCTGGAGTTGGGAGACCTGCACTCGGTGCGCCAGGTGACCAGCCGGCCCTGCGAGGCGGTCGTCCACCTCGCGGGCGTGGCGTCCGGCAGCGACTCGCTGGCGGACCCGGGGGTGGCCTGGGCGGTGAACGCCGCGGGAACGGCGCGCCTGCTCGCCGAGCTGGGGCGCCGGCGCAGCGCGGGGGACGGGGATCCCGTCGTGCTGCTGGTGTCCACCGCGGAGGTCTACGGTGCGGGCGCGACGCGACCCCTGGTGGAAACCGATCCCGTCGCCCCGCGCTCGCCGTACGCCGCGTCCAAGCGGGGTGCCGAGCTGGCGGCGCTGGAGACCCGCGCCCGGACCGGGCTCAAGGTCGTGGTGGCGCGCGCCTTTCCGCATACCGGTCCGGGCCAGGACGAGCGCTTCGTCGCCCCGGCCTTCGCCCGGCGGCTGCGCGGGGCGCGGCTCGCCGGCGCCCGGACGGTCAAGGTGGGCAACCTTGAGCCGACGCGCGACTTCCTGGACGTGCGGGACGTGGTCGCGGCATACGTCGGGCTCCTCACGCGGGGCGTTGCGGGCGAGGTCTACAACGTCGCGTCGGGGATGGCGATCACGCTGCGGGAGCTGCTGGACCGTCTCGCGGCGCTGCTCGACGTGGACGTGATCCCCGAGCTCGACACCGAGTTCGTGCGTCCGGCCGACCTCCCGTATCTCGTGGGCGACGCGGGCAAGCTGCGCGCCGCCACCGGTTGGAACCCGGCGATCCCGCTGGAGCAGACGCTCCGGGACCTCGTCAGTGCCCAGGCGGACTGACCTCCACCGGATCCTTCTCGTCGGGAGCGGCCCCATCGTCATCGGGCAGGCCGCCGAGTTCGACTACTCCGGCACCCAGGCCGTCAAGGCGCTGCGGGAGGAGGGGTACGAGGTCGTGCTGGTGAACTCGAACCCGGCGACCATCATGACCGACCCTGAGCTCGCCGACCGGACCTACATCGAGCCGGTGACGCCGGAGTGGGTCGAGCTGGTGATCGCGCGGGAGCGGCCCGACGCCCTGCTGCCGACCATGGGCGGCCAGACGGCCCTCAACGTGGCGATGGCGCTGCACCGCTCGGGCGCCCTGGCCCGGTACCACGTCGAGCTCCTGGGCGCCAACGCGCGCGCCATCGAGATGGCGGAAGACCGCGAGGCGTTCGCGGCGGCGATGCGGCGCATCGGGCTCCGCGTCCCGGTCGGCGGGTTCGCCACTTCCGCGGACCAGGCCGAGGCGGTCGTCCGGACGACGGGCTACCCCGCCGTGGTCCGCCCCTCCTACACGCTGGGGGGGACGGGCGGCGGGGTGGCGTACAATCGCGCCGAGCTCGACGACATGGTGCGGCGCGGCCTCGACCTCTCGCCGACGCGGCGAGTGCTGATCGAGCGGAGCGTGCTGGGGTGGAAGGAGTTCGAACTCGAGGTCATGCGTGACGGGCGCGACAACGTCGTGGTGGTCTGCTCGATCGAGAACGTAGACTCCATGGGGGTCCACACCGGCGACAGCATCACCGTGGCCCCGGCGATGACGCTTAGCGACCGGGAGTACCAGGTGATGCGGGACGCGGCCATCGCGATCATCCGCGAGATCGGCGTCGAAGCGGGTGGCTGCAACATCCAGTTCGCCGTGGACCCGGCGGACGGCGAGATGCTGGTGATCGAGATGAACCCCCGCGTGTCGCGCTCCTCGGCGCTGGCGTCGAAGGCCACCGGGTTCCCGATCGCCCGCATGGGGGCGAAGCTCGCCGTCGGCTACACCCTCGACGAGCTGCCGAACGACATCACGCGCACGACGCCGGCGTCGTTCGAGCCGGTGCTCGACTACGTGGTCGTCAAGTTCCCGCGCTTCGCCTTCGAGAAGGTCCCCATGGCCGACAGCCGCCTGACGACCCAGATGAAATCGGTGGGAGAGTCCATGGCGATAGGG
>JACQVG010000152.1 GCA_016209905.1 Gemmatimonadota bacterium | reverse complement strand
CGTTCGACCGGAACTACGTGCGGCACATCGAGGGCTGGTACGCGCAGAAGCATCCCGACGAGGATTTCGCCGAGACCTTTGCGGTGTGGCTCACACCGAGGTCCAACTGGCGCAAGCGGTATCGGGGTTGGGGCGCGCTGAAGAAGCTGCGCTACGTTGACCGTGTCGCCCGCAGGGTCGGCGACCGGGAGCCGCCGAGGGCGATCGGCGAGACCGACCTCACGGTGGAGGAGATGGAGATCACGATCGAGGAGTTCTACCGCCGGCACACGCCGGACGAGGCGCAGGCGATCGCGGATCTCGCCCTCGACACAGACCTGGCGGACATCTTCACCAAATCCTCGCCGCGGCGTCGGAACGGGATCCGCCCGGCGTCGGAGCTGATGGCGCAGCACCGGAAGGAAATCGTGGACAAGGTGACCTACTGGACCGGCGTGCGCCGGCCGCTCGTCAAGGGGCTCGTCGAGTCCATCGAGCGGCGCGTCGCCGAGCTCAGGCTCGCCGCCCTGGTGGGACGCGAGCCGGGCCACTTGGTGGAGATCACCGCCTACGCCACGACGCTCGCCATGAACTACCTGGCTCGGGGCAGGTTCGTCCAGCCGTGAGCCACGGGTGACGGAATCCGGCTTGAAGGTCGCGATCCTCTACGACACCTGGGAGGACGGTGCCGCCGACGCGGCGCCGCCGCAGGAGACGCCACCCAGGCGCCGCGGGAAGAGGGGCGCGAAGCGTCGCAAGGCCACGCGCCCCAAACTGGACCGCGAAGAGATATTCGACGCCCTCGGCAAGCTCGGCCACGAGCCCTCGTACCTCGTGGTGGACGGCGAGGACCCGAGCCTGCTCGCGGTGGCCCGCTGCAGCGCCGACCTCATCTTCAACCTCACCGAATCGTACGCCGGCGACGACACCAAGGACATGCACCTGGCCGCGTACCTCGAGCTGCTGGACAAGCGCTACACCGGCGCCGGGCCTCATGCCCTGTACCTCGCGCAGGACAAGGCGCTCGCGAAGAAGGTGTTTCATTTCCACGACATCCGGACGCCGTTCTTCGCGACGACGTACGAGGGCCGCCTCGACCACGCGCACGACATCGCCTTCCCGCTGATCGTCAAGCCGCTGTCGGAGGACGGATCCATCGGCATCGACATGGGCTCGGTCGTGAACAGCGTCAAGGAGCTGATGGAGCGGATCCACTACGTCCAGGAGCAGTTCGACTCCCCGGCCCTCATCGAGGAGTACATCGAGGGGCGCGAGATCTACGCGGCCATCCTCGGGCACGAGCAGCCGGAGGCGCTGCCGCTGGTCGAGCTCGACCTGTCGAAGCTGCCCGAGGGAGTGCCCAGGATCGCCGGCACGGAAGTCAAGTGGGTGAAGGAAAGCGAGGCCTACAAGCGGACGCGCTCGCACATCGCCGAAGATCTCGACGAGGAAACCGCCGCGCGTCTCCAGCGGACGGCGGTCGCGGCGTACCAGGCCCTGAAGCTGCGCGACTACGGCCGCATTGACATGCGCCTGACGGCCGACGGGAACATCTACGTCATCGAAGCGAACCCCAACCCATGGCTCTCCTCGGGGGCGGAGTTCGCCATGGCGGCGCGCAAGTCCGGCCGCACCTACACGGACCTGATGCGCGACATCGTGGACCTGGCGATGGCGAGGTACGCGTAGAAGGGTTCGGCGGGCGCCTAGACTCGGACCTCGGCGTGCGCGCCCAGGGACGCGCGACCCACCAGTCCCTCCGCGACCACTTCGTCCCCGAGCATCGCCCCGTCCAGCCGCACGCGCTCGAGCCGGCACCGCTTCCCCACGATGGCGTTGGCGAGGGTGCTGTCCCGCACCACCGTCCCCGCCTCGATGCAGACGTTCGGCCCGACGGTCGAGCCCTCCAGCACCACATCCTCCTCGATCAGGAGCGGCTCGATGAGCGTCACGCCCGGCGCGAGCTTCCGGCCTCCCGTTCTGCGCCGCCCGGGTTCGCCGGCGGCTGCCCCGCCCCCGCCCGCGGCCCTCTCCAGGAGGATCCGGTTGGTCTCGAGCACGGTGTTCATCGCGCCGCAGTCGTACCACGCCGCGACCTCGGCCGTTCTGATCCTGCGGCCGTGCTCGATCATCCACTGGAAGGCGTCGGTGAGGTACCACTCCCCCCGGTTCTTGGGGCTCGCGAGCACGTGCTCGATGCCCTGCCACAGCGCCGGGGCGTCGCGGACGTAGTGGAGCCCGATATTCGCCAGCCGGGAGACCGGCTCCCGGGGCTTCTCGACGATCCTGGTCATGTAGCCGGCCGCGTCGGTCACCACCACGCCGAAGCGCTGGTAGTCGTCCACCTCCTTCGTCCAGATGATCCCGTCGTCGCTGCTCGCTTTCACGACGCCGAGGTCGGCGTCGAAGATCGTGTCCGCGAACACGATGAGCACCGGGCCGTGCACGAACGGCCGCGCCAGGTGCACCGCTCCGGCGGTGCCGTCCTGCACCCGCTGCTCGACGAAGCGCGACGGGAGGCCGTAGCGCGCCCGCGCGTAGGCCTCGACCTGCTCCTTGAGGTGCCCCGTGATGAAGATCAGCTCCTCGATCGCCAGCCCGTCGAGCCGGTCCATCACCCAATCGAGCACCGGGCGCCCGGCGACCCTGATCAGCGGCTTCGGAACGACGTGCGTGTGGGGCCGGAGCCGCGTCCCCTTCCCCGCCAGCGGAATGACGACCTGCACGCTAGACCCGCCCGTAGCGGTCCTCGAGGCGCACCACGTCGTCAAGGTGCGGCGTCGAGGCCTCGAGGACGTCGGTGCGCTCCAGCGCCTCGAACTGATGGACGAGTCCGGTGGGTACCTGCTGCGCGGTGCCGGCGATCATCTCGCGCTCGATCAGCCGCCCCGCATCGTCCCGGTAGCGGAAGATCATCCGGCCGCGCAGGACGTAGATGGACTCGTGCTTCTGCCTGTGGTACTGGAGGCTGAGGCAGTGACCCGGCTCGATGTGGAGGATCTTGCCCAGGTACCGGTCCGACCGCGCCCACAGGATCTCGTAGCCCCACGGCTTCTCGACCTGAACCGGCTCGAAGACGTGCGGATGCTCCGGCATCAATTCTCCCGGATGGCGAGCGCGAGAGACGAGGGCGACGTGACGCAGGCGCGGACGCAGACCCCGCAGCCGACGCAGCCGTCCAGGATCACGGGGCGGCCCCGCTCGTCGAGGTCCAGCGCCTCGGGGCCCACCGGGCAGACGCGCACACACACGCCGCATTCGATGCCCTGGAACGCGATGCAGCGGTCGGCGTCGAGAGCCAGATCGCCCAGCTTCTCGCGCGACCACCCGTCCAGCGGCGGCACCAGCGCGCCGGTCGGGCAAACGTGCGCGCAGAACATCCCCTCGCAGGCGATGCACGGCTCGACTTTGGGCTCGATGATCGGCGTCCCCGCAGCGAGTCCTGCCCGCGTCGGCGCCGCCACGATGGCGTCCACGGGGCACGCCTCGATGCAGTATCCGCACCGCGTGCAGGCGGCGAGAAACCCCGGCTCCGGCAGCGCTCCGGGCGGACGGAAATGGCGGCGCGGCGCCATCCGATCGGCGAGCAGGCCGCCTGCCTCCCGGGCGACGAGCTTCAGCGCCTCGCCCAGGAATCCGCGCCGCGAGTACCGGCTGTCCACCGGAATCACGCTGCCACCTCCACGCTCAGGACTCGACCGAACGGCCCGCGGCGACCGCGCGCCTACCCGCTCCCTTTGCCGGGCGCGTGAAGCATTCGGTAGCGAAGCACCCGGAGCTTGCGCCGGAGCGATCCGTCGAAGACCCAGTCGCCGATGCGCACCACCACGCCGCCCAGGAGCGACGGATCGGTCCGGAAGTGCGGTACCACCGTCTTCCCGGCCACACGCGTCAGCCGCTCGGCGACGACGGCCGCCAGCTTCTCGTCCACGGGACGCGCGGTGGCGACGCCGGCGTGCACGCGGTTCAGGTGCCGGTCCACCAGGATCTGGTACTCCTCGCTGATGGCCCCCAGCAGCCCCTGGCGGCCGCGCTGCACCACGCCCTGAAGGAACCGTACCAACGGCGCCGGCGCCACACCCTGGAGCGCCCGCTCGAGGACCAGCTTCTTGGCCGCCTTGGTGACGCGCGGCGACTCCAGAACCGCCTGGATTCTCGGCTCCACGCGCACGGCTCCGGCGACCGCGTCGAGGAGGGCGCCGTACTGCCCCACCTCGCCGTGGCGCTCCGCCGCCGCCACGAGCGCCTCGGCGTAGTTGCGCGCGACCACCGTGTTCCTCATGCGCGGCCGCCTCGAATGCCGTCGAGGTATTCCTGCACGAGCTTCCGGTCGGCTTCGCTGTCCAGGTTGCGCTCGATCACCTTGCCCGCCGCCGCGATCGAGAGCTCGACGGCCTCTCTGCGCAGCTCGGCCACCGCCCGCTCGCGCTCGATCTGGATCTCGCGGCGCGCCCTCGCCAGAAGCTGCTCCTGCTCTTCACGGCCCTTGGCGATGATCTCGTCGCGCAGCTTCTCGCCCGCCTGGCGGCCGGTGGCCAGCAGCTCCTGCGCCTCGCCCCTGGCCGCCTCGACCTGTTTCCGGTACTCGGCCAGCACTCGCTGCGCCTCGGCGTTCGCCTTGGCCGCGGCGTCGAGCTGCTCCTGGATTTTTTGCTCGCGTTCCTCCACCGCCTTGAGGATCGCCGGCCACGCCGTCTTGGCCAGGATGAGCAGCAGGATGCCGAAGATGACGAGCGTCCAGATCGCGAGACCCGGATTGACGGCGAACGGACCCCTGCCGCCCTCGCCCGCGGCCGCGGTGAGGAGGAAGCCCCACGCCGGCATCAGAGCACCTTGAAGAGGAGCGCGAAGACCAGCGCCGCGAGCGTTGCGCCTTCGATCAGCGCCGCGGTCAGGATCATCGCGCCGCGGATGTCCGCCGACGCCTCCGGCTGCCGGGCGATCGCCTCGACCGCCTGCCCGCCGATCCGGCCAATGCCCAGGCCGGCGCCGATGATCGCGAGGCCCATGCCGATGCCCGCGCCGAGCAGCGCGTTGGTGTTGAGCGCGGTCGCCGCGGCGCTCGCCGCTTCCTGAACCATGATCATCTCACATCCTCCCGGATCGTGAACGAACGGCGGCCTAGTGCTCGTGCTGCAACAGGCCGATGAAAACGCTGGTGAGCAGGGCGAAGATATACGCCTGGAGCACCGCCACCAGGAGCTCGATGCCCATCATGAACAGCACGAAAAGGACCGATCCGCCCGCGATCAGCCAGCGGATGTACGCGACGTTGCCGAACAGAAAGATGATCCCCAGCAAGGACAGGATCACGAAGTGCCCCGCCGTCATGTTGGCGAACAGCCGCAGCATCAGCGCGAACGGCTTCACGGCCTTCCCGATCAGCTCGACGGGGATCATGATCAGGGTCAGGACCACGGCGGTCACGCCCGTGGTGCCGGGGGGCACGAACACGATGGTCTTGAGGTAGCCTCTGGGTCCCAGCGCCGCCATCCCCGAGACCTCGATCGTGACCAGCGCCGTGAGGGCGAGGGCACCCGTCACCGCCAGGTTCCCCGTCGGCGTGGCGCCGTAGGGAAGCAGGCCGAGGAGGTTGCAGTACAGGATGAACCAGAACAGCGTGAGGATGTACGGTGCGAACCTCGCTCCGTTGTGGCGGCCGATGTTCGCGATCGCCACGTCGTTGCGGATGTAGAGGACGATCGCCTCGACCATGTTGGCCAGGCCCTTCGGCGCCGCCGCCTGCGCGCGCTGCCGGCGCAGCGCGCGGCCCGTGAGCCACATCGTGAGCCAGACCAACGTCGCGGCCACGAGGAGGAACACCACGTGTTTCGTCGGCGAGAGGTCGAGCGTCACTCCGCCCAGGCGGACGTCCCATCCCGCCGGAAGGTGGATGGGGCCGATGCCCAGCCACTCCCCGAACGGCACCTCGATCTCGTGCGCGTCCGCCGTGTGGTGGAGGATCATCTCGCCGATGTCCGGCGCCTGCATCATCGCAGAAACCTCGTTTCCGCGAACAGGAGCGAGAGCAGTACCGTCAGGTAGCCCACCGCCGTCCAGAGCGGCGGCAGCGTCGTCTTGAGGCCGAGCATCAGCGCCGCCACGAGCGCAAAGCTCGCCACCCGGGCGGCGATGCCCGTGGCCCACCGCCGGTTGAACTCCGGCGCCGCCGCTTTCATGCCCGGCCGCAGAACGGCCACCGCCGCGATCTGGGCCCCGAGCGCCACCGTGCTCCCCACCAGCGCGGCGAGCAGCGCGAGGAGGCCTCCCGCGGCGAAGGCCGCGACGGCCACCAGGGTTTGGGCGGCCGCTCCGGTGAGCACCAGCTTCGCGACCCAGCTCATGGTGCGTCGCCGCCGCGGCGCGCCCTTGCCCCGCCCGACTCGGCCACGACGCGCCGCATGAAGGCGTAGAACCCCGCGCCCAGGCCGAGCAGCAGGCCGATCAGCGTGAAGACCGGCCTGGTATGGAGCCACCGGTCCACCAGGTGGCCGCCCCCCAGGAACAGCACGATGGCAAAGGCGAACTGGAAGCCGGCACCGACGATGGCGTAGCCCGTGCCGAACCCGCGACTCTCCGGGGTTTTCTCGGGGTCTGGGGCCATGCGGCGGGCGGAAATATAGCCCTGGTGAAACCCTCCGCAAAGCGCGGGCGCGATTTGACCCGGGCGACGCTTCCGGGATAACCTAGGGGGCCAATGACCTCCATGCCTCTGACGTCTCCGGACCGCGACGTGGAGCTTCTGGGGCGTCTCGCCGTGGCGCGCGAGCGGCTCCTCGAGCAGATCGCCCAGCGGATCGTCGGGCAGGTGGACGTGCTCGACGGGATTCTGATGGCGCTGCTCTCCGGCGGCCACGCGCTGCTCGTCGGGGTGCCGGGGCTGGCCAAGACGATGATGGTCCAGTCGGTCGCGGACGCGTTGGCGCTGACCTTCTCCCGGATTCAGTTCACGCCCGACCTCATGCCGAGCGACATCACCGGGACCGAAGTCATCGAGGAGGACCTGACGACCGGTCGCCGGGCGTTCCGGTTCGTGCGCGGGCCCATCTTCGCCAACATCATCCTCGCCGACGAGATCAACCGCACGCCGCCCAAGACGCAGGCGGCGCTCCTTCAGGCGATGCAGGAGCACGAGGTCACGGTCGCGGGGGAGACCTATCGCCTGGCCGAGCCCTTCTTCGTGCTGGCGACCCAGAACCCGATCGAGCAGGAGGGAACCTATCCGCTGCCCGAGGCGCAGCTCGACCGGTTCATGTTCGAGCTGCTGGTGGGCTATCCGAGCCGCGACGACGAGGAGCGGATCGTGGAGCGGACGACCGGAGACCAGGTGCCGGTGGTTCAGCCGGTGGTGAGCGCCGACGAGCTGATCGAGCTCCAGCGTCTGGTGCGCCGGGTGCCCGCGCCCAGGATCGTGGTCGAAACGGCGGTGAGGCTGGCGCGCATGACGCGGCCCGCCGACCCGCTGGCGCCGGAGTTCGTCAAGGAGTATGTCGCCTGGGGGGCGGGTCCGCGGGCGTCGCAGTATCTGGTGCTGGGTGCCAAGGAGCGGGCGGCGATGGACGGCCGGCCGATGGCGGACCTGGAGGACCTCGACCTGGTCGTGTCGCCCGTGCTGCGCCACCGCATCGTCATGAATTTCACGGCCGCGGCGGCCGGGAAGAGGGCCGAAGAGCTGGTGCGGGACGTGGCCGAGGCGGCCGGGCGCTAGGT
>JACQVG010000155.1 GCA_016209905.1 Gemmatimonadota bacterium | reverse complement strand
CATCGCGCAGGGCTCGCACGAGGTGACGAGCTCGTGCACGGGCATCCCGGGGGCGCCGAGGGTGAACGATCCGAGCCGCTGCTGGGCCATCATGAAGGCGACCATCTCGCCGTGCAGCGCGCAGTTGTTGTGGCGCACGACGCTGTTCATCCCCACGGCCACCAGCTTCCCGCTGTCGCGCTCGAAGACGGCGGCGCCGAAGGGCCCGCCGGTGTCGCGCAGAACGTTCTCGCGGGCGATGGCGATGGCGAGGCGCATCTTCTCCTCGTCGGTCCCGTAGTGGCGATCCCAGTTCACGACGTTCGCGACCCAGTCGGGATAGTCAATGCGGATCGGAGGCAGCATGCGGGAATGATGCCGGCCCGCGCCGGGCCCCCGCTAGGGGCGGCGCCGGCGGGCAGTCAACGGATCGCGACGTGGGGCCGCTGCGCCCAAGCGGCAGGTGTGAACTGCAACAGCGCCACGAACGCCGCGCGATGCGCCTCCGGCGAAGGGACATCCGCCACATACAGCGCCGCTACGAGATCCCGCCAACGGAGCAACTCCCGCCGCAGGCCGACCCGGCGCTGGACCTGCACCGTCAGATCGACAAGCCGGAGGACGCGCTCGTAGCTGGACCGGAGCCGCGCGCGATCCGACAGCGCAAACATCTTGGAGGCGCGATTCATCTCGTTGGCCACCATCAGGACTTGCTGGTCGAGCGAGAAGCTGGCCCAGCGCTCGGCCGTCAGCCCCGCGTGCTGGCGCATGCTCACAACCCCTCACCGCGGCCGATGAGCGCGAACGTGACCTCGCGGACCTGCTCGCGGATGCGCTCGTCCTCGATCTCCATTCCCGGATTGTCCTGCGCCGGGCGGATGTTGATCAGCGCGGTGAACTCGATGCATCCGACTGGTCCGCGGCCCGGGTAGTAGTTGGCGCCCCAGAGATCACCCTGTTGCGATCCGCCTTCCAGCAGCAGACTCTCAGCGTCCGCGTGCAGCTCGCCGCCGACGGCGACGAGCCGGCGCCGCACATCCACGACGTATTTCACCATGTCCCCGAACTGAGCCTGAACCAGCCGAGCCAGCTCGGCCTGATCCAACCGGCGATCGGTGACAACGGTTTGCGGCTGGTCGGGCATCTCTTCCTCGGCGAGTCTCCGAGCGTCGATCCATGAGTATAGCGGCAGGCCCGGCACCTCTGCTCGACTCGCGCCACGCGCATCCAGAACGTAGCGCCGCCAGCGGCCGGGCTCGGGCGCGAGCGGTCGGCGTCCTCGCCACCCTCGCCGCGACCGCGATCGGCACGACGCTCGGCGCCGCGGCCGGCCCACACCGCATCGGAGTCAATGTCGAAATAATGATGGACGAGAATGGCGGGACGCGTACTGCTCGACGCGGCCGATCGCGTCCAGGATGTCTTGGAGCCGGTCGAGCTCCCGTCTCACAGCGGCCGGGCGTCGCGCAGGACGGAGGCGCGCACCTGCGGCCGCAGGCCGGCGGCGGTGACCACGTCAACGCGGCATCCAAGCAGCGCCTGGAGATCCATGAGCAGCCCGCCGAGATCCAGGAGGCTCCGTCCGCGCTCGAGTTCGACGACGAAATCCACGTCGCTGTCGGGCCCCGCCTCGCCGCGCACTACTGAGCCGAACACCCGGACCTCGCGCACGCCGCGCCGGGCGGCCAGCGCCAGGATGTCGGCCTTTCGCGAGCGCACCGACTGAAGGTGGCTCACGACAGCTCCTTGTAGTTTCGTTCGATCTGCTCAGCTGCCCGGTCGGCCATCCCGCCTCCCAGCCGTGCCATGCGGAGAGGTTACACGGGCCCGTCGCGGACAACCAGCACTCGAGCGATGCTTGCCTGCCTCCACCGCGCGCGCAGCCCGAACCAGCCCGTGGGAGTTCGGTTGTCCCCACCCTTACCCTGGCATTGACTCGGTGCAGGCGCCCTGCGAATCGTGTGCCTACGTTCGCAACGCGTTGCATGGCTGCGCCCCGCAGGAAGGGGCCGAGGGTTCTCCGCGGCCCGTTTCGTCCGCAAGGGCGACGGAAAAGGCGTCGGTGGACCTCCTGCCGTCCTCGGGATTAGTGGCGGCCCCGCCGGAGTTGGTCAATCAGCACCCACCAGCTCGCGCAGGTGTGCGTCGCTCTCGGTAAGGTACATGCTGAAGGAATCCAACACGCCAGCGTGTCGGTCGCGCAGGTGCTGCTTGAGCCGTCGGCGGAGATTTGACGCCAGACCGACATAGTAGAGCTTCGAACGCTTGTACAGCGCGTAAACGCCGCGCTTTCCCTTGACGTACTCCCGGACGACCTCCGGCTGCTCCTCAAGGATTCGCCTGGGCATGCGCTCGACGTGCTGGACCACCAAGTGGTACGATGGGCGTGCCATCAGGGCCTCACTTCCATCAGCGGCCGAAGGAGGCCGTCGTCCCGCAGGATGTTGCAGTAGTTCCGGAGCTTCTGGACGATCTGGGAGGCGGGTGCAGTCATCCGGACACGTTCTCAAGTATGGAGGTCGGGCCGAACAGCTCGCGCAGGCGGGCGACCGACTGCACGAGACCGTGTGCGCGCAGAGTGTGGAGCAGCTGGGCGACGCTGACCGGCGGATGGCGGAGCGCCGCGGACTGTTCCATCGCGCCCGCACGATACCCGCGTTCGCGATCCGGATGAGCAGGTCGCGCAATGGCGCGGGATACAGTACGCACGCGTCGTAGATGACGACAAACGCCACCGCCGACGCCTAGTAGCCGAGGCCGTGCCGCTGCGCTTCGGCGGCGAGTTCCTGCACCACCTGCCGCCGCCGCTCTTCGTCCCTCTTCTTGAACTCGACCAGATCGGCGAACAACACCCGCCGGTGTTTGCCGACCCTGCGAAAGGGCAGCCTGCGATCTTCGAGCAGCCGCACCAGGTAGGGGCGCGACACGTTGAGCATGTCCGCCGCCTGCTGCGTCGTGAGCTCCGCGTGGACCGGCACGATGGTGACGGCATTGCCGTCGGCCATTTGGCCGAGGATTTCGAGGAACAGCTCGAACGCCTCGCGCGGCACCGTCACCGACCGCTCGGCGGCAGCCCCTTCGTGACGCACGCGGATGTTCCCGGACCGCCGCGCTGCTGCGAGCGGCGCCAGCTGGCGCAGAGCGGCCTTGGCCTGCTGGGCCTCTTCGGGTGTCGGGAGCTGGAGGGTAGCGCTCATGGACACAAGCTAGGGCGTATTCGCAATAAACGCAACAGCCGAAATGATCGAAAGGCTATCCCGTTGCGGTACGGGTATGGAGTTGACCCTGAGATCGGCTCTCGACCCACAGGGCGACGACGGGAGGGACGGACTGATCGCTCAGCCCCGCCCGTCCCGGCTGACGCCTTCGCGCACGGCGCGGAGGATCTCGCCGTCGCTCCAGCGGCCGATCCCCGTCTCCGGGTCGGGCGTCAGGTTTGGCGCGCGGATGCGGCCCGGGAACCCGGGGACGACGCCCCAGTCGCGGCCTGAGCCCTCCCGCTCCGGCACCAACGGATCGCCCGGCTGGGACGACTCGACGTCGGAGTGACACGCGATGCAACCGGTCACGTTCATCGCCAGGTAGGCGCCGCGCGCGATCGTCTCCGGCGTCGCCAGCGCCTCCATACTGCGCCGCCGCGCGCGTCCGCGGGAAGAAGCCGTAGAGAACCACCACGGCGATCAGGACCGCGAGGAGGATCAGCCCACCGAGCCCGATCAGGATATGCTCACCGACTTCGCACAACGTCAATGAGATGCCTCACCGGAATGGCATGCGGACGATCCGGGAATACGGATTAGGGGCTTGGGGGCGCCAGGCGCTTGCGAAGGGCACCCGTCCAAGATCACGTCGTTTTTCTCCAGGCAGTCCAGCGGCGGGCCGCCCCGCGCGGCACGCTCAAGGCGGAGCCCATGCGCACCTCATGATCCCGGCGGGCCGGCCCACAAGTATTCCCGCCAGGACATCGCGCGCACGCCCGCCCCGCGCGCCCGCTCCTACGCCATGTCTCCGCTCTTCGCGCTCTCCACGAACGCCAGAAGGTCCTCGAACGCGTAGCCGCTCTGGAGTAGGTCCACCGGTCGGTGGCCCCGGAGCAGCGGCTGCGGCGTCTGTAGAAACCGTGGCAGGTCCTGCACCGGGAGGGCGTTGCCGATCCGATCGAGCAGGGTCCGGAGTCGCTCGAGGCGGGCGCGAGTCTCCGGAGCGGGCTTCGCGATGCTGCGCTCCCACCGCGACACCGAGGCCCAGGATGCGCCCAGCAGGTTGGCAAGGTCTTCCTGCGAGAGCTTGGCCCTCGTTCGGAGCTTCTTTACCGAAACCGATGCCATACCGCCACCTCACGAACGCGGGAGCACGTCCCGCAGCGGTTTAACACTGTGAACGCGGACGCGCTGCTGCGGCACCCGGTCCATGAAGACCACCAGTTGGCGACCCTCTGGCCGGTCGGCCCTGGAAAACGTCCAGATGCCCTCGAACCCTTCCGCGCGAACACGCTCGGCGAGGCGCTGGCACCGGCCGTGGCTCGCATCCGTGAGCGCATCTTCCTCGACTCCCAAACGCTCCCTCGTCACACGATCGGTCAAGTCCGCCACCTTGCGGAGACGTACCCTCACTTCGGCGATCCAATACGCCGCTGGGTCGGCGCCCCACCGGGCCGTCACTTCCTTCCACGCCGTCTCCTGGCTCGCCGCCAGGTAGGTGATCGCGCCTCCGCTCCGGGGCGAGTGAAAGCGTCCCGACGGGCTCCGCGAGGGCAGCGGATCGTCCCGGTAACGCTGGTATACGGCTCGGTAGCATGTCGCTTCCAGCTGCAGGGCCGGCTCCGAGCTATTCGGTGCAGTACAGACATCCCAGCGCGTCCACCTGTCATATCATGCTACCTATCATGCGACATGTCAAGTGATGAGCCGCGGGTGCATCGTCAAGCGCCGCCGGTGCCGGTCGAGATCTGGAACCTGGTCTGGGCGACGGCCCGCTGACCCTCGCCCGCCGGCGTGATCAGCGAGGCTCGGCGGGCACGGTGGCGGCCGGCGCGGCGAGCATCACGCCCGCCGGCTGAACGTACGGCCCCTCGGTGATGTCAGCGGCGCAGTGCTCGACAAGCTCCCTCGCGCCGGTCACGGTGGTCTCGAGATGGAACTGCAGCCCGACGACGTTCTCGACGCACAAGAACGCCTGATGCGCGCACGCCGCGCTCTTGGCCGCGGGCAGCGCTCCCTCCGGCAGGTCGAAGGTGTCGCCGTGCCAATGGAATGCCT
>JACQVG010000149.1 GCA_016209905.1 Gemmatimonadota bacterium | reverse complement strand
GTGGTGCGCCTCGCCCCTCGTCGCCATCCGCTCACCCGGGACGAGGAGGAGGAGCGGCGCGTGCGCCGGCTCATCCGCGCGGTGTTCCAGCGGCGACGCCAGCAGCTCCAGCGCGTGCTCCGCGAGACCTGGCGGCTCACGCCGGAGGCGGCTGCGGGTGCCCTCGCCGCCGCGGGCATCGAGGCCGCCGCCCGCCCCGAGGAGCTGTCGCCCGACCGCTTCGTCGCGCTTGCCCGCGCCGTGGCGGCGGCCTAGCTTTGTGAATTCGTTCACAAGGCGCGCTGGTGCGGCAAGTCGCATCCTCCACGATCCGGCGCCTGTCGCTCTACCTGCAATTTGTCGAGGAGGTTGAGCGGGAGGGCAAGGCCACCGTCTCGTCGCGCGAGCTGGGCGAGCGGGGCGGCGCGACGCCGGCACAGGTCAGGAAGGACCTCTCGTTTTTCGGGTCTTTCGGGAAGCGGGGCATCGGCTATCCGGCGGCGCTGCTCGCCGCGAGGCTGCACGACATTCTCGGCCTGCGGCGGCGCCACCGCGTGGTCCTGGTCGGCGCCGGCCGGATCGGGTCGGCGTTGGCGAGCTACCCCGGCTTCGCAGCCCGCGGCTTCGAGATCGCGGGGATATACGACGCCGACCCCGAGAAGGTGGGCCGGTCGCTCGACGGGCACGTCGTGCGCAGCAGCGATCGCCTCGAGGCCGATCTCGCGGCGCAGCCGGCGGACATCGCGGTCATCGGCACGCCGGCGGTCGCCGCGCAGGAGGTCGCCGACCGGCTGGTGCGGGCGGGCGTGCGCGCGCTCTTGAATTTCGCGCCCCTCAAGCTCGTCGTGCCGGCGGAGGTGGCCGTCAGCAACGTGAACATGGCGCTGGAGCTCGAGGTGCTGACCTTCGCTCTCAGTCGGTGGCGAGGCTGATGCCGGTCCACGTCACCTCGGAAATCGGCGCGCTGCGGTCGGTCCTCGTGCACACACCGGGCGCCGAGCTGCTCGGCGTCACCCCGGGCACGCGAGAGGACTACCTCTACGACGACATCATCGATCTGGAGCAGGCTCGGCGAGAGCACCGGCACCTGGTGGCGGTGCTGGAGCGGTTCGGCGAGGTGCTCCAGGTGCGCGACGTGCTGACCGAGACGCTGGCGGTGGACGAGGTGCGCGATCGGCTCGTCTCGCGCACCCTCGATGTCGTGCCTTCCGACGCGCTGGCGCAGAAGCTGGGCAAGCTCCCGGTGCGGGACCTGGTGGACGTGCTGGTGGCGGGCGCCGTGGCGGAGCCGGGGCCGATCGCGGCCGCGCTGAACGAGCAGGGGTACATGCTTCCGCCGCTGCCCAACCTGTTCTTCACCCGCGACGTCGGGATGGTCATCGGCCGGCACGGTGTCATCGGCTCCATGCGCTACGACGTGCGCTGGACCGAGGAGCTGCTCGTGTCGGCGCTGTTCCGCTACCATCCTGCGTTCGCCAACGCCGGGATCCTGTACGACGGTTCCGAGGAGCGGCGCGTGAACTTCAACCTCGAGGGGGGCGACGTCCATCCGCTCCGGCCCGACCTCGTCATGCTCGGCTTCTCGGAGCGCTCCTCTCCCGCGGCGCTCGACTACCTGTCGGATCTCTGCTTCGCCCAGTGCGGCGTCACAGACGTGATCGTGGTCGTGATGCCCAAGGAGCCGACGGCCATCCACCTCGACATGATCTTCACCCAGGTGGACCGGGAGTTGTGCGTGGTCTATCCGCCTCACTTCATCGGCCCGGAGCGGCTGGCCGTCCTGCACCGGCGCAAGGGTCAGGCCGGCGTCCGCGAGATGCCGAACCTGTTCGCGGCTCTGAACGCCGTCGGACACTCGCTCGAGCCGATCTCTTGCGGCGGCGCGGACCGGACCGACCAGGAGCGCGAGCAGTGGGGATCGGCCTGCAATTTTCTCTCGGTGCGGCCCGGGGTGGTCGTCGGCTACGACCGCCACGAGGCGACCATGCGCGAGATGCACCGCGCGGGGTTCCGGATCGTGCCGGCCCGCAAGTTCCTCACCGGCGAGCAGGCCGTGGGCGCCGACGAGCGAGCCGTGATCGCGATCAAGGGCAGCGAGCTGGTGCGCGGCGGCGGCGGACCGAGGTGCCTCACGATGCCGGTGCGGCGCGACGATCCGTGAGAACCCTTCCGGAGCGGGCGCTGGTCTACCTGCGGGGAGGACCGCGGCGGCCGCTCGACATCGCCCGGGACGTCCTGGGTCTGTCGCGGGCCAACGGCACCGTGGCCGAGCGCCTCGTCGTCGCCCTGCTCGGCGCCGATCCGCGGTTCGCCTTCGACGTGGACGGCTGCTGGACCGTGGTGCCGGAGCCCGCGTGGCAGAGCGTGCGGCTCTCGAGCATCCGGTTCGCGGTCGTGGACGTCGAGACCACGGGAATCAGCGCTCGCCGCGGGGATCGGATCACCGAGATCGCCGTCGTGCACGCGCGGGGCGGGAGTGTGCGGGTCGCCCTGGAATCGCTGGTCAACCCGGGGCGCCCGATTCCGGCCCGGATCACGGCGCTGACCGGAATTGACGACGCGATGGTGCGCGCGGCCCCGCGCTTCGGCGACCTCGTCGCCCGGGTCCTGGCCGCGTTGGCGGGCCGCGTGTTCGTCGCCCACCATGCTCGCTTCGACTGGGCCTTCGTCGCGGCGGAGGTCGAGCGCGCGAGCGACGCCGCGCTCCGCGCGCCGAAGCTGTGCACCGTAAGGCTCACGCGGGCGCTGGTCCCCGAGCTCGCGCGCCGGAATCTCGACAGCGTGGTTCACCACTTCGGCTTGGAGGCCGGGGGTCGCCACCGCGCGGCGGGCGACGCCCTAATGACCGCGGCCGTGCTCCGCCGGCTCCTGGACCGCGCCAGGGATCGCGGCGTGAGGACCTGGCAGGAGCTGGAGCTCCTCGCGCGGTGAGCGCCGCCGCCCGCTTCACCGTCGGGCGCCTCGTCTGTTGGACGCTGGAGGGCGGGCTGCAGCGACTGGACGGCGGCGCGATGTTCGGCGTCGTGCCCAAGCCGCTGTGGGAGCGGCGGATTCCCGCCGACGCGCGCAACCGGATCCCCCTCGCCCTGCGGTGCTTGCTGGTCGAACACCCCGATGGGCTGGTCCTGGTGGACACCGGTGTCGGGAACAAGGAGGACGCGAAGTTCAAGGAGATCTACGGCGTCGAGAACGCGGGTCGCACCGGCCCCACCGCGCTCGAGGACGCGCTCGCGGCGGCGGGCCACCGAGCGTCGGACGTGCGCTGGGTGATCAACACGCACCTCCACTTCGACCATGCTGGGGGGAACACCTGGCGGCGGGACGACGGCGCGGTCGCGCTCGCGTTTCCGAACGCCGTGTACGTGGTGCAGCGCGGCGAGCTCGATTTCGCCGTGACCCCCAACGAGCGGATTCGGGCCAGCTACCTCACACCGAACTTCGCGCCCGTGGCGGCGGCCGGGCGGTTCCGGCTCCTGGACGGCGAGGTGGAGATCGTGCCCGGCATACGCGGGCTTCCGACGCCGGGCCACGTGCCCTTCCACCAGTCGGTCCTGGTGAGTGACGGCGGAGAGAGGGCCTGCTTCCTGGGGGACCTGGCGCCGACCTCGGCGCACCTGCCGGCGCCCTGGATCATGGGCTACGACGTCGAGCCGCTCGTCACGCTGGCGACCAAGAAGACGGTGCTCACGCGAGCGGCGCGCGAGGAGTGGGAGGTCGTCTTCGAGCACGATCCGGGCGTCGCCCGGGCCCGCATCGCGGTGGACGAGGCGAGGGGCTACTCACCCGAGCCGGTGGACGCCGTCCGCGTCGCCTGAGCCGGGGCGGACGGGCCCGTGCCGGCGAGTCGGGGCACGGCCGGGACCACTCGCCGAGGCCGGAGAGCCGCTCCCAGTTCGCCGCCGGCCGTTGACACGGTGCCGCGCGGCCGGTAGCTTGGGCCGCGACAAGCAAGCAGGAGCCCGAGGCTCCTCACCCTCCGACCCCCCCGACCCCGGTGCGCGGGTGGTGGCATCAGGGTTCTGGTGATGACGGCGCGCCCGCCGCAACGGGTGCGCGCGATTCGCGGACTCCGGAGGGCCACGGAGTCCGTTTTCTTTGTCCTCAACCGGAGGCACACCCATTCTCGAAAAGCCCACGACAGACCAGAAGAACCGTTTGCGCGTCAACCGCATGATCCGCATCAGCCCCGTCCGCGTCATCGCGCCGGACGGTGAGCAGCTCGGAATCCTGGCGGTGGACGAGGCCCTCGCTGCGGCGGAAGCGCGCGGGCTGGACCTGGTGGAAGTCGCGCCGACGGCGCGGCCCCCCGTCTGCCGCATCATGGACTTCGGAAAGTTCAAGTTCGAGCAGGCGAAGGCGGCGCGGGCGGCGAAGAAGAAGCAGCACGCGATTCAGCTCAAGGAGATCAAGTTCCGTCCCGGGATCGACGAGCACGATTTCGATTTCAAGTGCCGGCATGCCAAACAGTTCCTGGGCGAGGGCAACAAGGTGAAAGTCACGATGATGTTCCGGGGACGGCAGATGGCCCATCCCGAGCTCGGCAGGATCGTGCTCGACCGCGTCGCCGGCGTGCTGGCCGATGTGGGCCGGGTGGAGCAGGACGCCAAGCTCGAGGGCCGGAACATGACGATGTTGATGACGCCCAAGTGAGGAGCGAGAGGTGAAGAAGAAAACGAAGCGGGCGGCAGCCAAGCGCTTCAGGCTCACCGGTGCGGGCCGGGTCCGGCGGCGCCGCGCCTACAAGAGCCATATCCTGACCAAGAAGACGGCCAAGCGGAAGCGCCACCTGCGGAAGGCCTCCCTGGCCTCGCACGCGGACGAGCGGCGTCTGAAGCGCCTCTTGTCCGGCTAGGAGAGCGATCATGCCTCGCGTGAAGAGCAACGTCCAGCGCCTGGCGCGCAAGAACAAGATCATGAAGGAGGCGCGCGGCAACCGGGGCGGACGCAGCAAGCTGTGGAAGGCGGCCAAGGAAACAGTCGAGCGCGGCTGGGCGTACGCCTACCGTGATCGCCGGCAGAAGAAGCGGCAGTTCCGCCGGCTCTGGATCACGCGCATCAATGCCGCCGCACGGCTGAACGACCTGTCGTACAGCCAGCTGGTGAGCGGGCTGAAACGGGCCGGCGTGGAGATCAACCGCAAGGTGATGGCCGACCTCGCGGTGCGCGACCCCGGGGCGTTTTCGAAGCTGGCGGAGCTGGCCAAGAGCCAGAATTAGCTGGTGAGCGGGCCGTCGGCCGAGCAGCTCGCCGCGCTCGCCGCACTGAGGGCGGAGGCGGAGGCGCGGGTTCGCGCTGCCCGGGGGCGCGATGCGCTGCAGCAGCTCAGGACCGACTACCTGGGGCGCAAGGCCGGGCGCCTGACCGCCATTCTCAAAGGTCTCCCCGCGCTCGATCCGGACGCCCGCCGCGCGGTGGGCGAGGCCGCGAACGCGGCCAAGGCGGCCATCGAGACCCTGCTCGAGGCGGCCGAGAGGGCCCTGGCGCCGGCAGGTTCCGAGGCGCCGCGCCCCGACCTCACGATGCCCGCGCGCCGGCAGTGGCGCGGCGCGCTCCATCCGGTCACGCTCGTGGTAGACGAAGTCTGCGCGATCTTCGGCGAGCTCGGCTTCACCCGCTACGTCGGCCCCGAGGCGGAGACGGAGCGCAATAACTTCACCGCGCTCAATTTCCCGCCCGAGCACCCGTCGCTCGAGATGCACGACACATTCTACCTGGGCGAGGGGATGCTCCTGCGCACGCACACGTCCCCGCTCCAGATCAGGGTCATGGAGGCGTATCGGCCCCCCATCCGCGTCACGATGCCGGGGATGTGCTATCGGCGCGACCCGTTCGACCCTTCGCATGCGCCGGCGTTCTCGCAGGTGGAGGCGCTGGCGGTGGATGAGGGCATCACCTTCGTGGATCTCAAGGCTTCCCTGACATACTTCGCGCGCCGCTTCTTTGGGCCGAGTGTGCGGGTCCGGTTCCGCCCGTCGTTCTTCCCCTTCACGGAGCCGTCGGCGGACATGGAAGTCGAGTGCCTGATCTGCCACGGCACGGGCTGCCCGGCCTGCAAGGGTAGCGGCTGGATGGAGATCTTGGGTGCCGGCATGGTGGATCCCAACGTCTTCGAGGCGGTCGGCGTCGATCCCGAGCGCTACACCGGCTGGGCGTTCGGCATGGGGCCGCACCGCATGGCGATGCTCCGTTACGGCGTCCCGGACATCCGGGTGCTGTTCGAGGGCGACATGCGCTTCCATGACCAGTTCGTGGATGGCGGATGAACGCCTCTCTGCGCTGGCTCTCCGACCTGCTCGGAGTCGAGCTCGACGCCGCGCTGACCCGCGACCGTCTGACGATGCTCGGCGCCGGGGTCGAGGCACTGGAGCCCCTGCACGGCGGCCTCGGCGACATCGTGATCGGCGAGGTGCTCGAGGTGCGCAGGCACCCCAACGCCGACCGGCTGACGCTCTGTCTGGTGGACGCGGGCGGGCAGGCCAAGCGCGTCGTGTGCGGCGCGGCCAACGTGGCCGCGGGGCGCCGCTACCCGTTCGCTCCCGTCGGGGCGCGCCTGCCGGAGGGGCTGATGATCGAGCGCCGCACGATCCGCGGCGAGGTCTCGGAGGGGATGCTCTGCTCCGCCCGCGAGTTGGGCCTCGGCGACGACCAGGAGGGCATCCTCGAGCTCGACACGGCGGCCGCCCCCGGCACCCGGCTGCTCGACGCGCTTCCCATCGCGGACACCCGCTTCGTCCTCGAGATCACGCCCAACCGGCCCGACCTGCTGTCGCACCAGGGGATTGCGCGCGATCTCGGCGCCGTCCTCATGCGGGCGGTCAAGCTGCCGGTCATTCCGGGCGCACCGGCGCAGCGCCCGCCTCGCGCAGCGCGCGCGCGCGGCGCCCGGGGTGATGCCGGAGGCGTGCCCATCGCGGTCGAGGACGTGAGCGGGTGCCGGCGCTACACGGCGGCGGTGCTCCGGGGCGTCGGCGTCGGCCCCTCGCCGGCCTGGCTGAGGAACCGCTTGGCGGCGATCGGCGCGCGGTCCGTCAACAACGTGGTGGACGCGACGAACTACATCCTCTTCGAGGTCGGCCAGCCGATTCACGCGTTCGATCTCGCCAAGCTGCGTGGGCCGGCGATCGTGGTGCGGCGGGCGCGGGCCGGCGAAGCGCTGACGACCCTCGACGGGGTCCGGCGCCGCCTCGACCCCTCGATGACGGTGATCGCCGACGCGGAAGTGGCCACCGGCGTGGCCGGAGTGATGGGCGGTGCCGAGAGCGAGGTGTCCGCGGCCACCACGGACGTGCTGCTCGAGTGCGCCTACTTCGACCCGCGGCAGAACCGGGCCACGCGGCGCGCCATGGGAATGAGCACGGAGGCGAGCTACCGCTTCGAGCGGGGGATCGATCACGACGCCACGCCGGAGTACCTCGGGCGAGCAATCGAGCTCCTGCTGGCCGTTGCGGGCGGCCACGTAGACGGCGTGCCGGTGGACGTCTACCCGGATCCCATCCCGCCCACGACCGTTTTTCTACGGGACCGCCGGATCGCCGACATCCTGGGTGTCGAGATCCCGCGCGGCGAGACGGAGCGGGTGCTGACGGCCTTGGGATGCGTCGTCGCCCCGAAGCACGAGCGGCTGGCCGTCCAGGTGCCGGCGGCCCGACCGGACCTCACCCGCGAGATCGACCTCATCGAGGAGGTGGCGCGGATCGTCGGTTATGATCGGTTCCCGGACGACATGCGGCCGTACCGGATCGGGGTCGTTCCCGACGCGCCCTCGGAGCGGGTGGCCGCGCGGCTCCGGCGCGCGCTGACGGCGTTGGGGCTGCACGAGGCAATGACGTCTCCTCTCGGGCCGCGCGCCGACCCGCGCTCGCCCGAGGTTCTGAACCCCTTGAGCCGGGAGGAGGCGTTCCTGCGGTCGGAGCTGCTGCCCGGCCTGGTGCGGCGCGTCGAGCATAACTGGCGCCTCATGCAGCGGGACGTCCGCCTGTTCGAGATCGGCACCGTATTCGAGCGGAGGGAGGGCGAGCTGCCCGCGGAAGAGATGCGCGTCGCCGGCGTCCTGACGGGCGCGCGACGTCCGCCGCACTGGAGCGAGCCGGCGACGCCGGACCTGGATCTCTTCGACGCGGTGGCCGGGCTCGAGGCGGCCGTGGCCGTGGCGCTGGCGGGAGCCGTCCTCGAGCCCGGGAGCGTGGGGCTCGTGGTCCGGGACGCGGGAGGCCGCGCGGTCGGCAGGGCGGCGGAGCTGGCGGCCGACCGCCCCGCCTGGGCGGCGCCGCTCGTGGGCTTCGAGGTAGCGGTGGGGACCGGTGGGGCCCCCGCGCCGCGCGTCAGGCCGCTGCCGAAGTCGCCCGCCGTCGAGCGCGACATCGCGCTCGTGCTGCCCGCGGGCCTCCGCGCGGCGGACGTCGAAACGGTGCTGCGCTCGGCCGCCGGACCGCTCCTCGAGCGGCTGTGGCCATTCGACGAGTACCGTGGAGCGCCGCTGCCCGCAGGGTCGCGAAGCGTAGCGTGGCGGCTCGTCTTCCGCGCGCCGGAGCGTACCTTACGGGAGGTGGAGGTGGAAGCGGCCCTGCAGCGGGCCCTGACGGAGGTGGAGGCGCGCTATGGCGTCCGACGACGAGCGAGCTGACCTCGCGGCCCTGCGGGAACTCGAGGAGGTGCTCCGCCTCCTCGAGGCCGAGCTGGCGAGCTGGCGGCGTCGCGCCCTGAGCGCGGAAGCCGGCGTGGCGGACTCCGCCGGGAGCGGGGGGGGGAGCGGGGGGGGCCGAGCTGAGGAGGCGCCGGCGCGCGTGCGGGAGCTCGAGGCCGCGTACCGCGGGCTGGAGCAGCGGCTTTCCCTGGTGAGGAGCCGAGTCGGGGAACTCGTTGATCGCTTGAAGTTTCTGGAGCAGCAAAGCGGAAACGAGGGAGCGGACCGATGAAGAAGAACGCGGTGAAGGTCATGATCTGCGACGAGCAGTACAGTGTCCGCTCAGAGCGGGATCCGGAGTACACGCGGGAGGTCGCCGCCCACGTCGACGGCGCCATCCGCCGGGTGCTGCAGTCGGGGCCGCTGGTCGAGAGCCACAAGGCGGCGATCCTCGCCGCACTGGCGATCACGGACGAGCTGTTCCAGTCTCGCCGTCAGCAGCAGCAGCTGACCGAGCGCCTGCGGCAGCTGTCGGCGCATCTGGCTCGCCTCCTGCCGCCGAAAAAACGCCACGGCGTCCGGGCGTGAGCTTGTCTCTGGTCCTACTTTCGGCGTAACTTAGCCGTTCCAACATCGGTTTCGAACATCACTCAGGGCGGGTGTCCGCCGGAGTGGTCATATGCCAATCTGGCTGTTCTTCGCCGTCCTCGGTGTCGCCGCCGCGGCCGGGTCGGCGTTCTTCTTGGTCGGGCGCGTGGTGGAGCGGCGGGCGGCAGCGCGCTCCCGCGGGGCGGCCGAGGTCGTCGCGGAGCGCATCCTGGCCGAGGCGCGACGCGATGCCGAGGCCTTTCGCTCCTCGCTCGTGCTTTCCGGCAAGGAAGAGTTGGCGAAGGCCCGGGACGCGTGGGAGGCCGAAGTCGGCCGCCGACGCGAGGAGGTTGCGCGCCTCGAGCGCCGGCTGGAGGAGCGTGAGCTGCAGCTCGAGCGCAAGTACGAGCTCGTGGAGCGACGCGGGCAGGAGGTGGAGGCACGGGCCGCCGGCGTGGAGGGGCTCGAGCAGCGGGTCGCCGCGCGGGACGCGGAGCTGCGCGCGCTGCTGGTGGATCAGCGGCGGCGGCTCGAAGCCGTCGCCGGCCTGTCGGTGGCCGAGGCGAAGAAGGAGCTGGTCCGCGGGATCGAGGAGGAGGCCAAGTCCGAAGCGGCCGCTGTAGTGCGCAGCGTGAAGGAGCAGGCGCGGCGCGAGGCGGACCGCGAAGCCACGAAGATCGTGGCGTTGGCAATCCAGCGCATCGCGGCCGATCACACGGCCGAGAGCACCGTGTCCACGGTCACCTTGCCCAACGACGACATGAAGGGGCGCATCATCGGCCGCGAAGGCCGCAACATCCGGGCCTTCGAGACGGCGACCGGGGTGGACGTCGTGATTGACGACACGCCCGACGCGGTCACCGTCTCCTCGTTCGATCCCGTGCGCCGCGAGGTGGCGCGGCTGGCGCTCGAGCGGCTGATCGCCGACGGCCGAATCCAGCCCGGGCGGATCGAGGAGGTGGTGCGGAAGGCCCAGGCCGACGTGGACCTGCAGATCCAGGAGGCCGGCGAGCAGGCTGCGTACGACGTCGGCATCCACGGCCTGCACGCCGAGCTGGTCAGGCTGGTCGGCCGCATGAAGTTCCGCACCTCGTACGGTCAGAACCTGCTCAAGCACACCAAGGAGGTCTGCTGGATCGCCGGCATCATGGCGGCCGAGCTCAAGCTCGACGTGCAACTGACCAAGCGGGGGGCGCTGCTGCACGACATCGGCAAGGTGCTCACGCACGAGAGCGAGGGCACCCACGTCCAGCTGGGCGTCGAGGTGGCCACGAAATACGGCGAGCATCCGACCGTCGTCAATTGCATCGCGGCGCATCACGACGACGTCCCCCACGAGTCCCCCATCTCGGTCATCGTGCAAGCGGCCGACGCGGTGTCCGGCTCCAGACCGGGCGCTCGGCGCGAGGCGTTCGAGAACTACGTGAAGCGACTGACGAAACTGGAGGAGATCGCGAGCGGCTTCCCCGGCGTGGAGAAGACGTACGCGATCCAGGCGGGTCGCGAGATCCGCGTGATGGTAACGCCGGACACCGTGGACGACGGGAAGGCATCGCAGCTCTGCGACGCGATCGCGCGGAAGATCGAGAACGAGCTGCAGTACCCGGGCCAGATCAGGGTGGTGGTCATCCGCGAGACCCGGGCCGTTGATTTTGCGAGGTGAGATGAGCGCGAGAATCCTTGACGGGAACGCCGTCGGCCGGGCGATCCGCGAAGAGCTGCGCGCCGAAGTGGCGGAGCTTGGCGCACGGGGCAGGGTGCCCGGGCTCAGCGTGGTTCTGGTGGGGGAGAATCCCGCCAGCGAGGTCTACGTGCGCATGAAAGGCAAGGCCGCCGACGAGCTCGGCATGCGGGCGGCGACGATCCGACTGCCGGTCGAGACCGCCGAGGCCGAACTGCTGGCCCTGCTCGACCGCCTGAACGCCGACGCCGCCGTGCACGGAATCCTCGTCCAGCTCCCCTTGCCGAAGCAGATGAAGACCGACACCGTGCTCCGCCGGCTGCGGCCCGAAAAGGACGTGGACGGCTTCCATCCGATCAACGTCGGGAAGCTGGTCATCGGCGACCGGACGGCCTACCGGCCCTGCACGCCGGCGGGCGTGCAGGAGCTCCTGCTGCGCTGCGGGATCGATCCTCGCGGCCAGCACGTGGTGATCGTCGGGCGCTCGCTGATCGTCGGACGTCCGGTGGCGAACATCCTGCTCCAGGACGCCCCGGGGGCGAACGCCACCGTTACGGTCTGCCACACGAAAACGCAGCATCTGGCGCGCTTCACCAGGGACGCGGACATCCTCATCGTGGCGGCGGGACGACCCGAGGTCATCACGGGCGATATGATCCGCCCGGGTGGCGTGGTCGTGGACGTGGGCGTCAACCGGGTTGACGATCCGGCCGCCGAGAAGGGGTATCGGCTCGTCGGCGACGTGAAGTTCTCGGAAGCGGCGGAGGTCGCGGGCGCCATCACGCCGGTGCCCGGCGGCGTGGGGCCGATGACGATCGCGATGCTGATGAAGAACACGGTGCAGGCGGCGCGGCAGGCGGCGTGAGCGTCGAGCTGCCCCTTGTGGCGGAGCCGCGCGAGCGGCCCCTCACGGTCCGTGAGGTGGTCGAGGGGGCGCAGCGCGTCCTTGAGCGCGCGTTCCCCGTCCTGTGGGTCGAGGGGGAGATCTCCAACTTCAGGGCCTACCCCAGCGGGCACTGGTATTTCTCGCTCAAGGACCCTTCGGCTCAGCTGCGGTGCGTGATGTGGCGCGGCGACGCGCAGCGCGTGCCGGCCGAGCCCGAAGACGGCCTCAAGGTCTTTGCCCGTGGCGAGCTGACGGTGAGCACCAAGCGCGGGGAGATCCAGCTCAGCGTTCGCGAGCTGTTGGCGACACGGGAGGGAGGGTTCTACGCGCTGGCCCTCGAGCGGGCCCGCGCGGCGCTGGAGAAGGAAGGCCTGCTCGACCCGGCCCGCAAGCGCCCGCTGCCGTCCTACCCCCGTGCCGTCGGCGTGGTCACGAGCCCCGAAGGCGCGGCGTGGCGCGACATCGTCGCCGTCATCGCGCGCCGCTGGCCGGGAGTCGAGCTGGTGCTGATCGGTGCGCGCGTCCAGGGCGAGGAGGCGCCGCGCGATCTGTGCCGCGCACTGGCGCTGGCCAACCGCTTCGAGGCGCTCGACGTGCTGATCGTCGGACGGGGCGGGGGCTCGCAGGAAGATCTCTGGGCGTTCAACGACGAGCGCGTCGCCCGCGCCGTCGCGGGCTGCTGCGTCCCGACGATCTCGGCCGTCGGTCACGAAACGGACACCACGCTCACCGACCTGGTCGCGGATGTGCGCGCCCCGACCCCGTCCGCCGCCGCCGAGAAGGCGGTCCCCGACCGGCGGGAACTGCTGCGGCACCTCGCGGCGCTGGAGGGCGGCCTCGGCGCGGCGGCGGGCCGGCGCGTCGAGCTGGGCGGGGCGCGCCTCCGCCACGCCGAGAGCCGCATGGCGACCGCGGTCACCCGCCGAGTGGGATACGCCACCCGGCGGCTTCACCAGGCGGCGCTCCGTATGGCAGCGGCCTGCGTGGCGCTGCACGCGGCGCGGCGCGGCGAGCTGGAACGCCTGGCGGCCGCCCTCGACGCCCTCTCGCCGCTCAAGGTACTCGACCGCGGCTACGCCGTGGCGCGCGACTCGGCGGGGCGGGTGTTGCGGCGGGTCGCGGACTTCCCGGCGGGCCTGCGGTTCCGCCTCCGGGTCGCGGACGGCGAGGTGCGGGCGCAGGCGGAGGAGAGCGCGTGACCGGCGCGCCGTCGGAAAACAACCCGCCTCCGTCGGGCGCGACGACTTCGCTGCAGGCGGACCTGAGCCGACTCGAGGCCATCGTGCGGGCCCTGGAGGCGAACGACCTCGATCTCGACCGTGCCCTCGCTCTCTTCGAGGAGGGAATCGGTCGCTTGCGCGATGCGCGAGACCGCCTCGCCTCGGCGGAACTGCGTCTGCGGCAGCTGCGCGAAGCTGCCAATGGTGGACTCGAGGTTGAGCCACTCGACCGCTAGCGGCGACCCGGACGTCGCCGCGTTTCTGGCGCGGGCTCGCGAGGACACCGATCGCGCGCTCGCCCAGGCGTTGGACGAGACTCTGGCCGGCGTCGCGCCGGCCCTGGGGGAGGCGGTGCGCTACGCCGTGATGGGCGCCGGAAAGCGGATCCGGCCGGCTCTGGTCATGGCGGCGTACCACAGCGCCGGCGGCGACTCCCCGGCGATCTCGGACCTGGCGGCCGCGGTCGAGATCGTCCACGCCTATTCGCTGGTTCACGACGATCTGCCGTGCATGGATGACGACGACCTCAGGCGCGGCCGCCCCACGCTGCACCGGGCCTTCGGCGTTCCGCTGGCGACGGTGGCCGGCTTCGCGATGGTGCCCGTCGCGGCGGCGGCGATCGTGCGCGGCGCGCGATGCATGGGTCTCGGCTGCGCGACGACCCGGCTCGTGCAGCTGCTCCTCTTCCGGTCGGCCGGTGCGGGCGGGATGATCGGCGGCCAGGCGCTGGACCTGCTCGCGCCCGGGGGAGACGCGACGCCCGAGGTGGTCGCCGACCTGGAAGCCCGGAAGACCGGCGCGCTGATCGCGGCCTCGGTGGAGATCGGCGCGGTGACGGCGGGGGCGGACGAGGCTCAGCGGGTCGGCTACCGCGGGTACGGCGAGGACGTTGGGCTCGCGTTCCAGATCGCCGACGACGTGCTCGACCTGACCGCCACGTCCAGCCAGCTCGGCAAGACGGCGGGGAAGGATGCCAAGCTCGGCAAACCCACCGTCCCCGCGCTGCTCGGCGTGGCGGGGGCGGAGCGGGAGGCGGAGCGGCTCGCCGAGCGCGCGGTGGCCCGCCTGGCGGCCGCCGGAGTATCTTCCCCGTTGCTGGCGGCCCTGGCCCGATTCGTGGTCGCGCGCCGCTACTGACTTGCACAGGAGTTCGACCCCGCATGGCACTCCTCGAGACGATCCACGGTCCGCAAGACGTCCGGCGGCTGCCGCGCGAGCAGCTCCAGCCGCTGGCCGATGAGGTCCGACGGCGCCTGATCGACGTGGTCTCGGCCACCGGCGGCCACATCGGCGCCGGGCTCGGCGTGGTCGAGCTGACGGTGGCGCTGATTCACGGCTTCGACAGTCCGCGCGACCGGATCGTCTGGGACGTGGGTCACCAGGGATACCCATGGAAGATCCTCACCGGCCGCCACGACCGCTTTCCCACTCTGCGTCAGGCCGGCGGCCTCAGCGGATTCCTCCGCCGCAGCGAGAGCGAGCACGACCAGTTCGGCGCCGGCCACGCGGGGACCGGGCTGTCCGCGGCGTACGGGATGGCTACGGCGCGCGACCTTTTGGGCGAGCACCACCACGTGGTGGCGGTGGTGGGCGACGGCGCGCTCACCTGCGGGCTTCCCTACGAGGCGATGAACAACGCCGGGCATTCCGGCCGCGACATCATCATGGTGCTCAACGACAACGGGATGTCCATCGCCCCGAACGTCGGCGCGATCAACAAGTACCTCGGCTCCATCATCGCGTCGCCCTTCACCAACCGGCTCCGCGACAGGGTGAAGGCGCTGATCGAGGCGTCGTCCAAGATCCTGGGGCCCGGCGTGGTCGAGTTCAGCAAGAAGGCCGAGGAGAGCATCAAGAACATGTGGTCGCCGGGGATGCTCTTCGAGGAGCTCGGCTTCCGCTATTTCGGCCCGCTCGACGGTCACAATATCGAGGCGATGCTCCACACCTTCGACCTGGTGAAGACCCTCAAGGGTCCTCGTGTGGTGCACGTCATCACGCAGAAGGGGAAGGGCTTTCCGCTTCCGGAGCCCGACCTCGAGAAGTATCACGCCCGCGCGCCCTACGACCCGGCCACCGGCAAGCTCAAGCCGGCCGGCGCCGGGCCGCCGCAGTGGACCAAGGTCTTCGGCGAGGCCATCACCCAGCTCGCGGCGGAGTACCCCGACCTCGTCGCGATCACGGCGGCCATGCCGTCGGGCACGGGGACGAACATCTTCCAGAAGAAGTGGCCGGACCGCTTCTTCGACGTGGGGATCGCGGAGGCCCACGCGGTGACGTTCGCCGCCGGTCTCACCACGCAGGGGATGCGCCCGATCGTGGCGATCTACTCCACGTTCCTGCTGCGCGCCTATGACAGCATCATCCACGACGTCGCGATCCAGGGGCTCCCCGTCATCTTCTGCCTCGACCGCGCGGGGATGGTGGGCGAGGACGGGCAGACGCACATGGGGCTCTTCGACATCGCGTACATGCTCGCCGTGCCGGGGATGACGGTCACCGCGCCGAAGGACGCCGCCGAGCTGATCGGGCTGCTGCGCTGCGCGCTGCAGCGGCGGAGCGGCCCTTTCGTCACCCGCTACCCGCGCGACAAGGCGCCGGGCGAGCCGCCTCCCGCCGCGGAGGTGGCGCCCGTGCCGTACGGCACGTGGGAGGTGTTGCGCCAGGGGAGGCAGTGCGCGCTCCTGGCGGTCGGCGCGATGTGCGCCCCGGCGCTCACGGCGGCGCAGACGCTGGCGGCGGAAGGGCTCGATGTGTCGGTCGTGAACTGCAGGTTCCTCAAGCCGCTCGACCGGGACATGCTCGACGCGCTGGTGGCCGGACACCGGCTGCTCGTGACCGTGGAGGACGGCACCGTGGTCAACGGATTCGGGGCCCACCTCGCGAGAACGGTCCAGGCCCTGGCGCCCGATGTCCGGGTGATCGCGCTCGGCGTACCCGACCGCCTCTATGAGCACGCCCCTCGCGCGATGCAGCTGGCCGAAGTGGGGCTCACGGCCGATGGCATCGCCGCGCGGATCCGCGCGCTGCACGCCCAGGAGGCCGCCATCCCGTCATGAACGTCGGGCTGGTCGGGAATCGGCGTTACCGGCCCCTGGTGGATCTCCTCGCAAGGCTGGCGGCAGAAGCGCCGAAGCTCGGCGTACGGCTCTCGGCCGAGCCCGAGCTCGCCGAGGCGATGCCCGGATACGCGGTGGGCGGCTTCGACGGCGCCGACCTCGACGTCCTCGTCAGCCTGGGCGGGGACGGCACGATGCTGCGGGGCGCGCGGCTCGCCTGCCAGCGCGGCATCCCCATCCTCGGCATCAACCTCGGCCGAGTGGGCTTCCTCGCCGGCGCCGGGCCTGACACCGCGGTGGACGCGCTCGGCCGTCTGGTGAGCGGGCAGTACACCATCGAGTCGCGGCTCGCCCTCACCGCCCGCATCGGCGGCTCGGAGACCGAGTTTCTCGCCGTCAACGACGTCGTCGTGCACAAGGGCGGTATCGCGCGCGTCATCCGCCTCGCCGTCGCCGTGGACGGCGAGCAAGTGGGCGAGTACTCGGCCGACGGCATCATCATCGCAACGCCGACCGGGTCCACCGCCTACTCGCTCTCGGCGGGAGGACCCATCGTCGTGCCGGGTGTGGACGCGGTGGTCGTGACGCCGATCTGTCCCCACACCCTCGCCGTGAGGCCGCTCGTCGTCCCCGCCGCAGCGACCATCGCCATCCGCGCCCTCGATCCCGTCCCCGCTCCGGAAGAGCTGCTGGTCTCCATTGACGGCCAGCTCGCCGCGCGCCTCGCGCCCAGGGAGGACGTGACGGTGCAGCGGGCGCTGCGCGCGGTGCTCCTCGCCCAGGTGGGAGAGGAGTCGTTCTTCGGGCGCCTGCGGCACAAGTTGGCCTGGGGCGATCTCACCGACCGGAACGCCTGATGCTCACCGAGCTCAGGGTGCGCGATCTCGCGATCATCGCGGATGCGCGCCTGGAGCTCGGTCCCGGGCTGAACGTCCTGACCGGCGAAACGGGCGCGGGCAAGACAATGCTGGTGGATGCCCTCGCTCTGCTGCTCGGGGAGCGCGCCGCGAGCGACCTGGTGCGTCCGGGGGCGGCGCGCGCCGTGGTCGAGGGGGCGTTCGAGGCCGGCGGCCGCAGGGCGCTGACCGATGCCCTGGAACGGCTCGGGATTGATGCGGAGGACGGCCGGCTCGTCCTCAAGCGCGAGGTGCAGGGCTCGGGCCGGAGCAGGGCCTGGGTGAACGGGAGCCCGGTCACTGCCGGCGTCCTGGCCGAGCTCGGCCGCCTGCTGGTGGATCTCCACGGCCAACACGAAACCCAGTCGCTGCTTCACGCCGAGCCGCAGCGCGAGATCCTCGACGCCTTCGGTGACGCCGGCGCCGAGGCGGCGGCGGTCGCCGCCGCCTTCGAGTCGCGGGAACTGCTGCTCGCCCAGCGTCGCGCGCTCGAGACGCGCCAGGCCGAAGCGCGCCAGCGCGCCGACTACCTGCGGCACGTCGCCGAAGAGATTGCTCGAGTTGCTCCCCGGCCGGACGAGCTCGGCGCGCTGGATGCCGAGGCGCGCCGGCTGGGCCACGCCGAGGAGCTCGGCCGGCTCGCGCAGGAGCTGGAGCAGGCTCTGAGCGGCGACGATGGCGCCGCGTCGGGCGCGCTGGGACGGGCGAGCCGGCTGCTCGTCGCCCTGGAGCGCATTGACCCCTCCGGTGCCGGGGGTTGGCGGGAGCTGCTCGAGGCGGCCACGCTCAACGTCGAAGAGCTAACGGGTGCCGTTCGAAGCTACGCCGCGCGGGTGGAGCTCGATCCGGCGCGCTTGGCGGAAGTGGAGCGGCGGCGCGACGCTCTCTTCCGGCTCGACCGCAAGTACGGCCCGGGGCTCGATCGCGTGCTCGAGACGGGCGCGGCGGCGCGGGCGGAGCTGGAGCTGCTCGATACCGCGGAGACCGACCTCGCAGCCCTGGGCACCCGGCTCGTCGAGGCCGAGCGCGAGTTCGGGGAAAGCTGCCGGGCGCTCACGGGCAGACGCCGTGCCGCGGCCAGACGGCTGGGCGCGGCCGTGACGAAGCACTTGCCGGGCTTGGGCATGCCGGACAGCCGATTCCGGGTTGCGCTCGATGGGGCCGGTTCTTCCGGTCGGCACGGGGCGGAGCGCGTGGAATTCCTCGTCGAGCTGAACCCCGGCATGGGCGAGCGGCCGATGGCGAGGGTCGCGTCGGGCGGGGAGCTTTCTCGTCTCATGCTGGGGCTCAAGGTCGAAGTGGCGCGGCACGACGCGCTCCCGACCCTCGTGTTCGACGAGGTTGACCAGGGGGTGGGGGGGCATGTAGCCGGGCACATCGCCGACGCCCTCGCCCGCGTGGCCGAAGCGCATCAGGTCCTGGTCATCACGCATCTGCCGCAGATCGCCGCGCGTGCGACCCGTCATCTGGTCGTCATGAAGTCGGCGCCTTCCGGAGCGGCGGAGACGGACGTCAGGGCGGTTTCGGGTGGCGAGCGGGTGGAGGAGATCGCGCGGATGCTCGGCGGGCGAGCGGCGGCCGCGACGGCGCGAAGACTGGCGCGCGAACTGCTCGGTCCGCGGGGCAGGCGCTGATGCCGAGACGGACGTCTACCAGATCGAGATGTACCCTCTGATCGCCAGCCGGAAGATGCTCGCCTGGGGGACCGCGCCCCCCTTGCCCTGGAACGTGTTCTGGTACGACGCGGTGACCGTGTACGGCAGGCTGGCGCGGCCGGCGGCGTAGCGGCCGAGCGTCGAGAAGGTGACGCCGGCGCCGATCCGCGCCCGCGTGACGGCGGTCTCCTCGGCGAGCAGGTTCGCCAGCAGTCCGATCCGCGCCTCGTCCGTCGCATCCACGTAGCTCACGCGCGTGGCGCCCTGCCGGTAGTAGTGATAGCCGACCGCGAGGGAGAATGCGTCGTCCAGCTGCCAGTTGGGAACCACATCCACGGCCACGTAGTCGCCGAGGTCGCGCCGGACCACCGCGCGGGAGCGCGGGGGCGCGAGCGGCAGGTTGACCGGAGCCACGCGCCGGGTCAGCTCGTCGGCGAACTGGATCCCGGCCCGCGCGCCGGTATGCAGCCAGAACCGGCTGCCGAGCACGAAGTCGTTGCGCGTGCCCACCTCGAGGTCCAGCTGGTGGTCCCCGGTTCCGACGTCAATGAAATTGTCCGCGAAGTCCACGGTTCCCGTCGGGAGGCGCACGATGAGCGCCAGTTGTCCGCGGTATCGCGGCGAGGCGGCGACCTGGAGCGTGGCGCCCACCTCGATGTCGCCCAGCCGGGTCCGCACGACCGTGGTCAGCGAGTCGCCGGCGAGCGGCCCCGTCGGATCGCTGAACAAGCGCCGGAAGCCGAGGGAGTCGAGCGGAGCTTCTGGGAGCGTGTAGGCGGCGTCGAGCGCAGGCAGGAGGAAGCCCAGCGCGGCGTACTGCTGGCGGAGGAGCTCGTAGTCGCCTCGGGCGCGCGCGAGGCGAACGGCGAGGCTGTCTCCCGCTGCGGAGCCGGCGAGCGGCAGGAAGGGCGAGGATCCGGTCGGCGCGGCAAGGAAGCACGGAGACGCTGCGTCGCTCGCGCTCCCGCCGGCCAGCCAATACAGTCCGCACAACAGCGGCCGGACGGCGTCGAGCGTGCTCTGCGCCTGCGCCCTGAGCGAGGCCGGTCCGCTTACCGCCTGGGTCGCGAGCTCCTCCAGCGCCGCTTCCACCTGTGCGCGGAACCCGTCGAGCGCACCCGGCGTCAGGAACGCCGGGTTCCAGCCCACGTTGCCGCGCCGGGCCGCGGCCGTGTCCAGAGCGAAGAACGCTTCCATTCGGCTTCGGACCAGGGGTACGGTGACCGAGACGCTGAGGCGGCGTGAAAGACCGACCTCGAGGCCGACCGGCATGACGCGCACGCTGGCATTGAGCGCGAGGGACGTGCGGCCGAGATTCATGACGAAACCGCCGAGGCCGGTCAGGTCGCGAACCTTGGTCTGGATCGGCGCGAGGAAAGGGAGCGCAGCGACGCCGAAGGTGTCGGCGCCGAAGTCCACGCCGAGAGGCTCCAGCGCGCCGTCCGTAAATCCCGGGGTGTCCTTGCCGAAGCGCCGGTTGAAGCGCGACCAGTCCGGGGCGAAGATCACACGCAGCGCTCCCGCTCGCAGCGGCACTGCGTCCTCGCCCTGCGCTGCGACCGTGCCGGGGACTAGAAGTAGGGCGGGAAGACCGAGGAGGGCGGCGGCGATCGCGCGGCGCATGCGAGGCGAAAAGTCTAGCTGCCGCGTCACGGGGGGTCAATGAATCCGGCGGACCGCGCGGCCGCTCTCTTTCGCGCGGCGTTCGGTGAGCGTCCCTCGGCGCTCGCCACGGCCGCGGGCCGTGTCAACCTGATCGGCGAGCACGTGGACTATCACGGTGGGCACGTGCTTCCCGTGGCCACGGCCGAGCGCACGGCCGTGGCCGTAGGCCCCGCCCCGCATCGTTTCCGAGCGGTTTCCGAGCACGGCCCGGCGGCGGATGCGCCGTGGCCGCCCGCGCCCGGCGGCGGCTGGAGCGACTACGTCGGCGGCGTCGCGGCGCTGATGGCCGCCGCCGGCGCCTCGACCTCGGGCGTCGCCGTCGCCGTTGCGAGCGACCTGGCCCTCGGCGTCGGCCAAAGCTCCTCGGCGGCGCTCGAGGTGGCCGCGGCTGCGGCGCTCGCGGCGTGGTGGGGGCGAAGCACCGAGCCGGGGACCCTTGCCGCCATTGCGCATCGTGCCGAGACGGACTTCGTCGGCGTCCCGTGCGGAGTGATGGACCAGTTGGCCTCCGCCGCGGCCCTTCCGGGCTGCGCGCTCCTGCTCGACTGTCGCACCCTGGAGACGCGAGTCGTTCGGGTCGGCGTGGACCTCGTGCTCGCCGACTCGGGGGAGTCGCGTGCCCTCAGGCGCAGCGCGTACGCCGAACGCCGCCGGGAGGGTGAAGAAGCGCGGGCCCGGCTGCGCGTCGTGTGGCCGGCGCTCCAGTCGCTGGTGGAGATTCCGCCGGCGCGCCTCTCGGCGTTGCTTCAGAGCCTCCCGTCGCCGCTCGACCGGCGGGTGCGCCACGTGGTCGGCGAGAACCAGCGGGCGCTGCTCGCCGCCCGGGCGCTGGAGGAGGGCGACTACGCCGCGTTCGGGAGTCTCGTCAACGCCTCGCACAAGTCGCTGCGAGACCTGTACGAGTGTTCCACTCCGCGGCTCGATGCCATCGTCGAGGCGGCGCGCGGGGTGCCGCGGGTCCTTGGCGCCCGTCTCGTTGGGGCGGGGTGGGGGGGCGCGGTGCTGGTCGTCGCCGAGCCGGGCGCGGGGGGACTGATAGCCGATCAGTTGCTGGCCGACCCGCAGCTTGCGGTTCCCGCCGCGCGCCTGGTCCGACCGGGAGGCGGGGTGCGGGTGGAGAGCTGAGTGCAGCGGGCGGCCGAGGGCAGTGCGCCCTCTGCCGCCCTCTGTGCCATCCGTGCCGGTGCTGCTTACGGCACGGTCAACGAGGTCCCATGCTCCGCGTTGATCGCCGCCGCGAACGCCTGGGCCATCAGCCGGTAGCCCGCGCCGTTCGGGTGGATGCCGTCGAGCGAGAAGATCGGCCCGAACAATGCCGTCGGGGTCGTGAACTGCGGGATCGGCGGGATCTGGGCCAGGTTGGCCGTGAGCGCGGCGTCAATGTCCACCAGCGCCCAGCCGCGGCTCGCCGCTTCCGTGGCGATGAATGCGTTGATGTCCGTGACCCGTTGGGTGATGGCCGCGTACTCCGTCGGGTTGATCGTGGGACCGGCCGGCCCGGTGCCCGCCGCCGTGGTGACCGTCGCGACGTCGGTGGCGCAGTTCAACGCCGCCGCGCCGCCGCCGGCCAGCACGCTGGTGATGGTCGCGGTGGCGGTGAAGGACAGCAGGTAGGTATCGCCCAGGCCGCCCGCGGCCCCGGGGGCGCAGCTCGCGTTCACGGTGAACAGCGGCGAGCTGTACGGCAGCGTGGCGGGGACGCCGGGACAGGCGCCGGTCTTCAGGCAAAACAACACCGTCGCGCGCGTGAAGTGCGGGATCACCGTCACGTTCGGCACGTTCATCACCGCCACGCTGGCGCCCGTGCCGTCAATGCGGTCGGCGATCTGGGTGAAGGTGCTCTGAAAGCTGGCCAGCGGCGTCAGCAGCGCGTTGGTGCCGCGGGTCGCCGCGCCCAGCACGTCGTTGGCCCCGATCTCGAGGGTCACGAACGTCGGCTGCGCCCGCCGGACCACCTCGATCGGGTTCAGGCTGCCGGTGATGAACTGCACCAGCTTGAGCGAGTCGGTGCCGGGAAACGTCAGGTCCAGGATGTTGAGGACCTGGGCGGCGCGGATGCTCGGGACGCTGACGTTGTGCACGATCGTCGTCGCCGAGGCCGGATCCCGCACGTAGCAGCTCGCTCCCGTGGAAGTGGGGAAGCCCGGCGGCGTGACGCGCGTGCCGGTGAGGATATTGGTGTAAGGCGGCGGGCAGCCGGGATTGGTGAAGCTGGGGTAGTGCCAGTCAACGCCTGGCGTGAGCCCCATCGCCACGGCCAGCCGGTAGGTGTAGGTCTCCCGCTGGGTGCTGTCGTTGATCCCGCCGGACTCGATGCCGGCGCCCAGGCTGGTCCCGACGGCGACGTAAGTCCGGAACAGCTCGCCGCCGGATGGATCGGGGCGGGTCTCCATCGTCTCGTCGGTCACCAGATCGCCCCAACATCCGGCAAGGAGCGGCGCGGCCAGGACGGCGATCGCGAAGCGTCGAAGAGTCATGGTTCGGGCTCCCTAGGTTAGAACGCGAACGCCAGACTGGCGCCGAAGAGTTTCGCCGTTGAGATGTACAAGCCGGAATTGGCTGCCGCACCCTCCGGCCCTCTCGCTGGCGCCTCCGTCACCCGGCCGCGCCGGTCCTGCTGGCGAATGTACTGGTAGGCCAGGTCGAGGCGGGCGATCCGGCTGACCTTCAGGCCGAGGCCCAGTGTCCCCTCGATACGCGCCCCCTCGGGCAGGAGCGGCGTCACCGTCTGCGCCGGAGCGGCGGCCCCATGGTAGAGCATCCCGCCCCGCACCGTCACGCGCGGCGACCGCACGTACTCGAATCCGGCCCGCCAGCCGCTCGTGGCCTCGTAGTCCTCATACAGGGTGTCGGGTCCGAGCTCCGCGAAGTCGAGCGGCAGCTCCGCGAAGGCGTCCCAGCCCACCCGCTGGTAGTCGCCGAGGAGCATCAAGTTCTCCCGCAGCTTCAGGGCCACGCCCACCACGACCTGGCTCGGCATCACGATGCTGGCCGTGGCTCCCTGCGTCGCGAGCGTCGTATTGAACGAGCTTCTTAGCACGGCATCCAGGGGAGTGTTCCTCGGAACGCCGAACGGGTTGCCGGCGGCCAGGACAATGCCGGTCGGCCACTGCGAGAACGACACCTCCCCGTCGTAGTCAATGGTCACCTCGGTCAGATAGCGCGCTCCAAGGCTGAGCCGGTTGCTCAGTCGCACCAGGACGCCGAAATGGGCGCCCGTGCCGCTGCCGCTCCCTTCGAGCATGGCGTCGGCGAAATCGGTGCCCACCGGTATGC
>JACQVG010000151.1 GCA_016209905.1 Gemmatimonadota bacterium | reverse complement strand
GTCCGCCCTCGCCGGCGGCGCCGAGACCGGCGCCACGGGAGCGACCGACGGCCGCGCGCAGGCGGCCATACCAGCCCACAGCAGCCAGCTCAGCCTTCTCAGGACGCCCCCCTTCCCTTGACCCGCTGACCCGCTGACCCGCGCGGCGCCGACAATATGTGACGGCCGCGAAGCGCCGGTCAAGCATCGAAGGGGGACGCGGCGCGCGACGCTCAGCCGCCCCGGCGCGCGAGCTCGCCGAACCGAGCCATGATGTCCTTGGTGACCGGGCCCACCTGGCCGCACCCGATCTTGCGCCCGTCGAGCCTCGCGACTCCCACCACCTCCGCCGCCGTGCCGGTGAGAAACACTTCGTCCGCGGTGTACAGGTCGTAGCGGGTGAGCGTCTCCTCCCGCACCTCGTAGCCGGCCTCGCGCGCCACCTCCATCACCGCGTCCCGGGTCACGCCGCGGAGGATGCCGGCATAGCCCGGCGGCGTCCGCAGCGCCTGGCCCTTCACGCAGAAGACGTTCTCCCCCACTCCCTCCGCCACCTCGCCGGTCGGCTCCAGCATGAGCGCCTCGTCCGCGCCGGCGTTGATGGCCTCGAATTTCGCCATGATGTGCGCGAGATAGTTGAGCGACTTGATCTGCGGCGCCAAGCCGCTTGGCTGGTTGACCGACGTCGGCGCGGTGATCATCGTGAGCCCCCGCGCGTACACCTCCGCCGGCCAGAGCGCAATCGAATCGGCGATGCAGATGACCGTCGCTCGCTTGCACTTTCGGGGGTCGAGGCCGAGGTCGCCGTACCCCCGCGTCACCACCAGGCGGATGTAGGCGTCGGCGAGCCCGTTGACGCGCACGCAGTCCTCGACCACGTCGGCCATGGCCTCAGGCGCGAGCGGGATATCCAGCAGCAGCGCATGGGCGGAGGCGTAGAGGCGATCGAGGTGCAGCCCCAGACGAAAGACGCGCCCGTCGTACGCGCGGATTCCCTCGAAGACGCCGTCGCCGTACAGCAGCCCGTGATCGAAGACGGACAGCTTCGCCTCTTCCTTCTCGTAGTAGCGACCGTCGAGCCAGATCTTGGGCACCGCGTTCTCGGGTTAGGGTCGGCGCGAAAAATAGCGGCGCGGTGCTATGCGCGCATCTAAGGTACGCCCCTATCCGGCTTCGTCCAGCAGTTCGCGCACCTTTCGCGCCAGCGCGTCGGGCGTGAAGGGCTTCTGGAGGAATGCGATTCCCGAATCGCGCACCCCGTGACGGATCATGGCGTCATCGGTATAACCCGACACCAAGAGCGCCTTCGTCTCCGGGCGCAGGGCGCAGACGCGCTGGACGACTTCCGGCCCGCTCATGCCGGGCATCACCACGTCGCTCACCAGGAGGGCGATCCCCCCGGCGTACCGCTCCACGAGGCTCAGGGCCTCACCGCCGCTCGCGGCGGCGAGGACGGTATAGCCGCGGGCCTCCAGCAGTCTCCGCGTGAGCTTGCGAACCGCCTCCTCGTCCTCGACGACCAGGATGGTCTCCGCGCCTCGGTGGGAGGCCGCCGGCGGGAGACGCGGCGCGGGCGGCATGGTGGCCGCCGCGACCGCGGGCAGGAAGATGGTGACGGTCGTGCCGCGTCCCGGCTCGCTATCCACGTAGACGTAACCGCCGCTCTGCTTGACGATGCCGTACACGGTGGCAAGACCCAGGCCCGTGCCCTCGCCCTTTCGCTTCGTGGTGAAGAAAGGCTCGAAGAGGTGGGATCGAGTTTCCACGTCCATCCCCGACCCGGTGTCACTCACCACGAGCTTGACGTACTCGCCCGGGACAAGCGCCGAGCGTTCGGCGGCCTCCGCCTCACCCACCTCCACGTTCGCCGTCTCGAGCGTGAGCGCGCCCCCACGGGGCATGGCGTCGCGCGCGTTGACCGACAGGTTGGCGATGACCTGCTCGATCTGACCCGGGTCGGCGCGCACGGCCCGCAGGCTCGCCGCCAGCACCGTGCGGAGTGCGACGTCCTCGCCGATCAGGCGCCGCAACAGCTTGTCCATGTCCGCGACGACCGTGTTGAGATCGAGCAGCTCGGGCTGGAGCAATTGGCGGCGGCTGAAGGCGAGGAGTTGCCGGGTGAGGTCCGCGGCTCGCAGAGACGCCCTGCGGATTTCCCCGACGTCTTCGCGAAGCGCGTGGTCGAGCTCGGGGCTCTCGAGAATCAGATCGGTCGAGCCGAGGATCGCGGTCAGCAAGTTGTTGAAGTCGTGGGCCACCCCGCCCGCCAGACGTCCGACCGCCTCCAGCCGCTGCGACTGGCGCATCTGCTCTTCGAGCCTCTTTCGCTCCGTCATGTCGCGCGCGATGCCGAGCACGCCGACGATCTTGCCAGTTCCGTCCCGCAGGGGAGCCTTCATCACCAACTGAGGCCGGCCGACCTGGTCTACATCCTCAAACGTGTCCGCGGCGCCGCTCGAGACGACCCGTCGGTCGGACTCCCCGTACCGGTGCGCCATCTCGGGCGGAAACAAATCGTCGTCGCGCTGGCCGATGACCGTGTCGAGCGTCCTGCCGACAGCGCGCGCCGCGACGCTGTTCATCAGCAGATAACGCCCCTCGAGATCCTTGGCGAAGATGGAGTCGAAGCTCCCCTCGATGACCGCGCGCAAGAGATCGCGGTTTCCGCGCAACTCCTCCTCCGCCCTCTTGCGGTCGATCACCATCGCCATCTGGGTGGACACGAACTGGAGAATCTTCTCCTCCGTTTCGCCGTAGCGAACTCCTTCCGCGTAGGTCTGGACCACCAGCACGCCGATGGTCTTCTCGCCGATCTTCAGCGGCACGCCCAGCCAGTCCACCGACGGAGCGCCGATCAGCTCGACCTCGCCGCGCTCCTCCAGCGCGCGGAACACGTCCGGCGTGGCGAGCAGCGGCCGTCCCGTGCGGAGCACGTATTCGGTCAGGCCCCTCCCCAGCTTCTTGGGGGCGAACGCCTGGTCGTACTCGTCCACGAAGTACGGGAAGGCGATCGTCTCGGTCGGGGCGTCGTAGAGCGCGATGTAGAAGTTCTTCGCCGGCATCAGCCCCGCCACGATCTCGTGGAGCGCATGAAACAGCTCCTGGAGGTTCCGGGCGGCGTGGGCGGCGTCCGAGATGCGGAGGGTGGCGAGATGGATCTCCTCCGCCCGCTTGGGCTCGGTCATGTCGCGGACGAAGGCGCTGAAGAGCCAGGTGTCGCCGAGCCGAATCGGGGCGACGGTGAGCTCCACCGGGAACTCGTGCCCGTCGCGATGCAAGGCGTCCATCTCGACGCGGCGCCCCACAATCCGTCCCTTGCCCGTGGCCAGGAAGCGCGCGAGCCCGCGCCGGTGGGCTTCGCGATTCCGGGCCGGGATCACGGTGTCGGCCAGGGTGCGGCCGACCGCTTCCGAGGACGGCCACCCGAACATCGCCTCGGCCGGCGCGTTCCAGCTCGTGATCACGCCGGCGGCATCCATCGAGACGACGGCGTCGAGCGCGGCGTCGAGGATTGCCTCGAGTCGCTTCTCGGACCCGGCGCGCCGAGGCCTCGACCTGCCCGTGCGTCGCCGCCTATCGCCTCCGCTCACGCGCCTCCCCGCATCTTCTGACTCAGGCGGTTGGCCGGGCACGCCTTCCGGAGGCCCCCGGCTCGTCGCCTAGGGAACGAGCGCCACGGCGTCGAGCTCGGGATAGCTCTGGACGGCCGCGGGCGCCACCACCAGCCTGAGGGCCGAGATCGGGCGCGCGGCCGGCAGGTCCACGCGCAGCACCCGCGCCTCGCTCGCACTCACCACCGCCGGGGTCGCCGACCAGAGCAGCGTCCGGGCGCCGCCGCTCACGTCGAAGATCTGGAACAGCCCTCCCACTCCGTAGGTCTCGAACACCCAGATCTGGCGCGCCCACGTCGTCGGGAACTCGACCACGATCGCGTCTTCCAGGTTCGCCGTGCTGCGCGGCGCCCACGCGCCCGGGCGATCGCCGTGCGCGGGGAAGACGGTCGGCGGCCCGACGATCTGCTGCGCGGCCCAGCTGCTCGTGCCGTACTGCGTCGTGAAGGACGCCACCCCTCGCGCCCAGACCGCGCTGCCCGGGATCGGGCTCGCGCTGTACTCCGCGGGAGTCAGCCGACCACTCGCGGCGACACCGGACAGAGGCTTGGGGCCGCCCAGACACGCCGCGTTCGGTGGCACGGCCGCCACCGCGTCAATCTGCACGTACCCACCCGCGGCGCTCGCCGAAACCTCCAGCCGCACGCCCGCCAGGGGGCGCGCGGGAACCACCGGCATCACGAGCTGTCCCGCCGTCCCCCTTCCGCGGACCGGCGTCGTGCTCCACAAGGGGGTCGGGGCGCCGTTGGCTTCGATGGCCGTGACGCGGTAGAGCCCTCCGACGCCGTAGGTCTCGAAGACCCACACCTCGCCGGCGAACGTAGGCGCCGCGAACGACAGGTCGATCCAGTCGCTGGAGCCGCTCGACAGTGTGGACCACGTTCCCGCGATGTCCCCGTGGCGCGGGAAAACGTCGGGCCGACCGAGCGCCTGGCGTGCGCTCCAGCCCGCGTTGTTGTACTGGTTGCTGAAGCCGCGGACGGAGGCGGCCCACTGGATGGAGGGGTCGGTGAGGTTCGGGCACGCGCCGGGATCTACGCGGCGGGCGCTCACTTGGGCGCCCAGCGCGACGGTCCGGCAGGCAGCCAGGCCGAGAAGCGCGGCGCAGACGCGCAAGGCACGATGGTTCACGAGACCTCCGGTTGCGTTCGCCCCACGCGGTGCGCCCAGGAGCCCGGTTGGGTCCGGTCACCGCCGGTTCGAGTGACCCGGGTGGGCATCGAACCCACGACCTGCGGATTAAAAGTCCGCTGCTCTACCAGCTGAGCTACCGGGTCGCAAAGACCAAACCTCGCCGCAGCCCGCCGGTTCCACAAGCGGACGGCGCGTCACGCCACGCGATCGATCTTCGCCGCCATGATGAAGTCGTTCTCGTGCAGGCCGCCGATCTTGTGGGTCCACAGCACGATCTCGACGCGGTTCCAATGGATCGCGAAGTCGGGATGATGCCCCTCCTCCTCCGCGAGATCCGCCACCCGGTTCACGAAGACCATCGCGCCCCTGAAATCCTTGAACGTGAACGTGCGGGTCAGGCGGTCCGCGGCCTCCGACAAAGCCCACTCGGGCGTGGCCACGAGATACTCCCGTGCCTGCTCCGCCGTGAGTGGCGGAATCCCGCCCCGGCACGCGACGCACCGCTTCGCCGTCAGTTGAGCCGCATCCATCCCGACACCTCGGCGCAAGTCGTGCTACGACAGAGAGGCGAGGATCGAGCGGTACTCGACCTCCGTGAACGCGCGGAGCGTCTCGCTGCGCACGTTGCCCAGCGACCCGACCGTGAACGCGAGCTTAGCGACGGTGGCGTCGTCGGGCGCCTCGGACACGATGACCACGTCGTACTGCCCCATCGTCGTGTAGAAGGCTTTGATCTCCGCCCCCGCAGCGCGATACGCTTGTTTCGCCGCATCGAGCCGGGCACCCCCCTCTCTGATCGTCTTGATGCCCTGCTCGGTGAACCGGATGAGTGAGATGTACGTGGCCACGGGCTCCCTCCTTTGATCGTGTGGACGGAGGCCTCCCCAGTCCCCGCCGCCCTGTTACCGCTGTAGGCGCATGTTGCTTCCGGAAACTCCGTCGCGCAAGCGCACGGCGGGCACCTTGCCCCGGGCTCCCAACGGCACTCCCACGTATCGGCGACCGCGACGTCGCCGGCGCCGCGGCGCGGGCGCTGAGTGTGACACCTGACCTTGCGCCGCGCGCCGCCAGCGCGAAGATTCTGGGTCGCAAGCCACACGCGCCCCACCACCCCGCTCGCAGAGAGCGCTCGATGAGATTCGCATGGGTTTCCCCGCTTGTGCTCGCCGCGCTGGGCGTCACGGCTGCGACGCCCGCGGCCGCCCAAGGCACGTACCAGCAGCAGATCCGCAACCAGCTCGCGAACCACTCCGCCAACGTGCGCCAGCAGGGGTACAACCCGGACCGCGATCCGATCTACGGGAGCCTGAACGACGACGCCAGCGAGTCGATGCGCATCAACCTGAACGGCGGCGTCCGGTACGTCATCATCGGCGTCTGCGACAACGATTGCTCCGACGTGGACCTCCGCCTCTGGGGTCCCGATGGGGGGGTGCTGGACGATGACATGGCGACCGACGACTACCCGACCCTGCAGTTCGTCGCGCCCGTCAGCGGCCAGTATCGGCTCGCCGTCATGATGGCCACGTGCAACACGAACCCCTGCTACTGGGGCGTGCAGGTGTACTCACGCTGACCGCCGGTTCCTCGGCGCCCGGCAGGACGGGGAAGGCCGGCCTCGGGCCGGCCTTCTTGTTGGGGGCCCTCGTGCGCTAGAAGAGGGAGAGCTGGCGCACCGGGCCGAACGAGCGCCGGTGGTGAGGCGACGGGCCGGCCTCCTCGAGCGCGGCTCGATGCCCGGGCGTGCCGTAGCCCGAGTTCCGCTCCCACCCGTAGACCGGGTAGCGCGCCGCCAGCAGGCGCATCAGGCGGTCGCGCACCGTCTTCGCCACGATGCTCGCGCAGGCGATCGCGAACGAGCGCGCGTCGCCACCTACCAGCGCCTCGTGCGCGATACCCAGTTCCGGCACCGGGAGCCCGTCCACCAACACGACGTCGGCGGCGAACGGCAGCCGCCCGAGGGCCCGGCGCATGGCCAGCGCGGTGGCCCGGCGCACGTTGAGCCGGTCGATCTCCCGTGTGCTCGCCGCGCCGAGGGCGTAGGGGAGGGTGGAAACGATTACCGCCGCGAGCTGCTCGCGGCGGCGACGGGTGAGCTGCTTCGAGTCTCGGACGCCCGCCAGGGCCGGCGTCTCGGGCCCGACCAGGACCGCGGCCGCGATCACCGGGCCGGCCCATGGCCCGCGGCCGACCTCATCCACCCCCGCGATGAGGCGGGCGCCCCGCGCGAAGAAGGTGCGCTCGACCGCGAGGTCGAGCACCGCTACCCCTCCTGCGCCTCCCGAATGCGGCTCGCCTTGCCCCTGAGCCGCCGGAGGTAATAGAGCTTGGCGCGCCGCACCTTCCCCTGCCGCACGATCTCGACCGACGCCACGGCCGGCGAGTTCACCGGGAAGATCCGCTCGACGCCGACGCCCGCCGACACTTTCCGGACCATGAACGTCTCGCTGACGCCCGCGCCGCGCCGGCCGATGCAGACCCCCTCGAACGCCTGGAGCCGCTCCTTGTCCGCCTCGCGCACCCGCACCATCACCTTGATCGTGTCGCCGGGCCGGAAGTCCGGCAGGTCCGCCCGCAGTCCCTCGCGCCGCACCGCCGCTAGACGATCCATGATCTCATTCCTCCGACATCGCCCGGTAGCGCGCCCACAGGTCGGGACGCCGCTCTCGCGTCAATCGTTCGGCTTCAGCCTGACGCCACGCCGCGATCCTGCCGTGGTCGCCGGAGAGCAGTACCCCGGGCACCCGATGCCCCCGGTACTCGGGGGGCCGCGTGTACGAGGGCGGCGCGAGCAGGCCGTCGTAGTGCGAGTCGCCGGCCGCCGACTCGTGATCGCCCAGCGCGCCAGGCAGCAGGCGCACCACCGCGTCAATCACGCACAGCGCGGCGGGCTCGCCGCCCGAGAGGACGAAATCCCCGACCGACAGCTCTTCCGTGGCCAGGTGATCCGCCACCCGCTGGTCCACGTCCTTGTAGTGCCCGCACAGCAGCGTCAGCGACGCGCCGACCGCGTAGCGCACCGCGTCCGCATGCTCGAACCGCTTGCCGCGCGCCGCCAGCAGCACGATCGGCGGCGGCGGCGCGAGCGCGTCCAACGCCTCGAAGAACGGCTCGGGCTTGAGGACCATCCCGGACCCGCCGCCGTAGGGAACGTCGTCCGCCGTCCCATGGCGGTCATGGGTGTAGGCCCGCAGCGCCACGACCCGGTACCGCACCAGCCCCTTCGTCGCCGCCCGCCCGGAGATGCTGGTCGCGAGGGGGGAGCCGAAGAACTCCGGGAACAGCGTCACGACGGTGATGTCGAGCACTCAGAGCTCCAGCAGCCCGTCGGGCGGCGAGATCACGATCCGCCGCGACCCACGGTCCACCCGCCGGACCACGCCGGCAGCGAACGGGATCAAGTGCTCGCGCGCCGCCCCCCTCGCCCCCGTAGCACCCCCGGCTCCAGCCACGTTCAGCAGCCAGCCCGCCGGCGCCTCGACGACCTCCGTGACATCGCCGACCAGCGTCCCGTCCGCCGTCTCGACCCGTAGCCCCACCAGCTCGTGGAGGTAGAACTCCCCCGCCTCGAGCGGGCGCGCCTCGTCAATCGCCATCCCCAGGCAGCGTTGGCGCAGCGCGTCCACCTGCCCCCGCTCCTCCACCCCCTCGAAGTGAAGCAGCCACGCGCGCTGGTACGCGCGGCTGCGCGTCACGACCACCTCGTCCCCCGTCGGCCGGCCGTCCCGATCGAGCACCGCCAGGGTTCGCCCGGCGCGGAACACCACCTCGGGCTCGTCGGTGAGCGGCAGCACCAGCGCGTCGCCCTTCACCCCGTGCGGCTTCTTCAGGAGACCGACCGCGAGGTGGGTCGGCCCGTCCATCGCGCCTTAGGCCCCCTCGACCGGCGGCTTCGGCATCGGCGCCGCGAAGCAGCCCGCCTTGCGCATCAGCGACGCCACCGTCTCCGACGGCGTCGCCCCCTTGGCGAGCCAGACCCGCGCCTTCGCGACGTCCAAGTCGAGCTGCTCCCCCCGCTCGCCCCGCGCACGCGGGTAGTAGTGCCCGAGCAGTTCGACGAACCGTCCGTCACGCGGCGACCGCGAATCCGTCACCACGATGCGGAACGAGGGCTGATGCTTCTGCCCCACCCTTCGCAACCGAATCGTCACTCCCATCTCACACCGCTCCTCGGCCCGGCCGCGGCATTGCACCCGGACCGGCCACGCCCCGCATGAACCTGCCCATCTCCCTGAACTGCGCCAGCAGCCGGTTGACTTCCTGCACCGGCCGCCCCGCGCCCGTCGCGATCCGCGCCCGCCGCGACCCGTTGAGAATCTCGGGACGGCGTCGCTCCTCGGGCGTCATCGCGAGCACGATCGCCTCGACGTGCTTGAGGCGCTTCGGGTCCGCCGCTTTCACGGCCTTCAGCATGTCGCGGCTGACGCCGGGGAGCATCGTGAGCAACGACTCCAGCGGACCGAGCTTGCGCATCTCGCGCATCGCCTCGAGGAAGTCCTCGAGATTCATCCCCTTTTTTGTGGTCGCCTTCCGCGCCAGCTTCTCGGCCGTCGCGCGGTCGAGCGACTGCTCGGCCTTCTCGACCAGTGACAGCACGTCGCCCATCGCCAGCATCCGGCCGGCGATCCGTTCGGGGCGAAACGGCTCGATCGCCTCGAGCCCCTCCCCTACGCCGATGTACTTGATCGGCGCCCGCGTCGTCCAGTAGATGGAGAGCGCGGCGCCGCCCCGGGCATCCCCATCCATTTTCGTGAGCACGACGCCGCTGATCCCCAGCGCATCGTGAAACCCCGTCGCGATCCGGACCGCGTCCTGCCCGGTCATGCCGTCCGCGACCAGGAGCACCTCGTGCGGCGGCACCGCCGCCTTGAGACGCCCCAGTTCCGCCATCATCTCCGTGTCGATGGCCAGCCGACCGGCCGTGTCCACCAGCACCGTGCGCGCCCGCGCGCGCTTCGCCGCCTCGATCCCGCGCCGCGTCAGCGCGATGACATCCGTCTCGCCCGGCTCGGCATGCACCGCCACGCCCGCGCGGCCCGCCAGCAGGACCAGTTGTTCGACGGCCGCGGGTCGGTACACGTCCGCCGCCACGAGGAACGGCGCCTTCTGCTCCAGCGCGAGGCGCTTCGCGAGCTTGACGGCCGTCGTCGTCTTGCCCGAGCCCTGGAGCCCGACCAGAAACACGACCGTCGGCGGCACGCTGGCGAACCGGATCGTCGCCGGCTTTTCGCCCAGGAGGCGGACCAGCTCCTCGTGCACCAGCTTGACGAGCTGCTGCCCCGGCGCGACCGTCCTGAGCGCCGGAAGGTCGATGGCCCTCGCCTGCACGCGCTCGGTGAAGTCGCGGGCCACGTCGAACCCGACATCGGCCTCGAGGAGGACGCGGCGGACCGTCTCCAGTCCGCCTCTGATCGCCTCCTCGGTAAGAACGCCGCGCCCGCGAAGCTGGCCAAGCGCGGCGGAGAGCTTCTGGCTCAGCGCGTCAAACATTAACCTTGAAACGTACCCGTCCCCGAACGTTCGAGCAACGGTGACCCCTGAGACGACCGTCCTGATCCAGGCCCTCACGACCATCGGGGTCGGCGCAGTCTCCGGGGGACTCACCAACGCGGTCGCCATCTGGATGCTCTTCCACCCCTACCAGCCCGTGAAGGTCGGGCCGTTCACCCTCCAGGGCGCCATCCCCAAGAACAGGGACCGCCTCGCCAAGAGCATCGGCAAGACCGTCGGCGAGCGCCTGCTGACACCCGAGGATCTCGAGCGCCAGCTCACCGCTCCCGGGCTCCGGGAAGCGTTCGAGCGCGCCCTGGGCGAGTGGCTCGGCGCCGCGCTCCGGACCGAGTACGGCTCCGTCCGCGACGTCCTCCCGCCTGCCGTGACGGCGGAGCTCGAGCGCACCGTGACCGAGTTGGCCCCCGTGGTCGCCGGGCGGTTCGTCGAGTTTGCGGCGACGCCGGCCTTTCACGACGCCGTCCGCGCGTTCCTCGCACGGCAGACCGAGGAGGTGAGGGACCGCCCGGTGGCGGACGTGCTGACCGACGCCCGCCAGGAGTCCCTCAAGCGCTGGGCGGAGGGCTGGGTCGACACGCTTACGCAAAGCGACGACCTCGAGCGGGCGATTCGGGAATTCGTCGAGCGGCAGGTGGATCGCCTCGCCAACGATCCCGCCCCGCTGCTGGACCGACTCCCGCGCGGTCTCGTCGCCGCCGTGGAGGTGGCCGTCCGGGAGTATCTGCCCGTCGCGCTCGAGCGGCTGGCGGGCCTGCTGGCCCGCCCCGGCGCGAGGGAGCGGGTGCGCGCCACGGTGCACGAGCTGGTGCAGCAGTTCACCCGGGACCTGCTGCTTCACGAGCGGGTCATCGCGAAGCTGGTCGTGAGCGAGAAGACGATCGGCCGGGTGATTGACGCCTTCGAGCGGGACGGCGCCGAGCAGATCGGCCGCCTGCTCGACGAACCGGCGATGCGCGGCGAGTTGGCGCACGCCGTGAACGAGGCGGTCGTCACCTTTCTACGACGCCCGCTCCGCGATCATCTGGGAGACCTCCGCGGCGAGCGTCTCGACGGCGTGAAGCGCGCGGCGGCGGACTACGTCCTCGCCGCCCTGCGCGACCCCCACACCCGCGCTTTCGCGAGGCAGAAGCTCGACCTCGCCCTGGAGGCGGCCGAGCGGCGCACCTGGGGCGACCTTCTGGCGCTCCTGCCTCCCGACCGGGCGGCCGACTGGCTTCAGGAAGCGGCGGCAGGTGAGCGCGTGCGGGGATGGATCAGCGAAGGGTTCGCCATGGGGGGCGCGGCGCTGCTGAGCCGGAAGATCGGCCGGCCGGCGGCGCTGCTCCCCGACGACGCCCCGGGCCGGATCGTCGCCTCGCTGGCCGAGCCGCTGTGGGGCTGGATCACGGAACAAGTGCCGCTCGTCGTCGCGCAGCTCAGCGTACGCGAGATGGTCGAGGAGAAGGTGCGGGGGTTCTCGGTCCGGCGGATGGAGGAGATCATCCGCGGCGTGACTCAGCGGGAGCTCGACCTGATCGTGCGGCTGGGGTACTGGCTGGGCGGCTTCGTGGGGGCGATCGCGTTTCTGATCAACTTCCTCCTCGCGCGGGCGGGCTAGCGGGCGGGTGTCACGCGCACCTCGGGCACCCGACGCCACCCGACCCACGCCGCCGGCGCATCCACGAGCCGCACGACGTTCACGCCGCCGATCGTCAGCCGGTCCACCCGCCACCGGCGCGCCGACGCGTCGGCGCGTGTGCCGATCGCCGCTCCCCAGCCGCTCGTCAGCGCCCGCTCGAACTCCGTCGCATCCTGGCCGCTGTCCCAGGCCGTCGCCCACATCACCACCGTTCCGCCGGGCGCCCCGCGCAGCTCGTAGCGGTCGCCGTTCCAGCCCGCAGCCGCGGCGATGGCCTCCGGCTCCGCCGTGCCCCAGGTCTCGAGCGCGACGCGCGTCTCGAACTCGCCGAAGTCGTCCGCGTAGACCAGCGTGTCACCGGCGGCCGGCGGCGCGAAGGCGAGGCGCACCGGCGCCTCGCGCGCCGTGTAGCGGCTGGGATGGAGGACCTGCTCCGTCGAGACGGGCAACCGCTCGCCGTACGGCTGCTCGTCCGCGCGCGCGCGGCGCTCGCCGAAGCTGCGCATGAACTCGGCTCCGGCCACGTACGGGAAGAGGAGCCCTTCCTGGACGATCCGAGGAGCGCCCGCAAAGACCGGCATCGCCACCTGCTGCTGACGGATCGCCTCCCGCACCGCCCCCCACATCCCTTCGAGGTTGCCGAGGTCGGCGCCGGGCGCGAGCGCGACAAGGGACGCCAGTGTCGCCTGCCCCTCGGCCACCGCCTGCCCGGCCATCTGGCGATCGTTCTGCCGGCGGAGCTTCAGGATGCTGTTCAGCGGCATGTACTGGTCCTGGAGCGCGTGCACCAGCTCGTGCGCGAGGATGAGCCGGACCGTCGCCGCGTCGGCGCCACGGACGACGAAGAGCATGGATGAATCGGGGTCGTAGAAGCCGGCGACCTGCTCGGCGTACAGGTCGAGCATGAGGCGCCGAAGATCGCTCTCCGGCGGGATCAGGCCGAAGGCGCGATAGGTCCGCTCGATCGCCCGCAACTCGGAGGGAGGCAGCTCCGAAGCCAGCTTCCGGGACACGTAGCTGCGCACCTGGTCCCGGCTGCGCACCGCGACCGCGGGCGGCCGGCGGAACCTGAGGCCCACCGCCCGCTCGACCGCGGGCGCGATCTCGCGCGCGATCCGCAGCGCGACGTCGGCCTCCTGCGCCGACGCCCGCTGCCCGAGGACGGCGAAGAGGCCAAGTAGAGCGAGGCCGAGGCGCGCCCGCCTCACTCCGCCCACTCGATCCGCTTCCCCACCGCCGCGGCCACGGCCCGCGCGATGTCCCTGCCGCGGACCACCACCCCGAGCTGTTCCAGGCCACGCCGGAGCTCCTGGTCGAGGCGGTCCCGGCGCTGAGGGAGCGTTTCGGCGGGCGGCCGGTCAGGCGATCCGGCGGTCGGTGCGGCGCCGCTCTGACGGCCGATCCGCCTGTCCGCCTGTCCGCCCTTCGGGTTCCCGAAGATCCGCTCGATCTCCGCACCGATGCGCTCAAGCGCCGGCCCGATCTCGCGCGCGAACGCATCGATCGGATCCTCCGCCCCCGCGCCTGCCGGCGTTCGCGCTCCCTCCCCCTCCGGCGCCTCGCCCCGCGCCAGCCGGCGCCGGATCGCCGCGTCCACCCGCCGCCGCTCGCCGACGATGCGCTCGAGCTCGGCCGGAAGCTTCGCCGTCGCCTGCGCGTGGGCGCAGGCCTCGTCGAGGACGTCGATCGCCTTGTCGGGCTGCGCGCGATCGGTCACGAACTTGTCGGTGAGGACCAGCGCCGCCGTCAGAGCGTCATCGGCGATCGCGACGGCGTGGTGGTGCTCGAGGCGCGGCCGCCTCGCACCCAGCACCTCCAGCGCCTCCTCGTGCGACAGCTCGCGCACGACGACCGGCTGGAACCGGCGCTCGAGAGCCGGGTCGCCGCGGATCCAGCGCTCGTACTCCGCCGCGGTCGTCGCACCGATGACGCGCATGTCCTCCCGCACCAGAGCCGGCTTCAGCATGTTCGCGGCATCCATCGCCACGCCGACCGCCGTCCCCTGCCCGATCAGGTTGTGCATCTCGTCCACGAAGAGGATCACGTCGGGATCGTCCGAGACGGCTCGCACCAGCCGGCGCACGCGCTCCTCGTACTGACCGCGAAACATCGTTCCCGCCAGGAGGGCGACGTGGTCCAGCGCGACGATCCGCACCTCGCGCAGCGCCGCCGGCACCTCGCCCGCCACGATCCTTTGCGCCAGCCCCTCGGCCAGCGCCGTCTTGCCGACCCCCGCAGCGCCGACCAGCGCCGGGTTGTGCTTGGTCTGGCGAAGCAGGATGTCCACCATGCGCGCGATTTCCGCGTCGCGACACCGCACCGGCTCCAGGTCGCCCCGGCGCGCGGCCGCGTTGAGATCGTTGCCGAAGCGCTCGAGCACGTCGCCGCCCGAGCCGCCCGGCGCACCGAACAGCGCCTCCGTCATGCGTGCACCCTACCCCGCGCCGGAGAAGGAGGTTTCATCATGGCCCAAGCAACGCTCCCACCCACTCCAGCACCCGATTGCCCGAGAGCATCACGGCAACTGCGGCGATGGCGAGAGGCACGCCAAAAGGTATCTCCTCGAGTGGGCCGAGATCCTTCACCTTGCTCGGCGCGAAGATGCGGAGCAGGAGGTTCGGGACGGCTCGAGCGGCTGCTCGGGCGTTCAGCGCGATCCCGAGTACGCTGCCCACCAATACGGTGGCCAGCACGCCCCTGATCCCCAGAAAGCTGCCGACCATCGCCATGAGCTTCAGGTCGCCGCGCCCCATGGCCTCCTGCTTGAAGAAGGCCGTGCCCGCCTTGCCAACCGCCCAGAAGAGGCCGAAGCCGAACAGCGCGCCCAGAGCTCCCCCGACCAGCGGCCGCCACTCCGGCAACGCCACGGCAGCCAACGCGAGCCCAGCGCCCAACCCGCCGAGTGAGAACTCGTCGGGGATGATCATGTGTTGCGCGTCGGTGAGAAGGATGCCGATCATCAACGTCGTGAACAGCCCGGCGCCGAGCGCCTGCACCGTCGGGCCGAGCCATTGGACGCTGCCCGCCCACACGAGAGCGATCGCCAGCTCCACGAGGGGATAGCGGGCGCTGATGCCCGCCCGGCACGACCGGCAGCGGCCCCGCAGCGCGAGCCACGAAACCACCGGGATGTTGTCCCGCCAGGCGATCGGCGTCCCGCACGCGGGGCAGCGGGACCGCGGCCGGATGACCGACTCACCCCGCGGCAGGCGCTGGACGCAGACGTTGAGGAAGCTGCCGAGCAGGGACCCGAAGATCGCCGCCGATCCGACGAGGACGGGCTCAACGAGCGGCATGCGTCGCCTGGTAGAGGAGAATGCCCGCCGCGACCGCGGCGTTCAGCGACTCGGCGCCGGCCCGCATCGGAATCGTGACCCGCCGCTGCGCCAGCGCCAGCACCTCCCCGCGGACGCCCGCTCCCTCGTTGCCGATCGCCACCGCTAGGCGCGCCGGCACCGGATCCCCGCCGCGGAGCGGCTCCCCGCCCGGCACCGCGGCCCAGACCGCGAAGTCGCCACGCGACGCGAACGACGCAAGATCGGCGGCCCCCGCCGTCACCACCGGGTGCCGGAACACCGCGCCCATCGCGGCCCGCAGAACCTTGGGGCTCCGAACGTCGGCCGTACCGTCCAGCGCCACCGTCGCCGCGGCCCCCAGGGCGTGCGCGGTGCGGATCATCGTTCCCACGTTTCCCGGATCCTGGACGGCGTCGAGCACCAGCACGACTGCGGGTCCGTCCAGGCGCAGCGCCTCGAGCGCCAGGGGCCGCCACGCCACCACCGCGAGCACCCCACTCGGCGTCTCCGTGTCCGCGAGCGCGTCGAATTCCCGGCGCGGCGCCACCACGGTGTCGATCCCCTGCTCCGCCGCCGCGGCCAGCAGCGCGGCCGCTGGCCCCCGCGCCGCGTTGTCCGCCGCCAGAATTGCCACGATCCCGGCCGCGCCTTCCAGCGCGTCCGCGACGAGCCGGATGCCCTCGGCCACCACGAGCCCCCGGCGCTCGCGCGCCTTGCGCCGTTGGAGATCGCGAATCAGGCTGTGCAGATTACCCGCCATGCACCCTGGAAGATACGCCGCCCTCGCTCTCGTCGCGGGATCCCTCGCGGCCGGCTGCGCCATCGGCGTGCTGGTGGAGCGCAACCCCGCCGCGCAATCGCTGCTGGTCACGGGCGAGCGGGACGCGCCGGAATTTCGGCGCCTCAAGGCGGCGCTCCGCACCCTCCCGCCCCCGGCGGACGGACGGCAGTGAAGGTCGCGCTGACGATCGCGGGCTCCGACTCCGGCGGCGGCGCCGGGATCCAGGCCGACCTCAAGACCTTCCATCAGTTCGGCATCTTCGGGACCAGCGTCATCACGGCGGTGACGGCGCAGAACACCCTTGGCGTGCGAGCGTGGGAGCCCCTGCCGGTCGGGCTGGTGGCGGCACAACTCGATGCCGTCGCCGAGGACCTGCCCCCCGCGGCGGCGAAGACGGGCATGCTCGGCACCGCCGAGCTCGTCGCTGCGGTCGCCGCCGGCATCGCGCGCCACACGCTGCCCCACTATGTGCTCGACCCGGTGATGATCGCGACGTCGGGCGACCGGTTGCTCGACGCTGACGCCGAGCGGCTCATCGCGACGCGGCTCGTGCCACTCGCCGCGCTCGTTACGCCCAACCTCGAGGAGGCGCGCATCCTGACCGAGGAGGAGGTGGGCTCGCTCGAGCAGATGGAGCGGGCGGGGCGCGCGCTGCTCAGGATGGGGGCGCGCGCCGCGCTGGTGAAGGGAGGGCACCTGCGGAGCGACGAGGTGACGGACGTGCTGGCCACCGACCGCGCCATCCGACGCTTCCCCCGGCCCAGGCTCCGGACCACCTCGACCCACGGCACCGGCTGCACGCTCTCGAGCGCCATCGCCGCCGGCCTGGCCCTCGGCCGGCCGCTGGAGCAGGCCGTGGCGGATGCCCTCGACTTCGTCCATCGGGCCATCGCCGCCGCGCCCCGCCTTGGCTCCGGGCACGGCCCGCTGAATCACTTCGTGCCGCCCGCCCGGCCCACCGCACCCTGACCCCGGCTGCAGAAGCGTCCGCCGGGTGGCGGGACCTACAGCGCGCGGACGATGCCGCGCACCAGCCGGCCGAGCTCGCCCTTCACGCGGTCCGTCGTCACCAGGACGTCCTCGTGGGAGAGCTTCTGCGCGCCGAGGCCGGCGGCCGGATTCGTGATCGTCGAGATGCCGAGGCAGCGGATTCCCCGTGCCCGCGCGACGATGACCTCGGGCACCGTGCTCATCCCCACCGCGTCGGCGCCGATGCGCTTCAGCATCTCGATCTCCGCCTTCGTCTCGTACGACGGACCGAGCATCGCCGCGTAGACGCCCTCCTCGAGCGCGATTTGCTCGTCCGTCGCGACCCGGCGCGCCAGCGCGCGCAGCTCGCGGTCGTACGGGTCGCTCATGTCGGGGAAGCGCTCCTCGCCCTCGACCACGCGGCCCGCCAAGGGATGCCTGGCCATCATGTTGATGTGGTCGGCGATGAGCATCAGGGTGCCGGGCCGGTACGTGCGGCGGATCCCTCCGGCCGCGTTGGTCACGATGAGCGTGCGCACGCCGAGCGCCGCGAAGATGCGCACCGGCAGCGCCGCCACCGCCGCGTCGTGCCCCTCGTAGAGGTGAAACCGCCCGCTCTGGGCGATCACCGGCACCCCTTCGAGCGTTCCCGCGATGAGCTCGCCGGCGTGGCCGATCACCTCGGGCTTCGGGAAGCCCGGGATCCTGGCGTACGGGACTCGCGCCGTCCCCTCGAGGCCCTCCCCGAGAAACCCCAGCCCGGAGCCGAGGACGATGGCGACCCTCGGCGCCCTCGGCGCGATGGCGACCCGCACCGCCTCCGTGGCCTGCGCGACTTCCGGCGCGCCCGAACCCGCTTCAGCCATCGGACCTCTGCTCCGACCGATCGTCCCCGATCGCGGCCAGCTCGCGCCGGGCCCGCGCCACCAGCGCCTCACGCTCCCGGAGAGGGAGGAACGCGCTCTCGAACCCGTGGAGGACGAGCCGGTCGATCTCCTCGCGGCTGAAGCCGAGCTTGGTGTGCGCCAGCCACAGCTCATCCGTGACCGTCGTGTTGCTCATCAGCCGGTTGTCGGTGTTGATGCACACCACGAGCCCGAGGTCGAAGTACCGCCGCACCGGGTGCTCCTCCACCGAGGGCACCACGCGGGTCTGCACGTTGCTGGTGATGCAGATCTCGAGCGGGACGCGGCGGTCGTTGACGTACTGCTCGAGGTCGGGATTCTCGAACAGCCGCGTGCCGTGGCCGATCCGGTCCGCGTGGCAGTAGTGCAGCGCCTGGGCGATGGATTCCGCGCCGTACGCCTCGCCCGCGTGCACCGTCGTCGCGACGTTGTGGTCGATGACCGTGTAGAACGCCTCCTTGTGCTTCTTCGCCGGAAAGTTGTACTCCGCGCCGGCGAGGTCGAAGGCGATGACGCCGTGGCCCTTGTAGGCGACCGTCAGGTTGGCCAGCTCGAGCGACGTCTCCGGGCTCATGTTGCGGATGCCGCAGATGATGAGGCCTGTCTTCACCCCGAACTCCGCCTCGGCGCGGCGCATCCCGCGCAGCGGCGCCTCGACCGCCTCGGTGAGCGGCATCCCCCGGCGCGTGCTGAGGATCGGCGAGTACCGGATCTCCATGTAGCGCACGTTCTCCGCCGCGCTGTCCGCCACGAGCTCGTAGGCCGCGCGCTCCATCGCCTCGGGCGTCTGGAGCACCGAGAGCGTCACATCGAAACGCTGCAGGTAGTCCATCAGGTTGCGCGCGTCGGCCACGTGCATGTAGCGCGCCAGCGCCGCGACGTCGGTGGTGGGGAGCTCCACGTTCTGGTCGCGGGCCAGGTCGACCAACGTTTGCGGGCGCAGGCTCCCGTCCAGGTGCACGTGGAGCTCGGCCTTGGGCAACTTCCGGAGCAGCTCACGAGTCAGCATCGCGCCTCCCGTCGGATCGGGGGGTGGGGGTGTCACGGCGCCCGACCCTCGATGCGCCGCTCCTCGGGCACCGCGCGGATCGGCTGTGGCAACCGCCGCAGGTGGGCGATCAGGGCGCCGAGATCGGTGACCCCGGTGTTCTCGGTCGGCTGATCCCGGAGCATGGCGAAGCCGCTGCCCCCCTCGGCCAGGAAGTCCTGCACCGCCAGCACGTAGCGCCCCGTTTCCTCCACCGGCCGCCCATCTTCGAGCGCGACGGCGCCGATCCGCGCGCCGGCCGGCGCCGTGGGATCGAAGCGGACCCGCACGCCGGAGACGTGCGCGCGCACCTGTGACGAACCCACCGCGTGCTCGAGCGCGCGCCGCAGCACCGCCCCGCTCACCCGCTGGCGGACCACGAAGTTCTCGAACGGCAGCACCTCGGACAGCGCGCCCCACGTCACCGTTCCCGCGCCGAGTCCGGCCCTGATGCCGGTGTTGTTGACGACGGCCACGTCGGCGCGACCGGCGCGCCGCACCGCGTCGGCCACCACGTTGCCGAGCGGATACTGGTCGCCCCGTCGCTCGAGCGGCCGCGCGAGGGTCACGATTGCCCGGTCAATCAGCGGCGCGGCCTCACGCCGGTATTCGTCCACCACGCGCGCCACGGCCGTGTCGGGTCGCTCGCGGTCGGCCCACACCGTCTCCACCCGCACGCGCGCCGACCGGCCGCCCTCGCCGCGAACGAAGTCCACGATGCCCAGGGCGGTACCGCCGGAGCGCGCCTGCACGATGGGGATCCCGTTCACCCTCGTGTTCACGAGCGAATGCGTGTGCCCGCTCACGATGAGGTCGGGCCGTTCCGTGAGCTGGCCCGCGAGGTCCACGATCTCCCCGGCACAACCGCCGTCGCGCTCGCAGAACGCACCCGCATGAGCGACGACGATGACGAAGTCGGGCCGTTCGCCGCGCGCTGCGGCGATCGCCGAGTCCAGGGACCGCGCGCCGCCGAAAGCCAGGCGCGCCACCTGGCTCGGGCTCGCGGAAGTCGTCGTGCCCGGGCTCGTGTACCCGACGACCGCGACGCGCCGCGAACCGACGTCCACGACCCGCCACGGCACGGCCCAGGGCGGCGCGCGCCCCGACGACCGCTCGCGCACGTTCGCCGACAGCCACGCGAACCGCGCCTGGCGAATGCGAGCGGCGAGGGTGTCCACCGACCAGTCGAACTCGTGGTTGCCGACCGCCGCGGCCGCGTAGCCCATCGCATTGAACGTCTCGACCGCCGACCGGCCGCGCGTGAGGGTCGAGATGGGCCGCCCCTGCATCAGGTCGCCGCCGTCGAGCCGGATCGTCGGGCAGCCGCACTCCGCGCCGAGCCGGTTCATCATCCCGCCGAGCGCCGCCGCGCCGCCCACGGGCCGGTTATTGCTCCACGACTCCACGCGCGACTCCAGCGCGCCGTGGAGATCGTTCGTCGCCAGGACCCGCAACAGGATAGAGTCCGGCGACGGCCGCACGCCCACCAGCTCCCAGTTGCGGACGAAATAGTCCTCGGGGTGGATCGTGCCGCGCCGCGCGATCTCGCCGGCCAACATGTCCTGCAGCCCGCCGTTCGGGTCGTACGCCGTGGTCATCAGGAGCGGGGCCCCCGCCAGCATGGTATAGCCGCCCCCGCCCGCCAACCGGTAGCTGTTGACGGCAAGCGAAAAGCTGTCCGTGTCGGCCACGTCCCTCTCGCGCACCCGCAGCCGGACCACACGGCGGCCCAGCGGACGGCTGAGGTCGAGCGCGTACTCCGCGCCGCTCAGGATGTCGAAGTTGTAGCCCCTAACGGAGTCGTTGACCACGGGACCGTCGGGACCCATGCCGCGAAAGTAGCGCGCGCTGAACTCCAGATAGGCCCGCAGCTCCGCGCCCGAGATGCGGACGGCGGCGAGGTAGTTGTCGTACGGGTAGATGCTCTCTATGTCCCGCGGCGCGATGTCGCCCGCGGGCAGCCCCCCCGCCGTGTCGAACGCCGCGGTCACCGACAGTTCGGCGCCGGTCCGCGCGCGTTGCACCGCGTTGATGAAGTCAATCACCGGCGTGTCCTCGAGACGTGCGGTGCGGGCGCTCATCGCCGCGGTACTCCGCCCGATCGGCCGGGTCGCCCAGGCGCGCACCGAGTCGTGGGCCGGGGTGAGCGCGCGCGCCAGCGCGGTGTCCACGCGGGCCGCCCCGAGGGGGATGATCTCACCGGACTTTCGCGCCACCCGCCACCCGGTCCCGGTGCGCACGAGCGAGAGCCGCACCACCGCCACGCTCTGGGCCCAGTTCCGCGGCTGCACCACGAGCGTCGAGCCGACCGTGCTGTCCGCGATCTCGCGGTGGGTGTGCCCGATGACGGCGACATCGGTCTCGGGCGCCGCGGCGAGCGCCGCCGCGACCGCGTTCTCGGGCGGGACGCCCGGCACCTCGCCGTAGCTCGAGGGCCCGTCCAGGCCCGCGTGCGCGACGAGCACGGTCACGTCCGCGCCCTCGCTCCGCATCTGCCGGATCACGGGCGGCACCGCCTGCGCGACGTCCGCGAACCGCAGGTGTCCGCGTACCGAGGGCCCGTCCCATGCCATGACTCCCGGCGTCGTCGCTCCGGTGATCCCGACGCGGACTCCGGCCCGGTCGAGGATGACGTACGGCTCGAGCGCGGGCCCACCCCCGGGCTCCCGGAGAATGTTCGCCGACAGGTACGGAAACCGCGCGCCGGCCAGCGACCGCGTAGCGAACTCGAGACCGAAGTTGTACTCGTGGTTGCCGGGCGTGGCCGCGTCGTATCCCATCCGGTTCATCAGCTCGATGATGGGATGGACCGCCTGCGGCGCGGCGACCCGCGCGAAGTACGTGGCGAACGGGTTCCCCTGGAGCAGGTCGCCCACGTCCACGAGCACCACGCGGCCCGGATGGAGGCGGCGCAGAGAGTCCACAACGGTCGCCACGCGGACCAGCCCGAGGGGCGCGATCCGGTCGGCCACGTAGTCCCAGGCCGTTGCGCGGCCGTGGACGTCGGTCGTGGCCGCGATGACGATGGTGGTGGTGTCGGGGACGGACGCGGTGCGGGCCTGGGGAATGAGCAGCAGGGCGCCCGCGAGCGCGGCCAGAAGGCTCGGCATAGGTCCGCGAAATGTAAGGGCGAAAGACCGACTTTCAATGCCGACTGATTGACGCGCCGAAGCCTGCCCCGCTAGGTTCGGCGCGGGCACGGCCCACGCCGCGTTTCCTGCCCGCACCCGACCTCAGCGGAGCCGCCTGGATGCGATCGTCGTCAGCCCGTTCGCCGCTCGCGACCCTCGCCGTCCTCCTCCCCGCCGTCGCGCACGCCGCCGCCGCCCAGATACCCGCCGTCCGGATCACGGGCCGCATCCAGACCCAGTTCACCGCCGTCTCCGGCGACTCGACGTCGAGCTTCACGCCCGACACCGTCGTCACCTCGTCGTTCGAGGTTCGCCGCTTCCGCTTCCAGGCCGACGTCCAGATCGGCGACGACATCACCATGGTGCTCCAGCCGACGTTCGAGATGGGAGCCCTGGGCATGCGGGACGCCTGGCTCCGGGTCGGTTTCGCCCGCCACTTCGGCCTCACGGTCGGGCAGGAGAAGAAGCCGTTCAACCGGTACGAGTTGAACTCCTCAATCAACCTCCCGTCCATCGAGCGCGGGGCGCGTTTTCGCGGCTTCGCGCGCGCCGTCGCGCAGAACAATCTGCTCGAGGAAAACGGGTACATCCGCCACGACATCGGGGCGAGCCTGGACGGCAGCTTCGCCGCAGGGCGTGTGAGGGTGAAGGTCGGCGTCTACAACGGCACCGGCGAGAGCGCGGCGGACGTCAACGACGCCAAGACCTACGCCGCGCGCGCGACCGGCACCGTCCTGGAGGACGCGGAGCGGCGACCCCGGCTCCGGCTGGGCGCGGCATTCGTCGCCCGCGACCGCGCCGTCACCAGGACCGCATCGAGCACCACGTTCTGGCCCGACTCCGCCCGCCGCACTGCCGCCGTCGCGATCGACGCCGAGTGGGGAGACTTCCGGCCCGGGCTGCATGTGATCGTAGACGTCGCGACCGGAGATCACCTTGGCCCGTCGGCCGCCCGCTATGACACGGGGCGAAACTTCGGCAATCTGCGCCCGAACACGCTGGGCGCCGCCTTCTCCAGGTTCCGGTCGCTCCAGATCATCGGCGCTTACCGGGTGGCCGTGAGGGCCGTCGCGGGCGCCCGGCTCGTCGAGTTCGTCGAGCCGGCGGTCCGGCTCGACCTCACCGATCCCGATACGGACAAGGACGGCGACGCGGGGACCCTGCTCACGCCCGTCCTGAACCTCCATTTCAGCGAGACGGCGTTGCTGCGGGCCGGCCTCGACCTCTACCGTTACCGGGACGCCGTCGGCGCCGATCGCTCGCTGCGCGTCGTCCGGTTCTCGTGGCAAGCCAGCTTCTAGGCGACGCGCGCCGCGGGGGCACCTCGCCACGAACCGCGCCGAAGAGGTAGCTTTGATCGGCAACGCCGAGACCACCCAACGCCACGCGGAAGACGAGCCGCACACGCCCGACGCCGCGTAACCGCAGGTCCGGACAGGCATGCGTGAGCCACACAAATACCCCGGCAGGCTGATCGTCGTCGAGGGCATCGACGGCTCGGGGAAGTCCACCCAGCTCTCGCTGCTCCAGACGTTCCTGCTCTCCGAGGGGTACGACGTCTCCTTCACCGAGTGGAACTCCAGCCCCCTGGTGAAGGACACGACCAGGCGCGGCAAGAAGAAGAACCTCTTCTCGCCGACCACCTTCTCGCTGATCCACGCCACCGACTTCGCGGACCGGCACGAACGATCCATCCTGCCGCCGCTCCAGGCCGGCCTCATCGTGCTGGCCGACCGGTGGTCCTACACCGCCTTCGCGCGCGACGTCGTCCGCGGCTGCGACCCCGTGTGGGTGCGCACCAACTACGACTTCGCGACCCAGCCCGATCTGGCCATCTACTTCCGGGTGGAGATCGACACCAGCGTCGCCCGCATCACCGGCGGCCGCATCCAACCCAAGTACCACGAGGCCGGGATGGACCTCGGCCTGTCGCCGGACCCCATCACCTCGTTCCGCCTCTTTCAGAGCAAGGTGATCGAGGAGTACGACCGCATCGCCGGCGAGTTTGAGCTCACGGTCGTGGACGGCACGCGCTCCATCGTCGAGCAGCAGCGCGAGCTGCGCCGGGTCGTCCGGCCTGTCCTCAGGGGCCTGCGGCGCACGGGCCTGGCGCGCCCTACCCACACGGGCCGCTGATGGAGTCCCGCTTCTACGGCAGCGGTCTGGCCAAGTGCGAGGCGGGCACCCTCTCCGGCCACCTCATCGTGCTCGAGGGCGCCGACGGCGTCGGCCGCTCGACCCACACCGAGCTGCTCCAGGGCTGGCTCGAAGGCCATGGCTTCGCCGTGGCGTCCACCGGCCTCGTCCGCTCCGCGCTCACGCGCCGCGGCATCGTGGAGGCCAAGGAAGGACACTCCTTCGACCGCACGACGATGGCGCTGTTCTACGCCACCGACCTCGCCGACCGCGTGGAACACGAGATCATCCCCGCGCTGCGCTCGGGATTCGTGGTCCTGTCCGACCGCTACTTCTACACCACGATGGCCCGCGGGGCGGTGCGTGGCCTGGACCGCGAGTGGCTCGCCAAGCTGTACGGCTTCGCGCTGATTCCGGAGCGGGTGTTCTTCCTGCGCCTCGACCCCGACGAGCTGATTCGCCGCACGCTGCGCCGCGGCGGCGAGCTGGACTACTGGGAGTCCGGTCGCGACATCGGCCTCGCAGCCGACCTCTACTCGTCCTTCCGCGCCTACCAGACGCTGATCCTCGAGGAGCTCGACCGGATGGCGGAGCCCTACGGCTTCACCTCCATCGACGCTTCGCGCTCGGTCGAGGAGGTGCAAGCCGATCTGCGCCGGGAGCTCGCGGGCCTCCTCGACCCGACGCTGCTCACGCCCCCGGGCGATGGCCCCGACTGAGCGGTTCGCCGCGATTGATATCGGGTCCAACTCGATCCGGTGCCTCATCGCCGAGCGCGCCGAGGACGGCCGGCTCCACGTCGTAGACGACCTCAAGGACCAGCCGCGGCTCTCGCGCGGGCTGTCCGCCACGGGGCGGCTCTCCCCCGAGGCGATGGAGCGCGCCATCGAGTCGCTCGGCCGCATGATGCAGGCGGCCGAGCGGCGAGGCGCGGGTCGCGTGGCCCTCGTGGCGACCGCGGCCGTGCGCGACGCCGCCAACGGCCCCGAGTTCGCCGACCGCGTCCGGCGGGAGACCGGGCTGCCGCTCGAAGTCATAGACGGCGATACCGAGGCCCGTCTCGCCTTCCTCTCGGTCCGCGAGCACTTCGCCCTCGGCCGTGGGCGCACCGTGGTGGCCGACATCGGCGGCGGGAGCCTCGAGCTGGTGCTCGCCGTCGGCGGGCTGGTCGAGCACGTCGTCTCCCTCCCCTTCGGCGCCGTGCGCATGACCGAGGAGTATCTCGCCGATGGCCGGGACGCGGCCGGCGGGGTGCGCCGCATGCGCGCCGCCGTCCGGCAGCGGCTGCGGCGTGCCCTGACCGTGCGCGAGTGGTCGGGCGCGAAACTCTTCGGTTCGGGGGGGACGTTCACCAACCTGGCCCGGGTCGCGGCGGTGCGCGAGCGCGACGCGCTGCCGCCCGGCGGCGTCCACGGCTCGACCGTCTCGCTCCCCGTGCTGCAGCGGATCCTCGAGTGGCTGGGCACGCTGTCCGTCGCGGAGCGCCGGTCGGTGGGCGGCCTCAATCCGGAGCGCGCCGACATCATCGTGGCGGGCCTGGCGGTGGCGGCCGAAGTGCTCGAGCGCTTCGACGCGCCGAAGATCACCGTCTCCGCCTTCGGCCTGCGCGAGGGCCTGCTGATCCACCTCGCTCGGCCGCCGGAAGGCGCCCGGCCACCGAGCCGGGTGAAGGCCCTGCGCCGCTTCGCCGACCGCTGCCGAACCGACCGCCGCCACGTGGAGCAGGTGCTCCGCCTCGTCCGGCATCTTTTCGACCGGCTCGGCAAACGACTCGGCTGCGCGGCCGAGGAGTGGGATCTCCTGGAGGGCGCGGCGCTCCTTCACGACGTCGGCCAGCTCGTGTCCTACCGCAGCCACCACAAGCACAGCTACCACTTGATCGCCCACGCCGAGTCGCTGCCCTACTCCGCGCGCGAGCGTCTCCTCATCGCCGTCATCAGCCGCTACCACCGCAGGCGCCCGCCTACGAAGCGGCATCCGGAATTCGCCGCGCTCGAACCCGCCGAGCGCGCCACGGTGCGGCGGCTGGCGGCCCTCCTCCGGGTCGCCGACGGACTCGACCGCGGGCACGTCGCGGCGGTGGAGACGATGCGGCTGCGCGTCCTGCCGACCCGGCTCACGATCGAGATCCTGCCCCGCCTGGTCTCGACCGACCTCAAGCTGGAGCTGTGGGGGGCCCGGAGGAAAACAGACTTGCTCGCGCGGCTGTTGAAGCGGGAGGTGGTGGTGCGGACGGCGGCGATCGCCGCGCCACAGCAGGCGGTGCCCTCCTAGTAAGGCTCCCCGCCACCCGCCGGCGGGCACGTCCCGCTCGTGCAGGTCGGTGCGTGGGCATGCGGCTGTTTCAACAGCTCGGCGAGCGAGAGCGGCGCCGGCCCGAGGCAGCTCGCCATCCCCACCCCGCTCGAAGTCCCGATCCGGCTCGCCCCCGCCCCGATCATGGCCAGCGCCGTCGCGCAATCGCGCACCCCGCCCGCCGCCTTCACGCCCAGGTCGTCCCCCACCGCCAGGCGCATCATCCGGACCGCCGCGGCCGTCGCCCCGCCCGCAGGGTGGAAGCCCGTGGACGTCTTCACGAAGTGCGCCCCGGCCTCCTTGGCGATCGCGGAGGCCTTGACGATCTCATCCGGCTCGAGGACGGCGCTCTCGATGATCACCTTGACCAGCGCGCCCCGCGCCGAGTCCACCACCGCCCGGACGTCATCCTCGACCGCGCTCCACTCCCCGCCCCTGATCAACCCGATCCCGGCGACCATGTCCACCTCGGCGGCGCCGCGCCCCACGACATCCGCCGCCTCGGCCGCCTTGGCGCGCGACGTGGTGGCCCCGAGAGGGAAGCCGCACACCGACGCGACCGCCACACCCGCGCCCGCAAGCTCGCGCACGCAAAGATCAACCCACACGGGATTCACGCACACCGCCGCGAACCGGTGCCGGCGCGCCTCGGCGCAGAGCTTCACCATCTCGGCCCGCGTGGCCTCCGCCTTGAGGAGGGTGTGATCCACGAAGTCCGCCACCCGGCGCGCGCCCGCGGCCGGCGTCCACGCCGCCTTCATCACGTTCGGCCCGCGCCAGGAGATGTCGGAGATAGCGGCGGCCGCAGACGGCACCGGCGCCGGCGCCCCGATGACGCGCCGCTGCGGCACCGCCGCCGCCTGCGCGATCGTGCCCGCCACCCGCGCGCCGGCCGCCCGGCCGCCTTTTCGTCCCCCGACCACCCGCGCGACGATCTGCTCCGCCAGCGCCTCGAGCTCGGCCTCGGTCACAACACCTGCCTCCCCCGGATGTCCACGCGGTCGAGCACGCCGACGATCACCGCCTGAACCGGAATCCAGGGGTCGTCGAAGATCTTGCGCGCCGAGGAGCCCTCCTGCACCACCAGCACCCTGTCCCCCACGCCCGCGTCCACGACGTCGAGCGCGATCACCTCGCCCCCTTCCGCGTTCATGGCGAGGTCGAGCCGCCGGACCAGAAGCAGCCGCTTGCCCCTGAGCCGCTCGTTCTTGTGCGTGGAGACGACGTCCCCCACCACCGTCGCCAGGTACACCCTAACCGTCCTCTGGCCGGCCCGTCGCGTCGTCCGTGACGTCCAGCCGGTCCACTTTCCCCACGACTGCGGCGTCCACCGCCACGTCGGTGTGCCACAGCGCGATCGAGGCCTCACGCGCCGTGATGAAATAGCACAGCTCCCCCGGCCCGAGGCCGAACGTATCGGCCGCCACCACCGGGCCGCCGCGCTCCTTCCCCGACGCATCCACCGGTTGGAGCCACTGGAGCGGGATGGCGTGCGCCGTGTCCTGCTTCACGGTGGAGACAACCCTGCCGATGATCCTGGCGAGGTACACGCCTTAGCCCGGCGCCTGGGCGCCAGGGCGCCTGTCCACTATCTCCACCCCAGCCGGCGCGGCTGCCAGTGCCGGGACTGCCGGCTCGCCACGTACTCCGCCCGCGCGAAGGCCTTGATGAGCGCCGCGCCCACGACGAAGCCGCCGATGTGCGCCCAGAACGCCACGCCGCCCTCCGTCCCGCCGAGCCCGCCCAGAACCTGGAGCAGCATCCAGTAGCCCAGCATCACCCACGCCGGCAGCGCGATCGTCGTGAGGAAGAAACCGATCGGCACGAGCGTGAACACGCGCACCCGCGGGTACAGGATGACGTACGCGCCCATGACTCCGCTGATCGCGCCCGACGCCCCGACCATCGGCAGGGCCGACGCCGGGCTTGCGGCCACCTGCATCGCCGCCGCGCCGATGCCGCACAGCAGGTAGAAGGCGACGAATCGCCCGCGCCCCATCGAGTCCTCGACGTTGTTGCCGAAGATCCACAGGAACCACATGTTGCCCAGTATGTGGATCCACGAGCCGTGCAGAAACATCGAGGTGAAGACGTGCGAGATCTGCCGTCCCGGATCCATCAGGCAGACCAGCTCCTCGCTCATCCGGAACCCGTCGCCCGGTTGCACCCGCCCCATGAGCTCGCCGGGAATGAGGCCGAGGTTGCACACCGACCTGATGAGCGGCTCCTCGGACCCGGCGCCCTGCACCGCGAGCCACGCCAGGGCGTTGAGCCCGATGATCACGAAGGTGACGTAGGGGGTCCGCTCGGTGTCGTTCTCGTCCCGGTAGGGGAACACGCTGCCAACCTAATCCGCCAGTTCCGCCTGTCAACGCACCGCCAAGCGCCACAAGGTCTTACCACGGCTGTCGTTCTGGCAGAAAACGGCAGCATCAGCCTGGCACAGCGCTTGCTTTGCGACGGGAGGGACCGGCGGCGCATCTTTCACCCTCAGCGTTCGGAGCGAGGCACATGGCGGAGAAGATCATCGGCATCGATCTGGGCACGACGAATTCGGTGGTGGCCGTCATGGAGGGCGGCGACCCGGTCGTCATCCCGAATGCGGAGGGCGGGCGCACCACGCCGTCGGTGGTGGCGTTCACCAAGGACGGTGAGCGACTGGTCGGCCAGGTGGCGAAGCGCCAGGCGGTTACCAACCCGCTCAACACCGTTTTCTCCATCAAGCGGTTCATGGGCCGGCGGCTGGGTGAGATCCGCGAGGAGAGCAAGCGCGTTCCCTACCGCGTCGTCTCGGGCCAGAACGAGCTGGTATCCGTGGAGATCGGCGGCAAGCGCTACACGCCGCCCGAGATCTCCGCGATGATCCTCCAGAAGCTGCGCCAAACGGCGGAGGACTACCTCGGGCACAAGGTCGAGAAGGCCGTGATCACGGTGCCCGCGTATTTCAACGACTCGCAGCGGCAGGCGACGAAGGACGCCGGCAGGATCGCCGGCCTCGACGTCGTGCGCATCATCAACGAGCCGACGGCCTCGGCCCTCGCCTACGGCCTCGAAAAGAAGAAGGAAGAGAAGATCGCCGTCTACGACCTGGGCGGAGGCACCTACGACATCTCGATCCTCGAGCTCGCCGAAGGCGTCTTCGAGGTCAAGGCCACCAACGGCGTCACCCACCTCGGCGGCGACGACCTCGACCAGCGAGTGATTGACTGGCTCGTGGCCGAGTTCAAGCGCGACCAGGGCATTGACCTTTCCAAGGACCCGATGGCGCTGCAGCGCCTCAAGGAGGCGGCGGAGAAGGCGAAGTGCGAGCTCTCGACCGTGATGCAGACGGAGATCAACCTGCCCTTCATCACCGCCGACGCCTCGGGCCCGAAGCACCTGGT
>JACQVG010000150.1 GCA_016209905.1 Gemmatimonadota bacterium | reverse complement strand
GCGACCAGTGCGCTGCGGGTCGTGGCCGGCCGTCACTTCCCCACGGACGTCGTGGCCGGCGCGGTGCTCGGAACCCTGGTCGGCTGGACCCTCCCACAGGTCCACAGAACCCAAGACTAGGACCTCATCAGCCCGTCCGGTGGGCCGACGGATTCCTGACTCGACTAGGTCGGCGTGCCTGGCCGCTCCGGCGGCACGATATCTGCTCTGCCTTTGGCCGGTTCTCATTCGGGGCTCCCGTGCCGGCCGCCTGCCATCCACAACTCGATTCCCGCCCACAGGCTACGCCTGGCCGGGGCCGCTGGCTCCTCGTCGGCGCCCCGAATACCGGCAAGAGCGCCCTGTTCGGCCGGCTCACGGGCCTTTATGCGACCGTCTCGAACTACCCCGGCACTTCCGTCGAGGTGACCCGGGGCTCCGTCACGGCCGGAGGCCGGACGGTCGAAATCGTGGACGCGCCCGGCCTCTACTCTTTGCTCCCCGTGACCGAGGAGGAGCGGGTCGCCCGCCGGGCCCTGCTCGAGGAGCGGGACCAGAGCGTCATCCTCGTCATGGATGTGGGGCACCTGGCGCGGTCCCTCCCGCTCGCGCTCCAACTTCTGTCGCTCGGCCGGCCCCTGGTCATCGCGTGCAATCTCCTCGACGAAGCCCGCGCGCGGGGCGCGGTGCCCGATCTCGCGCTCCTCGCCGAGCGTCTCGGCGTGCCGGTGGTCGGCACGGTGGCCACGACGGGCGAGGGCGTCCAGGAGCTCCGGAGCGCGGCGCTGGCGGCCGAGCCGCCCACCGATGGCTGGGTCGTGCCGGCGCCGTTCTCGGCCGTCGTGGCGGACCTCGCGTCCGGGCTGACTCCGGTCGCCGGCGGCGCGGCACCACTAGTCGCCGAGCTCGGGCTGGCGGGTGATGACGACTGTGTGCGGCTCGCGGCGGAGGCCGCCGGCGAGCTGTGGGCGGTGAGCCGAGGCCGGCGGGACGCGGAATGGGGCGGGGCCGAGGGATTCGCCCTCGCGCTCGCGGTCAGCCGCAGCCGCATGGCGCTGGCGTTGCTGGACGGCGTGCTGCCGCCGGCGGACGGGCGGCGGCGGGGAGCGCAGGAACGGATGGACCGCGTGCTGCTGTCGCCGTGGACGGGCTTCCCGATCGTCGCGCTCGTCCTCTACTTCGGCTTCTACCGCTTCGTCGGCAATTTCGGAGCGGGCACGGTGGTGGACTGGATCGAAGCCGTCGCCTTCGACCGATGGTTGACGCCCGCCGCGACCGCGCTCGTCGGCCGGCTGCTGCCCTGGCCGTCCGTGGCGGATCTCCTGGTCGGCCCGTACGGCCTCTTCACCCTCGGCGTGCGGTACGCGGTGGCCATCGTGCTTCCCATCGTCGCGGCGTTCTTCCTGGTCTTCGCGCTGCTCGAGGACTCCGGCTACTTGCCGCGTCTGGCCCTGCTCCTCGACCGAGCGCTCAAGAGGATCGGGCTCTCCGGTCGCGCGGTGATCCCGCTCATCCTCGGCTTCGGCTGCGGCACGATGGCCACGCTCGTCACCCGAACGCTGGAGACGAAGCGGGAGCGGGTGATCGCGACCTTGCTGCTCGCGCTCGCCATTCCCTGTTCGGCGCAGCTGGGCGTGGTCATGGGCATCCTGAGCGCGACGCCGGCATTGGTCGGCGTGTGGGGGCTCACGCTGCTCGCGGTCTTTCTCGGCGTCGGCAAGCTGGCCGCGCTCTTCATGCCGGGGGAGGCGGCGTCCTTCTACCTCGAGCTGCCGCCGCTCCGCCGGCCGCTGCTGCGCAACGTCCTGCTCAAGACCGGGACCCGCATGCGCTGGTACTTCGCGGAGATCTTCCCGTTGTTCCTCTTGGCCAGCGCGCTGTTGTGGGCCGGCAGCCTCACCGGTCTCTTCCGCGCGGCGGTGCGCGTCCTCGAGCCGCTCGTCGGTGCCGCCGGCCTGCCGGTCGGGGCCGCGTCCGCCTTTCTCTTCGGTTTCTTCCGGCGCGATTTCGGCGCGGCCGGACTGTACGACCTCGCCCGCCAGGGCGCCCTCTCGCCGGCCGCCCTGACGAGCGCCGCCGTGACGATCACCCTCTTCGTGCCGTGCATCGCGCAGTTCCTCATGATGAAGAAAGAGCGCGGCCTTAGGGTGGCGGTCACGGTGCTCCTCGTCGCGACGGCCGTCGCCTTCGCAACAGGTGGTCTGGTGGGCCGGGTGCTGCGCACCGCGGGAGTGTGGTCGTGAAGTGCGTGATGTGCGGATCCACCGCGGCGTGCGACGGCTGCCCGATCTCGACGGGTTTCTTCTTGGCCGAGCGCCTCACCCTCCTGGAGGCGGGGGAGCGCCGGACCATCGCGCGCCTGGCGACTCGCGGCTCCGGCGACCTGCGCAAGCTCCTCGCCCTCGGGTTGCTCCCGGGCACGGAAGTTGAGGTGGAGCGACGCCGGCCTGCGCTGGTGCTGCGGGTGGGCACCGCGAGGATCGCGCTCGATTCGGCCCTCGCCGAGGCCGTCATCGTCAGCCGCGAGGTGTGACGGGGCTCACGTCGGCGCCACCACCTACCGCGTTTTCCGCCTGGCCGGTAGGTTTGTGGTGGTGCTCTCCCTGCCCACATCGGCGGCGTGGCGCGGCCTTCGGCGCGCGAGCGTCGCGGCCCTGCTGGGCTGCGCGGGCGTGGCGCTGGCCGCCGGCTCCACGCGGGCGCAGGACGGCGGCGCGGACATCCTGCAGCGCGGCCGCGAGCGCGGGGGCGCGCGGCCGCCGGCGGGGTTTTACCAGCGGCTCGCGCGGGATCCCCGGGCGTTCGACTTCGCGCACGGCTGGCGCGAGCGCGCGCGGCGCGTGTCGGAGCGGCGCGCTTGGCTGCGGGGCCGCCGGGAGTGGCCGGCGCTGAACGCCCGCCTCGCCGCCCCGGCGGGGGAAGCGCCGCCGGCGGTGACGGGCACGCTCCGCGTGCCGACCTTCATGTTCTCCTACTCCAACGTCGCGAACCCCTTCGACACCGCCAGCGTGACGAACCTCCTGTGGTCCGGGACGGCGGCGCCGCCCTACTCCGTCACCACGTACTACGGTGAGGTCTCCCGCAACCGCGTCACGGTCACCGGCGATGTCCTGAGCGTCGTCCAGCTCTCGCAGATTGACAGCGTGTACGAGGGCGGCTCGACGGGGACGCCGCCGGACTTCTGTCAGGGACTGTGCGACAACGCCAGGATTCAGCGGATGATCGAGGAGGCGGTCGCGGCGCTCGACGCCGCAGTGGACTTCGGGCGATACGACAACGACGGCCCGGACGACATCCCGAACTCCGGCGACGACGACGGTTTCGTGGATGCCGTGGTCCTGCTGCATCCCGAGGTCGGCGGCGAATGCCGCGCGGTGAACCCGGCCTCGGAGGCGAGCATCTGGTCGCACCGCTTCTTTTACAGCGGCTGGAGCCGCCCTCAGCCCCCGCCGCGGACGGCTGGGCTCCTCACCGGCGACGCCCGGGCCGGCGGAGGCTTCATCCGGGTGGACGACTACATCATTCAGGGGTCGCAGGGCGGCGCAGGCGGCTGTTCGTCGGGCCTGCTGC
>JACQVG010000143.1 GCA_016209905.1 Gemmatimonadota bacterium | reverse complement strand
GGGCAGGCGAGCACATCGATGTCGAAGGCGCGGCGCATCAGGGCGGCCCACGCCCAGGAGCGCGGTTTCCCGGGAGCCTTGCCCTGGAGCTCGGAGACACCGGGCGCGGCGGGGTCAGCCATGAGTTTTCCCAGAGGGAGCCCCGGCTCCTCATAGGTGACGGCGCGGCGGCGCCGGCGCGAGTGGGGGGCGAGAACCCCGTGGTAGAGCACGAGGTTGATCCGGGGGCGCGGGATGATGCACTCACAATGCTCCTCCTGCGGTACCAAAATTGACAGCGGAAGCCGTGGGTGAATGGCTCGCAAGGGGTGGCTCCCTCACTATCTCGTTCGCTGACGAGCCCGGCGAGGTTGCGGCGGTTCGCTCAGAACGTCAGGAGAAGGAGTTGCCGGCTCGTCGCCCTGTTGTCCCAGGCCTCGGTCCTCGGCTCCCGTGATGCGGCGGCGAGCAGACTGCGCGGCGTAGGCCTGCAGCCGGGTCACCGTCGCGCCGTCGAGCTTGAACCAGTGCGGCCGTCCCGGGCCTCCGTGCGTCACCGGATCCAGCACGCCTGTCCGCGCCCAAAAGCGAATCATGCCCGGCTTGACGCCGATCCGCGCCGCCACGGCGTGGACCGAATAGAGCCCCTCGGCACTCCGGTCCGGCGGCCGACGCGACTTCGGCGACGGGCGATAGAGTCCCACATCGTAGCGGACCCGGCGGACGGCCGCGACATTCCAGGGACGATTCAGGCCCGTGTGCAGGCCACGGCGGTTGAGTTCGGCCGCGATCTCGCCGTCGCCCTTGTTCTTCGTGGCGTACAGATCCCGCAGGAGCGCGAGCGTGCCTTTCGGCGTGGCCTGCGCCGTGTACTTGTCCTTGCGCGGCACGGTGAAGTCGCTGACGGCGCCGGTCTGCCACAGCAGCTGGACGCGGGTCTGGCGGGCGGGCACCTCGATCGGGCTCACGGTCACCTCGCGTACGAGCATGCGCAGGAGCGTCTTGCGTTCGGCGTGGGTCGTCGTCGCGGCGTTCCACACCGTCGGGAGATCCTTGGCCAAGGCCAAGAGGCGCGCCCGGTCTTCCTCGGTGAGGTCGATCTTCTCGCGTCGGCGCACCCGGTGGTACTCGCCCTCCAGCCGCTCCAGCTCGGTGAGCGTGTCGTTCCACTCGCGCTCCAGCGTGCGGGCCACCACGCGGTGGTCGGGGTCGATAGCCTTGTAGCGACGTTCGGCCAGCTGCGCTTCGTAGCGCGCCCGCTCCAGCCGCAGCGCCCATTGACGGTCGACCTCACTGCCCTGGCGCTCGGCCTCGCGCACCACCGCCAAGGCGAGCTCGATTTCCGGCGGTTTGACCACGTCGAGACAGAGCGCGACCACAGCCTGGTCGATGGCCCGGGCGGGCACCGACCAGCAGAGACCGGGGCGGAGCTTCGCGTGACACTGATAGACGGCCCGACGCCGAGGGCCACAGGAGTGGGTGTTCATCCGGTGGCCGCACCGGCCGCACAGCACCAGCCCCTGGAGCAAGGCGTGGCCCTCGCGGGCGGCGCCGCGCCGGTCGAGGGCGGTCAGGCAGCTCGTTCGATTCTCGTAGAGCTTCTTCTGATTGGCCATGAACTCGTCCCAGCTAATATACGCCGGGTGATGGTCGCGAAGACAGATGGGCCACGCCGGCTGGGGCAGCGTCGCCTTGCGCCGCCGCAGCTGGCCATCGACGAGGCCGAGGCGTTCCTCGTATCGGCCGTAGACGTAGGCTCCGGCGTAGATGGGGTTATGGAGGATGCTGCCAATCAACGTCTGCCGGGGCGGGCCCCAGCGCAGCTCACGGCTGGGCACATCGCGGGCGGGCAGCGTGAGCCCGTGCCGGGCGAAGTACCGGGCCACCGCGTAGGCGCTGCCGTCCAGCCGGAAGCGCTCGAAGACAAGCCGGATGGCCCGCTGCACCTGCTCGTCGGGATCCAAGCGAAAGCGGGAGATGACGGGATCCCACTCATAGCCGGAGGCGGGAACGAAGTAGAGCTCGCCGCGACGGGCCTTGCTGAGCCGGCCGCCCTCCAGCCGCAGGCGCATCCAGTACTGTTCGGCTTCGCTCATGGTTCCCTTGAGACCGAGCAGCAGCCGATCGTTGAAATCGCGCGGGCAGTACACGGCCTGCTCGTCGACGATGACCACATCGGCCAGGCCGCACAGCTCCAGCAGCCGATGCCAGTCGGCCGAGGAACGGGCCAGCCGCGAGACCTCGAGCGCGTAGATGGCCCCGACGCGCCCGTGCGTCACATCCTCGGCCAGACGCTGGAAGCCCCGGCGCTGTTCCGCACTGGATCCGCTCTGACCGAGATCTTCGTCGATGACGTCGACCCGCTCGGCGGGCCACCCCAACTCGATGGCCCGCTCGCGCAAGGCATACTGGCGCGCCGTGGACTCACGATGCTCGTGAACCTGCTTGAGGGTCGACTGGCGCAGATACACGGTCGCTCGCCGATCGAGATGCGTCGGCCGGATCTTGTCGTTCATCGGCACCCTCCGCGCTCGGACACAGGGCCTTGCGCAGCAGCGACGCCCACGCCCCGAGCAGGTCGCACTGTACGGTCGCCGACAGCGCCGACCATTCGACCGGCGGAGCGCTCGGACGGTGTGGTCGCTTGCTCAGCTTGCGACCAAGGTGCCGGAGCCGGCGCCGCTAGGTCAAGTTTTCTGGCGAGGGCGACCTCGACAGCGCTGGCCAGGGTGAGGAGTCTCTGGACGGAGACTCGGACCTCCTGCCCCTGCACCTTCGGCAGCGGGGTCGGCGCCGCACGGTCGGTCCATTCGAGCGGCAGGCGAATGTTGCCCCCGCGGGGATGTTCGGCGGTGACGTAGCGTCGGCCTTGTCGATCACGCTCCATGCGCACCATGGCGAGACGCATCCCATACAGGGGATGGACCCGCATGGTGACGGTCACGCATTCGCGCGGTGGTTTCTCACGTGGTGCAGTCTGATGGGGGTGTCGGGATCAGGGCGGCGAGCTTTTCCAGGAGTTCCAGGGGCTCGAAGAGGAGGTGGCTGGTGCCGTCAGCCCAGGCGCTCTTGAGCTCCAGCAGGACGCGGCCGTCGCCGGTGAGCCGGAGGCGATCCTGGGCGACCGGAGGGCGCAGCAGGTAGCGGCAGAGCTGCCCGAGCCGCGCCCGGTCTTCTGCTGGTACGAACAGGTTAGCGTGGAGATCGAAGCCCTCAAGATGGGCCTGACGGGGCCCGGTGGAGGTGACCCAGGGGGCATCAGGGTCGCGCCCGATCTGCAAGACACGGGTCCCGGCCCGTCGCCCGAGAGCGACGCGCCCGAGCACCGAGGCCATGCCAATACCGGCCAGGGCGAGCGACTCCTCGGCGAGCGGATCAGGTGGCGATAGATCCACATCGTCAGTCTCCAGGCCTTGATGATGTTGCAGGAGCCGCCGCACTCGGGCGC
>JACQVG010000142.1 GCA_016209905.1 Gemmatimonadota bacterium | reverse complement strand
GGGTACGGGTTCTCGAGCATCACGACATTCATCGCGGGGGTGTCGAGAGTGGTGGGGATCGTGTAGTTGGTGAGCTGCGCGTTCGCCATCGCACCGTCGTTCATGACTACGTGCTCGATCAGGGCGTAGCCGACGCCCTGCGCCGTGCCCCCCTCGATCTGCCCCCGGGCAAGGACCGGGTGGATCGGTCGGCCGAACTCGTGGACGGCGGTCATTTTCCGGACCTTCACTTCGTACGTGTCGGGGTCGAGCTCCACCTCGGCCACGTCGCAGGCCCACGAGAACGTGGCGTACGCGTCGCCGCGGTACGTGGCGTCGTCCCACGCGATCCCCGGCGGCGGCTCGTACTGCTTGGTGACGACCAGCGGCCCGTGCCGCCGCAGGTACTCGTCCGGCGGCAGCCCGCCGAGGCGTTGCTTCATTTCCTCCGCGCAGCGCTGGAGGATGCGCCCCACGACCATGCAGGTCCGCGAGGCCACGGTCGGGCCGCTATCCGGGACGACCTCGGTGTCGGGCACGGCGACCTCCACCTGCTGGTACGGGATGCCGAGGGTGTCGGCCACGATCTGGGCGTGGATCGTGCGCGTGCCCTGCCCGATCTCGGTGCTGGCGGTGAGGATCAGCACCCCACGCTCGGTCAGGGCGAGCGAACACTTCGACGCCAGCCGCACCTCGCCGCTGCCCGTGAAGCCGCAGCCGTGGAAGAACAGCGCGAGGCCGATGCCGCGGTTCGTCCCCTTAAAGGCGCGCCGCTTGCGGCGGAAGCCCGAGCGCCGTGCCGCCTCTTCAAGAACCATGCCCGCGCTGCAGTCCTCGCCCATCACCTGCCCCGTGGCGGTCGTGTCGCCGGGCCGGAGGGCGTTGATCGCGCGCAGCCGCACCGGATCGATCCCGAGCCGCTCGGCGATCCGGTCCACGTGGACCTCCACGGCGAACTCGGTCTGCGGCGCGCCGAAGCCGCGGAAGGCGCCGTTGGGGTTGGTGTTCGTGAAGACGGCGCGGCCGTCAATCCGCACGTTGTCGCAGCGGTACGGGCCCGCGGCGTGAATGCAGCCGCGGGACAGCACGACGGGGCTCAGCGTCACGTACGCCCCGCCGTCAAGGAGCACCTCCACCTCCATGGCGACCAGTCCGCCCTTGGCCGTGACCCCGGTGCGGTGCCGCACGATGCTCGGGTGGCGCTTGGTCGTGGCCCACATGTCCTCGGCGCGATCGTAGACGATCTTCACGGGCCGCTTCGCCTTGAGCGCCAGGAGCGCGGCGTGGCCGGCGATCATCGAGGGATACTCTTCCTTGCCGCCGAACCCGCCGCCCGGCTCCGTCTGAATCACGCGCACCCTGCGGTCCGGCAGGCCCAGCAGCTGGGTGAGCGCCTTGTGCACGTAGTACGGGCACTGGAGCGAGCCGTGGACCGCGATCCCCCCGTCCTCGGGGACCGCGATGAACCCATTCGTCTCGATGTAGACGTGCTCCTGGTGGCCGGTGCGGTACTCGCCCTCGACGATCAGGTCCGCGTGCGCGAACCCAGGCGCGAGGTCGCCCTTCTCGATGACGAGGTGCTTGTGGACGCGGGTCGAGCGCTCGGGATCTAACAGCGGCGTCCCCGGCTCGTACTCGACCTCGACCTTCGCGCCGAGCAGCCGCTCCCGGTCCTCGTGCGCCAGGAGGAGGATCGCTTCGGCCGCGTGCCGTACCTCGCGCTCGACCAGGCACGGCTGGTCGTCCTCGATGAGCGCCACGACGTTGCGGCCCGGGATGTCCCGGTAGTCCACGATCGTGAAGCCGGTCGGGTCGAAGTCGAGCCGGATGGACTTGATGCGGCCGCAGGGGATGGTCGCGCGGATCGTCCTGCCGTAGAGCATGCCCGGCAGCACGATGTCGTCCACGTAGAGCGCGGCGCCAGCCACCTTGGCCGGGCCGTCCTTGCGGGGGACGCTCGTTCCGACGACGGACACGGGGTCCTCGGTGGACGGAAGCCGGTGCCGGCGGACCGGCCTAGCTCCGGCCCCCGCCCGGCCAGTTGGCGAAGGCGTACAGCAGCTCCACGACGGCCTGCTCCGCGCCCACCAACCCCGCCACGCGGTCCGTCCCCTCGATGACCAAGTACTCGTCGTCCGCGTGCGCACGGGAGCCGTGCCCCATGCCCCCGCCCGCCGCCGCGAGGCCCAGGCGGCGCGTGAACTCCCACTGCGGCGAGCTTCCCGCCGTGCGCGGCCAGACCATCGGCTCGATCCCGTTGCGCCGGTACATCGCAAGCACCGCCTGCACCACCGGTGCCCGCACGCTGGTCTGCGACCACTCGTCGCCGCCGCCCAGCCGCCGCATCTCGAGGTCGCCAAACCCGCGCGCGTCGAGGTGGGCGCGCACCAGGTCGGCGTGCGCGCGCACCTCCTGGTTGGGCACGAGCCGGGAGTCGATCTTCACGGTCGCTTTCTCGGGCAGGATGGTGGCCACCCCCGGCCCCGTGTAGCCGGCCCACAGGCCGTCAATGTTCATCGTCGTGTCGAACGTCAGATGCCAGGCGGCCTCTTCCGGCGTCCAGTCGTTCATGAACCGCACCAGGTTCTCCCGCTCGGTGGCGAAGAGCCGGTCCCGGAACCGGGTGGTGAGCACCTGCATCAGCTCCCGCTCCTCGGCGTCGGGCTCGCGGATCGTGTCGCCGAACCCGGCCACGAGGATGCGGTTCTGCGCCGGGTCGAACATCGAGCGCAGCGCGTCCACGAGGCGCCACACGGGGGAGTCGAGCACCGCCTTGCGCGAGGAGTGGATCGGCATCCGCTGGGGCCCGCGGCCCCAGCGCGAGCCGTGCGCCTCGAGCTCCAGGTACATGATCCCCTTGTTGCCGAGCGACATCGAGACCGCGCCGTCGCGTCCCTGGGACGGCCCCGGATTCAGCAGCGCGTCGGCGCGCCGCAGCCGGTCGCGGTACGGATCCAGGACCTCGTGAAAGTGAGGCGAGCCCTGCTCCTCCTCGCCATCGCAGGTGAACATCACGTTCACCGGCAGCGTCCCCGTCACCGCGATGATGGACTCCAGGGCGTTGAGGACCAGGCGGTTCGGTCCCTTGGAGTTGATCGCGCCGCGGGCGATGATCACCTCCGGGAACGGATCCATGCGCACCCGGCGCGCCTCGAGCGGCGGGCTCGACCAGCGCGTCTCGTCGAACGGCTGGGTGTCGTACATCATGTAGGTGACGATCGTCTTCGGCTTGCGGGCGTCGTAGGAGGCCCACACGCCGGGAAAGCCGGCCGTCGGCACCAGGCTCGCTTCCTGGCATCCCAGGGTGCGGAAGTGCTGCACCATGCGGTCGGCCATCTCCCTGACGCCGCGATTCCACGACGAGACGGAGGGCTGGCGCAGGTCCTCCTGCACCTTCCGGATGTGCTCCTCCTTGTGCTCGGCGATGTAGCGCCTGATCCGGTCCACCTGCGCGTCCTGCAGCATCTGGTCCACCGTCCGCGCGGGAAGGCCCAGGAAATCGAACGTCGAAGAGGGGAAGGTCGAAGCGGCGGCTGCGGCGCCGGCCGCAGCGGACACGAAGTCGCGTCGGGAGAAGAACACGATCGGCTCCTCGGGGTTCCGGACCACCTAGACTACCGGGCCGTGCCGACCTCCGCCAGAGCCGCGACCTACCGGCCGGGTATCGCCCGCTCGTCGGCGGCCGCGAGCCGGGAAAGAAAATCGCGCGCCACCTCGGCGATGTCGCGGTGCTCCACGTCCACGAGGTAGTTCATCCGGCGCATCGCGGCGTCGCCGATCGTTCCCGCCAGCTCCCGGAGCGCCCCGCCGACTTCGGGATGGCGCCGGAGCGTCTCCCGCCGCACCACCGGCGCAGCCTGGTACGGGGGGAAGTAGTGCCGGTCGTCGGCGAGCGCGAAGAGGCGCAACGCCTCGATCTGCCCGTCAGTGGAGTTCCCCGCGATCAGGTCCACCTGGCCGTCGGCGAGCGCGCGGTAGGTGAGGCCGAGGTCCATCACGCGCGGCGGCCCCGCGAAGCGCAGGGCGTAGGCGCGGGCGAGCCCGGCGAAGCCGTCGGCCCGCTCCATGAACTCATAGCCGAACCCGGCGCGCCACCCCGGCGCGTGGCGCGCCGCCTGCGAGATCGTCGTGAGCCCCAGGCGTCGCGCGTCCGCGCCCCGCACGATCATCGCGAACGTGTTGTCGAAGCCGAGCGGCGGTAGCCACGCCGCGCCGAACCGCTCGGCGTACGCCGCCCGAACGAGGGCCAGCGCGGAGTCGGGATCGGTCACGGCGCCCTGCTCCAGGATGGCCACCAGCGCCGTGCCGGTGTACTCGACGTACAGGTCAATCTCGCCCCCAGTGAGCGCGCGGTGGCAGACGAACGTCCCGCCCAGATGGAACCGCCGCTCGACGATGAGACCGGTCCGCCGCTCGATCTGCTGCGCGACGATCTCGCCCAGGATGTCCTGCTCGGTGAAGTTCTTGGAGCCGACGACGACGCGCTCGCCTCCGCCGCACGCGGCCAGCGCGAGCAGGATCGCCATCGGGACGAGCCGTGCCAGGGCGCCCCGCCGCCCCGGCGCGGGCTCACACCGAGGACGCACGAGCCCGTCGCCTGAGCCCCGCCGGCGTCAGGCGGCGCTCCAGCCGGCCCAGCGCGAAATCGGCGAGCAGCGCCATCAGGGCGGCGGGCAGCGCGCCCGCCAGGATCAGGGTGTCGTCCACCATCGCGACCCCGCGGAAGATGTAGACGCCGAGCCCGCCCGCCCCGATGGCCGCCGCGATCGTCGCCACGCCGATCCCCACGACCGTCGCCACGCGCACGCCGGCCATGATGACCCCCATCGCGAGCGGGATCTCGACCTGCCGCAGCAGCTCCCCGTCCGTCATCCCCATTCCCCGCCCCGCCTCGCGCACCGCGGGGTCTATGGCCCGGATGCCCGTGTACGTATTGCGGATGATCGGCAGCAGGCCGTACACCACCAGCGCCACGATCGCCGTGCGCGCGCCCACCCCGCCCAGAAACGGCAGCGGAATCAGGAACCCGAACAGCGCCAGGCTGGGGACGGTCTGCAACACGTTGGCGAGGCCGAGCACCGGGCCGCTCCACGCGCGCCGCCGCGTGAGCAGGACGCCGAGCGGCACCCCGACGGCTACCGAGATTCCAATCGAGGCGCCCACCAGCACCAGGTGCTGCAGCACGAGCTGGAGCGCCTCGGCGCGGTTCCGGACGAAGAACTCGATCACGCTCACGCGTCCAGCACCTCGGCGAACGCGCGGGCCTCCGGATGCGTCGCGCCCCGCAACGTCTCCGGAGCACCCAGGAACGCGATGCCGCCTTCGGCCAGCAGCGCGAGACGCGAGGCGAGCGCCATCGCTTCGCGCACGTCGTGCGTCACGAACACGGTCGTCTTGCCGAGCCGCGTGCTGAGGTCACGAAACTCCCGCTGCAGCTCGGCGCGCGTGAGCGGGTCGAGCGCGCCGAACGGCTCGTCGAGGAGCAGGAGCGGCGGGTCGGCCGCGAGGGCGCGCGCGATCCCGACCCGCTGTCGCTGGCCGCCCGAGAGCTCGTGCGGATACCGGCCGCGAAACCGCTTCGGCTCGAGGCCCACCAGGACGAGGAGCTCCTCGACCCGACCCCGGATCCGGCCGGGCTCCCATCCCTCGAGCGAAGGCACGAGCGCGACGTTGCGCTCGACCGTGAAGTGCGGAAAGAGCCCCACCTCCTGGATGACGTAGCCGATCCGCCGGCGCAGGCGGTGCGGCTCCCAGGCGCTCGTGGCGCGTCCGTCCACCGTTACCTCGCCCGAGGTCGGCAGCCGGAGCCCGTTCATCAGCTTCAGCGTCGTGGTCTTGCCCGATCCGCTCCGGCCCAGAAGAACCAGGGTCTCGCCGGCCATGACGTCGAGCGTGAGGTCCCGGACCGCGTACTGGCCGCCCTCGACGCGGACGGAGACGCCGCGACAGGCGACGAACGGCGCGGCGGCCTCAGGCTGGGGCGACACACCGGAACTTGGCGAACACGTAGGGATAGTGCGGCTGGAACCAGTTGCGGAAGCTGCGCCGGATCAGCGCGACGTCCGTCGCCCACGACCCGCCGAGCAGCACGTAGTGCTTCTCGTCGAAGAAGTCGGCCGAGTAGCCGGGATAGGTGCGCGCGTAGGCCGTGAAGCCGGGGTACGGCGCGAATCGGCTCCGAGTCCACTCCCAGCCGTTCCCGACCAGCTCCTCGACGCCCCATGCGCTGGCGCCCTCCGGGTGGGAGCCCACGGGCGTCGGCGCCCAGTGACGGAAGGCGAAGTTGCCCTGCTCGGGGCCCGGCGCGGCGTCGCCCCAGGGATACGCCCGGAGCTCGCCGTCCCGCGCGCCGTAGGCGGCGCGGTGGAACTCGGCCTCCGTGGGCAGGCGCTGGCCGCTCCACCGGGCGTAGGCGTCGGCCTCCGCCCAGCTCACGTACACCGGCCAATCCGCCGCCTCCTCCAGGGCCAGCTCGTCGAACAGCGTGCGGTAGCGCCACCTCGCGCCGTCGCGCCGCCACAACGAGGGATGGCAGTGCTGCACCCTCCGGAGCCACGCCCAGGCCTCGCCGCTCCACGACTCCGGGCGGTCGTACCCGCCGGCTTCCACGAACCGGAGGAACTCCCCGTTGCGCACCGGCGTCGTGTCCATCACGAATCCGTCCACGCCGGTCTCGTGCTCCGGGAACTCGTTGTCCCAACCGAACGTTGTGCGCTCGAAGGCGGCCCCGAGCCTCACGGCGCCGCCCGGTATCAGGACCTCGCGCCGCTTCGCCGCGCCGCCGAAGCGATACGCGGGCAGATCCCGCGGCTTCACCTTGCGATCACCCGGCAGTTGCTGAACCATGTAGAGGAGCGTCTCGTGGTGCATCAGCTCGTGCTCGATCACCATGGCGAAGATCCGCCCGCCGTCGGCCAGGAGGTCCAGGTCCGCGCGCGCCGCCACGTCGTCGAACGACTCGAGGAGCGCGCCGCGGACCCGGTCCCGGTACGCCAGCACCTCCGCGGGCGCCGGCCAGCCGACCGCGTCGGCCGGCTCGAAGCGATCCACGCCCACGGGGTCGATGCCCCGCGCGAACAACGCGTCGAATTCCGCGTGCAGCGCCCCGCGGTCCAGCACGCCGCGGCACACCTGGTTCCAGCCGAACGCCGGCAGATGACCCAGGTAGAAGATGAACGGCTGGCGCAGCGCTATCGGCCGCGCGAGCAGCGCGTCGGCTGTGAGCAGGCCGAAGATGGCGTCGGACCGCTCCCACGCCGCCAGCAGGCGCTCCCGCAGCTTCGTCTCGAGCTTCATTCCCGCGGCGCCGGCCCCGTCCCCCGCCCCCGCCCCCCCCGGCGCAGCAAGGCGAGCGCGAAGAGGTGATCGGGATCGGTGTACCACGCGTCCAGCGCCAGGCCGGTGCCCGGCAGCCGCGCCGCGAACGAGGCACGCGTGTACTTGCAGCTGATCTCCGTGCGGATCTCGTCCCCCGAGTCGAAGCACAGCTCCAGGCCGGCACCGGGGATGCGCACCCGGGATGCCCGGGTGGCCCGCAGCCGCATCTCAATCCACGCGCGCTCCCGGTCGTAGAACGCGACGTGCTCGAACCGCGCGGGATCGAAGTCGGCATCCAGCTCCGCGTTGACATGCCGCAGAATGTTCCGGTTGAACTCGGCGGTGACGCCGGCCGCGTCGTTGTACGCCGCTTCCAGGCGCTCGACGCCCTTCACGAGATCGAGGCCCACCAGGAACCCGTCCCCTTCGTCGAGCTGCCGGCTCACGCGGCCGAGGAAGCGGGGGACGTCGCCGGGGTGGAGGTTGCCGATCGTGCCGGCGAAGAACGCCACCAGCCGGCCGCCGCCGGGCCCCAGGGCGCCGAGGTCGTCCGTGAAGTCCCCGACGACTCCACGCACGTCGAGAGTCGGGTAG
>JACQVG010000145.1 GCA_016209905.1 Gemmatimonadota bacterium | reverse complement strand
GCTCCTCCCCCGGCATCCGGATCAGGCGGAGCGGTTGGTGCACTCCACGAACTGAGGGTTGTTCCTCTCGTCGAACGGAACCGGCAGGGTGACTGCGTCTTCGTAGTTCCCGCCCTTGAAGAACGCCCCCGTCGGGAAGACGGCCTCCGAGTCCCGGCCGTACTGCCGGATGAGTCGCCTGAGGTCGCCCAGGCGGTGCCCCGTCCCAAACATCCAGAACGCGCGCTCACGGAACATCAGGTCCACGCGCCCGGCGGCCGTCCCCGGATCGGCGACGGCCGTCAGGGCGGCGCCCGCCGTGAAGCCCGTCTGCGGCGTCGGATACAGGGCGGTGTTCGTCCGCAGGGTGTTGATGATCGAGAGCCACCCGGAGACGCCGCCCGCCTGGAGCGCCGCTTCGGCCTCGATGAGCCGGGCCTCGATGCCGGTCGCGATCGCGATCGAAGTGGTGCGGCCCCAGATGCCCTGCGAGATGAGGGTGATGGGGAAGGCGCTGTCGAAGATGCTCCCGCCGATCTTCCTCACGACGCGCGGGTCGTTGGCGGTCGAGAAGGGGAGTCCGTTCCCTCCCTCCAAATCCGCCATCGTGTAGCGCTTGGCGTTGGGATTCAGCGCCCAGTTTTGATTGTCGTTGACGGTCAGGGAGTGCGTGACGTCGAAGCGGAATGTCGTCGGGACCGAGGTCACGGCCGTCGCCGCGGCCGCGAACTGCCCGCGGTTTAGGAGCGCGCGCCCCTTGACCACGGCCGCGAGGTTCGTGATCCGCGACGCGACCTCGCCCGTCACGTTGGCGAGGGCGGAGTCGCTGAAGGAGACGGCCCGCGTGAAGACGGAGTCCACGGAGAGCGGGTCCCCGAACTCCAGCGTGCGGCCCGCCAGGTTGCTGAGCGGCACCCCGTTGCAGTACAGCTCGCCGGCCAGGTTCTCCGCGAACGCGATGAAGGCGAACATCTGCCCGATGTTCGCTGCGGGCGTGGGCGAGTACGTGCGCAGGGCCGTGATCGCCGCCCCCCCCTCGACGCGGACCCGGTTGAGCGCGCGGAACGATCCGGCGAGGAAAGTGTTGGTGGGGTCGAAGCGCCGCTGATCCATGTCGTTGCGCTGGACGAACGTGTCCCCCGACCGCCACTCGTCGGCCAGAAGGCCGCTGTAAATGAACAGGGCGTCGGGACCCTGGATGCCGTTCGTCGCCTGCGCCATCCGGAGAATCACGCCGTTCTTCAGGGCCAGGGCGCCGGACGCCGACGTGGCGTCCAGGATGATGTCCGGATCCGTGACCTGGAGAATGCTATTCGGGTCGCAGCCCTGGATGGGCAGCGTCGCGAGGCCCAGGAGGCCCAGCGCGCCCAGGAACCGCCGGTGCGTCTTGCGTCGTGTCATGAGCGCCTACCCTCTCGAAGAGTCGAGGCTACGGCTTGCCACCGCCAGGACCTCAGAACCCCACGTTGAGCCGGAAGGTCCAGTAGCTGGGCGGCCCCTCGGTCTGGAAGTCGCTCACGGTGCCAAGAGAACCGGAAAAGAAGTTGCTCTCCGGATCGACGCCGAGGTAATCGGTGTTGATCCAGAGGTTCCGGCCGGCGGCCGTGAAGCTCACGCGGCCGGCCCCGAATGCCCTGGCCCACGAATCGGGGAGGTTGAGCGTCGCGGACAGCTCCCGGAACCGGACGAAGTCCGCTTTCTCCATGAATCCTTGCTGCGTCGTGGTCCCGCTCTCGCGCAGCGCGACGGACCGCGCCTGCTCGTAGAGCGAAGCGGTGCGATCCACCAGCCCGCGACAGTTGAGCCGCGACTGGCAGCGGATTCGCTCGGTGCCGTTCAGCAGATGATGCCCGCCCTTGAAGTCGAACAGGCCGCTGAGGCGGAGCCTGCGGTTGAGGAGGTCGAACCCGGTGGAGAGCGTGATCTCCGTCCTCGGCACATCGTACCCGACGAAGACGGCGCTGTCGGCGACCGAGATCTCGGTGCGCGTGATGATCCCGTCCCCGTCCAGGTCCTGGTAGGTGTACGGCCGCTGCCAGAACCCGTCGAGCGGGAAGCCCTCCCGCTGCTGCCGCGTGGTGCTGATGATCGGCGGCACCCCGCCCAAATCCTCCAGGACGTTCGAGTTGTGGGAGCCGTTGATCGTCAGGTCCCAGCCGAAGTCGCGACGGTCAACGATGCGGGCGGTCAGCAGGCCCTCGACGCCGCTGTTCCTGACCGAGCCGATGTTCTCGAAGCGACTCGTGCTCGCCCCCACCGACGGGGCCACGATGCGGGAGACCAGGGCATCCTTCGTCACCTTGTTGTAGTAGGTGAACTCCAGGCTGAGCCGGTTATCGAACAGGCTGGCGTCGAATCCGAGCTCGACCTCCGTGGCCCGTTCCGGCTTGAGCTCGTTGTTGCCGATGGCGCTGAACACCAAGGCCGGCGAGTCCACACCGTCCACGCTGGAGCTCGTCGGGGCGAAGAAGCGCAGCGCGTCATTGCTTCCCGGCTGGTTCCCGGAGGCCCCATAGGCGGCGCGGAGGCGCAAGCTGTTCAGTGCCCCGAAGCGGGGGAAGAACCGCTCCTCCGAGATCACGTACGAGAGGCTCAGCTTGGGGTAGCGGACGGCCCTGAAGTCCGCGCCGAACGCGCTGTGGTCGTCCCACCGCACGGCGCCGGTGAGGAACAGCCGATCCCGGTAGCTGAACGTCTGCTCCACGTACGCGCCGAGCGTGATGGACTCGGTGGTGGTCTCGTCGGCCGACGGGATCGCCCCCGCGCTCACCGTCGTCGCCCCCGGCGTGAGGTCTTCGGCGAATGCGCCGTTTCGCGCGAAGCGCTCGTGAACGTACTGCACCCCGGCGGTGGTCCGGGAAGCGAGCGCCGAGCTCACGCTGAACCTGGCGGTAGTGCTGCCGTCAAAGGTGTAATTCGCGAAGGTCGTGCGGTTGTTTCCCTTGAAGCCGAGCTTTCGGGTGGCGAAGTTCACGCACTCGTCCCGGCGGCAGAGCTCGGAATCCTCCCGGCTGGTGAAGTCCACCCCGCCTCCGATCCTCGCGCTCAGCCAGCTCGTGGGCCGCCAGTTCGCCGTGCCGCTCCCGATGAACCGGTTGATGTTCTGGGTCGTCGTATGCGAGAACGACTCGTCCGGGGTAAAGGCCCGGTAGCCGAAGCGTCCGTTGTCCCGGTTGCCCGGCCCGCCATAGGCGTTGGAGAGCAGGCCGGTCACGTTGTTTTGCGTCTGCGGCAGCCGCTGCGTGCTGCTCACGAAGCCGCTGGACGCCGAGACGTCGAGCCGGTCGCTCAGCGCGGCCTGGACATTCGCTCGGACGCTGGTCCTCCGGCGAGCATTGGGCCTAAGCTGCTCCTCGGGAATATCGTCCTCGCTGCTCAGGGCCCGGCGGGCGAGAACCGTGTCCACCGCGAAAGGCGGCATCTTGAGGTATCCGACCTCGTCCTCCCACTCGCCCGAGAGGAAGTACTGCGCGGCCTCCGACCCGCCGGAGACCTGGAGGCCATACTGCTGCCGGTGGCCGGTGGCGTTGGGCGAGGCGACGGGATCCTCGAACAGGTTGTATCGGCTCACGCTGTCCTGGACGCACGCGCCCGAAGCCACCTGCGTCAGGATGCACTGCACGCCGTTGGTCGGCGTGGAGTTCGTCGAAGAGGTGGTGCCCGTCCGCCAGCCGCGGTACGCGGTCGGGTAGGTGTTGTAATCTCTGATGATGCCCTGCTCCGCGTACGCGGTCCACCGCGCTGGCCCCGGCCGGCCCCGCTTGGTCCTGATGACGATCACCCCGTTCGCCGCGGCGGTGCCGTACAGCGTGGACGCCGATGGCCCCTTCACGATCTCGATGGACTCGATCTCGTCCGGGTTGATGTCGTTCACCCGGCTGGGGTTCGTGCCGCCGATGCCGATGCTGGAGGAGCCGACGCTGCTCTCCATCCGGATGCCGTCTATGACGTAAATCGGCTCGTTGTTGAGCGAGAGGCTGTTGGTGCCGCGGACGCGCACCCGGGCTCCCGCGCCGGTCAGGTTCCCGGGCAGGACCTGCACCCCGGGCGCCTTGGCGACGAGGAGGTCGTTCATGTTCGCGATCGGGCCGGTCTCGACCACCTCGGCCACCGCGACGTGGGACACGACGTTGCCCACCTCGCGGGCCCGATGATCACCGGTGGCAGTCACAACGACCTCGTCCAGCATGACCGCGCTCGTCGAGAGGGCGAAATCGGCCACTGCTGTCTCGCCCGCCGCGACGGTGAGGACGCGGGTCGAGATGGCGTACCCGATGTACCGAACCCGCAGCTCGACCCGTCCCGCCGCGACGTTCTGGATCCGGTACCGGCCGTCCTGGTCGGTCAGGGCGCCGCGCATCGTCTCGCCGAGCGTGACCTGCACGCCGGCCAGCGGCTCCTGCGTGGCTTGGGCGGTCACCCGACCGGCGACCTGGCTCTGCTGCGCGCTTGCCGTCACGGTCAGCCCGCCCAGCAGGCCGGCCAGCACCACGGCTCCGCACCACTGCCGAATGCTCGGAGTATTCATGGCTGCGTCCTCACGCAGTATGGTTGCCGAAGCGCACTCATCGCCCGACTCGATGGCGCCGATCGCCCGTCACGGCTCGCGCCGTTCGAGAGGACGAATGAATAATGATCGCTTGATGAGACGATGTCCGAACGACGCTTGGATCGCCAGGCGCACCCTCCCGCGAACAAGAAAGAGCACGGACGCGCCATAATACGGATCGCCCGCAGGGCGCGCAAGGGTGGGGGGGGCCCCTACCTAAGCCAAGTTCCGGCGCCGCCTTAGCCGGC
>JACQVG010000144.1 GCA_016209905.1 Gemmatimonadota bacterium | reverse complement strand
TCCAGGCGATCATCCACTTCCTCGAGGGCGGCGGGCGGCGGGCGATCGTCACCTGTCCAGCGCAGCTCGAGGAGGCGATGGCCGGCAGGGCGGGGACGGTGATCGAGCGGGAGGCGGGCTAGGCCGCGAGCGTGCGCTGCGCCCGGCCGCAGGGCTAAGGCGCGCTTGCACGAACGAGGGTGGTGTCTGCGTACGAGCCGTAGAGGCAGCGTCGACCGAAGAGAGAGAAGGAGGTGGCTGCAATCTTCTCGGGTTCCGCCGGCAGGTCGGCTGGGAGTGGATGCGGGACCTGGAACCCGAGCAAGTGACTCCGAATCAGGTAGTCAACGACGCGGCGAGCAAACTCCGGCTCCTCGGCGGCCGGGCACTCGACTCTGGAAACCCGCACGTGTCCTTGTTCAAACGCCACGGTGGCGCGGTAAGTCAGCTGGCCGCTCCAGCTGCGCGCGAAGAAGAGATAGGGCCGGTAGAGATAGATGTCCCACTTGTCCTCCATTTCCTGGGCCTTGAATACCGCGCCGTCCTCGAATTCGCCATTGCACGCGTATTGAAGATCGCAGTCTCGCGCTTGAGCGTCTGGCACCTCTTGAGTCCGATACTCGACGCCTGCGGAGGCACGAAGTGCCGTAAATGACGCGGCGAGCTGCGGATTGGCCGTGGTCGAGAACATGGATTGCGTGAAGGCACTGCAGTCCCAGAGTTCCACGCCAAACGGATTCTTGGATGCGGGAAGGCGGTGGATCGTGATACTTGAGTCTCGGTTCGCGAGAGTGGGCTGCGCGCCTCGCAGCCAGTCACGGAGTCGCATAGCTGTGATCCCTTGCGCCCTAACGATCTGCGCTTCACCTAGGGGCGACTCACCCGTTGGGCGGCGCAGTGCTCAAACGTGCATGGATCGTCGCGGGCGCGCAAATGAACGGCTTCCTTACCAGCGAAAGCGCCCGTGAGGGTGCAGGCGCGGGTTAGGCAACTTGCCCGGTCATTCAAATACTTGTATATTAGCGGATGGCCATCAAGCCGCTGCTGTGGCTTGGCTCTTCTCGCCGAGCCGTCCGCGCGTTCCCCAAGGACACGCGGCAGGTCGTTGGCCACGAGCTGTTTCAGGTGCAGCAGGGCCTCGCACCCAGTAGCTGGAAGCCGATGCCGACGGTCGGGGCCGGGGCAATCGAACTGCGCGTGGACATGGGTGGGGCGTTCCGGGTGCTTTACGTAGCGAAGTTTGAGGAGGGGATCTGCGTCTTGCACGCCTTTCAGAAGCGGACCCGGCGGACGGCGGAAGTGGACATAGAGTTGGACCGCAAGCGGTTGCGGGACTTGGAGCAACAGCGGCGACGGCGCCGCTAGGAGGCAGCAATGGCAACCAAGGTTGAGCGTTCGAGCGGGAACGTGTTTCGAGACCTGGGGTTCGACGCGCAGGAAGCGGAGAATCTGCGGCTGCGCTCGGAGCTCATGATTCAAATCCGCAAGCTGATTGAGCGTCGGGGGCTGACGCAGGCCGCGGCGGCGAAGCTCTTTGGGGTAAGGCAGCCCCGCGTGAGCGACCTAGTGCGGGGGCGGATTGACCTTTTCAGTATTGACACGTTGGTGAGGATGCTGGCGCAGGCAGGCGTCCAGGTCCGGCTCGTCCTAAGACGACGCCGGCAAGTTGCCTAACTAGAACTAGTTTTATCAGCAATTGGCCTTCGCTCTCCGCCGCCCGCCCACACGATAACTCGGCCCCAGCCGCCTTACGCGTCGGACTGCTCGGTAACTCGGCCAGCGCCGAGTTATGCTGCAGGTCGCCCGATAACTCAGCCGCCGGGGCGACGCCTCCCAGGCGTTGGCCGGGGCGTGGTCCGCAGATACTCCTCACGCTCGGGGCCGTCGCTGTAGCCGACGCGCTGCAGGACCTCCAGCAGGCCTCTGACGAAACGAGCGGCCTGAGTCTGGCCGTGCCGAGCCACCAGGCGCTCGTAGCTGGCTCGCACATCGCCTCTCAACCTCCCAGTTCCATAAGGTCCCAGGGGAGGGCGGCTGTCGAAGAGCGGCGTATTCTCCAAGCCGGACACGTACGCGCCCAGGTATCTATCGTACCAGTTCTCCGCGTCGCCCCGAAGGGCAAAGCCCGGATTGCCCTCCAGGAACGCCTCCCACGCTATGATGCGTTCGGCGAGCTCATCCCAGGAAATGAGCAGGCCGCCATCTGACTCGTACATGCCCTCTTGCTGCCGCTCAAGGATCTCGACGTAGCTCCGCATCGGGCGCGTCAGGTACGCCCCGAGCCGCCGCAGCAGGAAGCCGGAGTTCGCCGTCAGCCAGTAAGTGCCTTCGCTCACGTTGAGAATCAGCCCCCGTGAGAAGTAGAACTCCGCGGCGGAATCCCGGGCCGCGCGATCGCTCTGAAGCCACTCCTCAAACTCATCCCCCCAATAGGGAACCCGCTGCACATATCCGTCACCAAAGGCCACAAAGGCGGAATCGGCGCGAGCCGTGCCGGAGTCGCGCCGCAGCCTCGCCTGAGCCGAGTCAAGCGCCGCCAGCACGGGGGCCAGTGCGCTATCGAGCGCGGCGAACCGGGGCCCGAAGGACTCCGTGACGGATTCAGGCGTGACGATCGTTGGAGGTTCGGCCCCGGCCGCAGTAGGCGTCGCCGACGGCTGACTGGCGGGCAACCACACTGGAAAGCGATCGTCCGCCGGGTCGTCGGTCAGACTTCTCAGCCCGGAGCCGTCGGCGTTCATGACATAGATGTCGAAGTCTCCGGTAACCCTGCTCGCGAAGGCCAGCATAGCGCCGTCGAGGGACCACGCGGGGTCGGTGTCCTCCGCCCCCTGGAAGCCATACTGCGTGAGGCCGGAGCCATCGGAATTGACGATGTAGATTTCCTTGTCGCCCCGGCGATCGCTCACGAAGGCGAGCTTGCTGCCGTCGGGCGACCACGCGAAGCAGCAGTCGTCCGCCGGGTCGTTGGTCAGGTTTCTTAGCCCGGAGCCGTCGGCGTTGATGGCGTAGATCTCCTTCCTGCGGTCGACCCGTCTGAGCGTGTCGTCGCGCTCGCTCAGGAAGGCCAGCTTCGTGCCGTCGGGTGACCACCTCGGATTGGCATCCCACGCCGGGTGGTCGGTGAGCCTCATGACGCCGGAGCCGTCGGCGTTGACGACGTAGATGTCCCAGCGGCTCACGAAGGCCAGCCTGGTGCCGTCGCGCGACCAGGCAGGATCCCAGGCCAAGAGTGCCCGCTCGTTGGTCAGGTTTCTCAGCCCGGACCCGTCAGCGTTGATGACGTAGATGTCGCCCCGGCTCGCGAAGGCCAACTTGGTGCCGTCGGGCGACCACGCGGGATCGGAGTCGTCCGTCGCGGGGCTGATGTAGAACAGAATGCGGCCGGAACCGCCGACACCGCTGACAACGATCTCGGTAGGTTCCTGCCCAGTGGCGAGGTCTTCCACCACGTCCGCGAGCTTAGCACCATCAGGGGACCATGTGCCGCGTTCCCCACACAGGTCGCTCAGCCTCGTGATCCCGGAGCCGTCGGTGTTTATGCCGTAGCAGGCGCAACAGCCGCGCAGGAAGCGGATCTGACTCGCCACATGGCGTCGGCCGGGAGCGCGCTCCCCGCCGCAGCTCGCGAGCGCCAGCACAGCCATGGCACTGACCAGGACAAAGCTCGGACCCTGGGCTCGGCGGGTCCAAATGCCACCGGTTGGGAGAGGGGCAGACATATGTCCCTCCAGGTGCAGGTGCTCACAGTGCTCAATCGTCCAGCCACGGCCAATCTGCGGCGCGTACTCGTTGGCAGCAATCGTGAGGTCAGCCTCGGCGCCGCGTAGCTCCACCCAGTCGCGCGCGGTCCGGCGCGGCGGCAGCTCAGCGCCGCGCGCCGGTGAAGATGATCGCGACCTTCTCGCCCGGCGCGAGCGCGCCCGAGGCCCGAAGCTCGAGCAGTCCGGCGAGTCCGGCCGAGCCGGTGTGGTCCACGTCGCTCGCCGTGGTCTCCCGTGCGAGCGCGTTGGCCGCGATGAGCGTCTCCTCCGCGACCACGATCGGGTGGCCGCCCGTGGCCAGCATTCCCCTGACCACGGCCAGCCAGTCGTACGTCTCGTCGTCCAGGATGCCGCGGGCGATGCTGCGCGGCTCCTCCTCCCACGGCCACATGAACTCGGACCGGTGCTTGGCGGCGTAGTCCAGGACCTCCGGCACGCTGGCGGCGCGCAGCCGCTCGGCGATCCGGTCCCAGGCGCGCTTGAGGGGCCAGGCCCCGGAGGTCTGCACGGTGTGGAACCGCGTCGTCTGCTTCAGCCAGCCGGCCCGAGCGGCGAGCGTGAACGCCTGGATGCAGGCGCTTGCCAGCGCGCCGCCGCCCACCTGGACGACGAGGTGGTCGAGCGCCGTCCCGCCGAGCGCCGCGATCATCTCGTAGGCGAGGGTCTCGCCGCCCTCGATGGTGAGACCGTTCTCGGCCCCCTGGCAGCAGAACGGCAGCGCGCCCTCCCCCTCCCGGACCGCCTCGCGGAACCGGAGAATGCAGGGGTCGCCGCGCGCGCCCGGCTCGCGGGGGCAGGTCGCGATGTCGGCGCCGAGGGCGCCCAGCCGCTCGAGCACGTTCGGGTCGGCGTTCGGCGGCACGAACACCCGGAGCGGGCGGCCCGCCGCCCGCGCCAGGACCGCGGCCGCCAGAGCCGCGTTGCCGCAGCTCGCGATGGCGAGCGGCGGCCGCTCGCGCCGCTCGACCACCTGGAGGTAGAGCAGGATGCCCATGAGGTGGCGGCCCTTGTGCGACCCGGACACGTTGCCGGTCTCGTCCTTGACCCACACGCCGCCCGCTGTGTCGAACCCCAGGCGCTCGCTGAGCGCCGCGTTCCGTCCGAACGGCGTCGTCCGGAAGCCGCGCCCGTCCACGCCGGCCACGGCGTCGTCGAGGCGCCGGACCAGGTCCACGTAGGCCGCGTCGTCCAGGCCGCGGCGGCGCGCCGCGTGGTAGGAGTGCAGCAGCTCGCGGTGGCGGATGAACGGGTTGGGGTCGTCGCCCCGGGCGAACTCGACCTTGAACGCGTTGACCACCCGCCTCACGACATGGTCGCCGTCGCCGCGGCCGGCCCGCGTGCAGCGGAACGGATACGGCTCCTTCTCGGGCGGCGGCGGGACGGTGCCGCAGCCGGCGCACACCAGGCTCGTCGCCGTGCCCGTCACGCCAGTCCCGTGCGGCCGTTGAACTCGGCGTTCAGAGCGTCCCACGTCGGCAGCAGCGCGCGCAGGCCGCGCCAGAACGCCTGGTCGCGCCGCACCTCGAAGTCGGCCAGCGACACCCCCTGCTGCTCCACCCACGTGAAGTAGCCGAGGTTGAAGATCCGCCGGCGGTCCGCCTCCTCGGCGAGCAGAACGTGGTCGGTGTCGGCCTCGAGCAGGTGGTGGGCGAACGTCTCGGCGGCGCGCGCGGCGTCGAACTGCCCCCCGAAGTACCGTTCGACGGCCTTGGGCCGCTCCGAGGCGTACATCGCGGCGCCGTCGGTGGCGACGGTGAGCACGACGTTCTCCGGGCCGAGGCCCAGCGCCTTCGCGGCCTTGATGGCGGCCACCACGTTGCAGATGCTCGACAGGCCGAAGGCCGGAAGGAGCGAGACCGCGTCCTCGCCCACGCCGCGCGCGCGCAGCAGGGCGCGTCCCTCCTCGCTGTTGAACAGCACGTTCAGCCGGTCGGTGGTCTGGTCCGACACGCCCACCACGACATCGGTGTTCATCACGTTGTGGATGAGCGGGATGTGCTTGTCGCCGATGCCCTGGATGTTGTGGTCGCCGAACCCGTTCTCGAGCATGGTCGGGCACTCGAGCGCCTCGGCGGCCACGACCAGAGAGCCGTAGCGCTCCTTCAGGTAATCGCCCGCGCCAAGCGTGCCGGCGGAGCCGGAGGCCGACACGAAGGCCCGCAGCTCGAGCGCCGGGTGCCGCGCCTTGACCGCCTCGAAGAGCCGCGCGAGGGCCCGGCCGGTGCAGAGGTAGTGCGCGAGGTGGTTGCCGAACTCCCGGAACTGGTTGAAGACGACTTTCGCGGGGTCCCGCCCCTGCTCCGCGCACCTGTCGTAGATCTCCTTGACGTTGCTCTCCGAGCCCGGGGTCCGAATGATGTCGGCCGGGTCGGCGACCCAGGCCTCCAGCCAGCGGAATCGCTCCTCGCTCATCCCTTCCGGCAGGATCGCGACGCCCCGGCAGCCCAGGATTCGGGAGATGGCGACGCCGCCGCGGCAGTAGTTGCCGGTCGAGGGCCACAGCGCTTTCTGGGCGGTGGGATCGAACCGGCCCGTGATGATCCGCGGCGCGAGACAGCCGTAGGCGGCCAGCACCTTGTGCGCCCGGATCAGCGGGAACCGGTCGCCCAACGCGACGACGATCCTGGCCGCGACGCCGGTCAGCGCTTCGGGGAGCACGAGATGCTCCGGCACGGCGGCCCGCCCGCGCCGGCTCGCGTCGTTGTACCAGTGGACGCGGAACAGGTTGAGCGGATGCGCCGCGTCCGGATCCACGGCTCCGAGCGCCGCGTGGATCTCGGCGGGGATGAGCGCCGGGTCGGCGAGCTGGGCGAAGGTGGGCAGCACGATCCGCGTCTCGCGGAAGCGCGCCACGGTGCGCTCGTACACGGCGCGATCTACGATGTCCGTTTCGAGTCCGAGTTGGCTCATAGCTCCGCCATGCGTTTCCACAGGCCCGGCGCCTCCGCCGCCGCCTCCGCGCGGATCGCCTCGAGGTCGAAGCTCTTCGGGGTGATGGCCTCCTGCGTCTCGCCGAACCGCTCGGCGATCACCGCCTGGCCGGCCTCGGGGCGCCGCGCGGCGAGCGCAGGGTCCTCGCCGTGTGCGCGCGCCTCCTCGAGCAACACCCGCGCTTCTTCGCGCATGTCGGCCGGGTAGCCGTCGGTGCCCAGGGCCACGCGCGCGCTCGCGCCGAGGGCTGCGGGATAGCCCACGGCGTTGCCGCGGTTCGAGCGCGGGTTCTGGACGATCCAGCAGCCGAGCGCGGCGGCGTGCTCCACCTGCTCGCGCGAAAGGTGCACGCCGTGGGCGAGGATGGATCCCGGCGGCAGCGCTCCCAGCGCGTCCAGGCGCTCCAGGGGGCCGGGATAGCCTCGTGCCCGCGCGTCCCGCACGTCGGCCAGGTCCTCGGCGAGGTGCACGTGCAGCACCGTCCCGAGCTCGCGGGACGCTTCCGCCGCTGCGCGGATCGTGTCGTCGGAGACCGTGAACGACGCGTGCAGGCCGACGAGCCCCCGCACCAGCGGCCGGTCGTTGGCGCGGATGAAACGGCGGCATTCGGCCAAGCCGCGCCGGGCTTCTTCCCGGCGGCCGTTGCGCTCGGTGGCCCCGTAGCACAGCACGGCGCGGATGCCCAGCTCCTCGCAGGCGTCGGCCAGCACATCCAGCGAGCCGTCAATGAAGTTCGGCGACTCGTGGTGGTCCACCAGCGCCGTGGTGCCGTGGAGCAGCGCCTCGGCGACGTACAGGCGCGCCGCCGCCCGGAGCGACTGCTCGTCGAGGGCTCGGTCGAGCCGCCACCAGATCCGTTCCAGGAGCTGAACGAAGTTCTCCGGCCGCCGCTCGGGAGTGGGCAGGCCGAGCGGCGCGAGACCGCTGTAGATGTGGGTGTGCGCGTTGACGAAGCCCGAGCCGACGGGGAAGGAGGCGTCGGGCGGCACGACTAGCGTTGCGGGGTCCGGATGCGGCCGACGCTCATCGCGCGGGCGGCGGGCGAGTCCTTCATCGGCAGGGTGTAACGGCGCACGCCGTCGAACGCCTCGAGCGCGCCGGCCACGGCCGCCGCCGTCGGGACCAGGCCGATCTCGCCGACTCCTTTCGCGCCGAACGGTCCCTCCGGCTCGGGATCCTCGACCAGGATGACCTCCACCTCCGGCATGTCGCGCGCCCGGAGCACCCCGAGGTCGCGCAGCTTGAAGGTCACCGGCATACCGTCCACGCAGGGCAGCTCCTCGGTCAGCGCGTAGCCGAGGCCCATGTGGACCGAGCCTTCGATCTGTCCCTCGCACAGCGCCGGGTTCACCGCCCGCCCGACGTCGTGCGCGGCGATGAAGGCCTCCAACCGTCCGGCCTCGTCCAGGATGCAGACCTGCGTGGCGTAGCCGAACGCCGTGTGCGTCTTGATCTTCGCCACGGGGGCGCCGAGCGCCGTGGTGTCGTCCACGCAGATATCCCCAGCGTAGACGTTGCCGACGAGGTCGGCCAGAGAACGCCCGGTGCACAGATCGCCCTTGAGCTTCTCGGCGGCGCGCACCACGGCCCGCCCGCCGAACAGCGTGGCCCGCGAGCCCGTCGTCTGCCCGCATCCCAGCGCGTAGGTGGAGTCCACCTTCGGCCGGAACCGCGCGGCCGGCAAACCGGTGACCTCCACCGCGAACTGGATCAGCACCGTGAGGAGGCCCTGTCCCATCTCCGTGTAGCCGTTGTACAGCGAGACGGTCTCGTCGGGCTCGACCACGAGGCGGACCTTCCCCCACTCCTGCGCCCCGTTGCCGATGCCGCTGTTCTTGAGGCCGCAGGCGATGCCCACGGCGCGACCGCGGCGCCTGGCGTCGTAGTAGCGGTCCTTGACCGCGGCCAGGGTTTTCTTGATTCCGACGGACTTGTCCAGCACCTGCCCGGTCGCGAACGCGTCGCCCACGTCCAGCGCGTTCCGCCAGCGCATCTCCCAGCCGTCCAGACCCACCCTCTGCGCCAGGAGGTCCATGCAGCCCTCGATGGCGAAGTGCGCCTGGTTGGCCCCGAAGCCGCGCATGGCTCCCGAGGGCGGGTGGTTGGTGTACGCGGCGATGGACTCGACGTCCACGTTGGGCACGCGGTAGGGTCCGCAGGCGTGGCCGGCCGCGCGCTCGAGCACCTTGCCTCCCACCGATGCGTAGGCGCCGGAATCCCCGATCATTCGCGCCCGCACCGCGGTCAGGCGGCCCTCGGCATCGCAGCCCACGGTGTGGTGCATGGTGATCGGATGGCGCTTGGGGTGGAGCCGAATGGACTCCTCGCGGCTCAACGTCAGCTTGACCGGCCGCCCGGTGAGCCGCGCCAGCAGCGCCGTCTGCGCCTGGATGGACATGTCCTCCTTGCCGCCGAAGGCGCCGCCGTTCGGAACCAGCTCCACGAAGACATCGTCCTCGGGCACCCCGAGGAAACGCGCGACCTGGCGGCGGTCGTCGAAGATGCCCTGCCCCTGCGTGTAGAGACGGAGCCGGCCATCGGCCAGCGGCTCGGCCACGGCGCTCTCCGGCTCCAGGTAGAGATGCTCGACGCGCTGCGTGCTCCAGGTGCCGCTCACCGTGTGCGCGCTCGCGGCGAGGGCGGCCTCGGCGTCGCCGCGCCGGATCACCGAGCGGGAGAGCAGGTTCTCGTGACGCGGGTTCACGCGCGGCGCGCCGGGTTGGATCGCCTCGGCCGGGTCGAGGACCGGCGGCAGCACCTCGTAGGACACCTCCACGAGCCGGGCTGCCTCGCGCGCGATGCGCCGGTCCACGGCCGCCACGGCGGCGAGCACGTCGCCCACGCAGCGCGCTTCTTCCCCTTCGGCCACGAATCCCGGCCAGTCGTCGTAGATCAGCCCGTACCAGCGCTCGCCGGGCACGTCCCGAGCGGTCGCGACGGCCACCACGCCGGGATGGGCCCGGGCGCGGGCCGTATTGATGCTCAGGACCCGGGCGCGGGCGTGCGGCGAGAGCACGACGGCGCCGTGGAGCATGCCCGGCCGGACCAGGTCGTCCACGTACGGGCTGTCGCCCATCACGTTCGGGCCCGCCTCGTAGCGGGCCAGCGACCGGCCGACCCGGCCGTCGGAGCAGGGCTCGGGAATCGCCTCGCCGCGCTTGGCCCGGGCGATGAGCTCGATCGCGTCCACGATCTTGACGTATCCGGTGCACCGGCACAGGTGCACATCAATGCCGCGCGCGATCTCCTCTCGGCTGGGGCGAGGGTGCCTGGCGATGAGGTGCTTGGCCCGAAGCGCGATGCCCGGGATGCAGAAGCCGCACTGGAGGCCGGTCGCGGCGGCGAACGCCCTGGAGATGAGGTCGCGCTCGTCGGCGGCCAGGCCCTCGAGCGTCAGGATCTCCTTGCCGTGCGCCGCGTCGGCCGCCATGGCGCACGTAACCTTGGGGTGGCCGTCAATGAGGGCCAGGCAGCAGCCGCACTGGCCCTGCGGCTGGCACCCGTCCTTGAGGGAGATGATGCCGCAGCGCTCGCGCAGCGTCTCGAGCAAGGACTCGCCGGGAAGCGGCGTGACCTCGCGCGGTTGGCCGTTGAGCGTAAACCGGATCGCCATGACGAAGCTTCTTCCCGGGGCGGTCAACCGTCAAGTCGGAGCGGCCGGCGCCCGGAAGCGGGGGGCGGTCGCCACAGCGCATGCTTGAAGGTCACCGGGCGGGCTCCTCCCAGGAGGGCCGCCCGACCATCCCCACCGGCTCGCCCGCGTTCATCGCCGGCGTGTCGACGACGTACAGCACGGCGCCGGCGAACGGGGCCCGCACGTCCACCCGCGAGCCGCCGAAGAAGTCGGTGAGGTAGCCGATCGCCGTGCCGGCCTGCACGGTGTGGCCGCGTTCGACCAGCGGGTACCAGATGCCGGTGGCGGGGCTGCGCAGCACCTCGGTCCGCTCCAGCCAGACGGGGCGCTCGACCAGCTGAATCTCGCCGGCCAGCATCCTGAGGTAGCGGAGCACCCGGAACGCGCCGGCCACGTTGCGCTGGATCATCTCCTCCGCGGCCTGGCCCAGGTATCCGGTTTCGGTCGTGATCGCCGGCTTGCCCCGGAGGTGCGCCGTGTTCGCCGTGTACACGGAAGCCGCGGGGTCTCGGGGGCGATCCGTGTCCACGACGATGTGGTCGTGGCCCCAGGCCAGCGCCATCTCGCGCGCCACCGAGTCCGTGCGGGCATCCACGCCCGGACGGTTCCAGTACGTGTACGGCCGCAGCGACTCGTTCCCGTCGCCGGCGTGCATGTCCACGAGGTAGTCCGCGCGCTCGATGACTTCGCGCGTGATCGCGTGGGCGATGCGCTCCGACACCGTTCCGTCCGCTCGGCCGGGATAGACGCGGTTGAGGTTCTTCCCGTCCACCGGGCTGTAGTAGATCGTCCGGCCGAGGAACGACGGCAGGTTCGCGACGTGCACCAGGATCACCGTGCCGGTGAGACGCTCGGGGTCCAGCTCGCGGCGGACGCGCTGGAGCGCGACGATGGGCGCCACCTCCGAGCCGTGCGTCCCCGCGACGAGAGCAAGCGTGGGGCCGCTCGCCGTCCCGCGCACGACCGTGATCGGGATGCGCGTGGCCGAATCCACGCCCGCCGGGACCTCGATGAACCCCGACACCGCCTCCCCGGCCCTCGCGCTCACGGATCCGACCGTGACGGGCGCCGGCCGCTGCGCGACCGCCGACTGGAGGGCTGCCGCGGCGAGCAGGCCTCCCGCGATGGTGAGAGTCTCGCAACCGGTACGCATCGGCGCTCCTTTCTCTTGGGCTTGCCGTATAACTTGTCTTCCGGGTACTTGTAGCACGAGGGAGGGGGAGGGGGGTAGCGCGATGGGAGAACTGATCCGAGTCGCGTCGGTTGGCGAGATCCCGCCCGGCGCGTGCCGGCACGTGGATGCGGCGGGCCGGGCGGTGGCGCTGTTCAACGTGGACGGCACGATCTACGCGATCGGCGGGGAGTGCACGCACAAGGGCGGGTTCTTGGGGGAGGGCGAGTTGGACGGCTCGGTCGTCACCTGCCCGCTTCACGGAGCGCAGTTCGACGTGACGACCGGGCGCGTGGTGGGGCCGCCGGCCTCGACCCCGGTGCCGGCTTACCGGGTGGTCGTGGACGGAGAGGACGTGAAGGTGGAATTGTGACGTCCGCGTGAACGTGAGGCGTCCGCCCTCGGACTCGCCGGGGCGCGGTACACACTTGGTGTCGGGAGGAAGGATGCGGGTTTCCACCGTGGCCGTCCTGCTGGCGGCGTGCGCGGCTTCCGTCGCGGCAGCCCAGGAGCGGCAGGTGATCAGCGTGCCGGGCGCGCTGGAGGGACTACCCTTTTCCGCCGCGGTGCGGGTGGGCGACATGCTGTATCTCTCCGGCCAGATCGGCATCTTGCCGGACACACGGCGCATCGTGCCCGGCGGCATCGGGCCCGAGACGCGGCAGACACTGGAGAACATCCGGCAGGTGCTCACGGTCGCCGGCAGCTCGCTCGAGCGAGTGGTCAAGTGCACGGTGTTCCTGGCCGACATCGCCGACTACGCCCAGATGAACGAGGTGTACGCCGCGTTCTTTCCGTCGCAGCCTCCCGCGCGCTCGACGGTGGCGGGCAGCGGTCTCGCCCTGGGCGCGCGGGTGGAGATCGAGTGCATCGGGCTGGCTAGCCGATGACGGCATCGTTCGGACCGGTGCGGGTCAAGATCTGTTGCATCGGCAGCGCGGACGAGGCCTTCACGGCGGTGCGCCACGGCGCCGCGGCGCTCGGGCTCGTGTCCGCGATGCCCAGCGGCCCCGGTGTCATCCCGGACGAGCTGATCGCCGAGATCGCCGCGGCCCTGCCGCCGGGCGTGTCGTCGTTCCTTCTCACGAGTCGCCAGGACGCGGCGTCCATCGTGGAGCAGCAGAGACGCTCGGGTGTCAGCACCGTCCAGCTCTGCGACCGTCTGGCGGCGGGCAGCTATGGCGAGCTCCGTGCGGCGATGCCGGGAGTCAAGATCGTCCAGGTGGTTCACGTCACCGGAAGCAAGTCCGCGGACGACGCTGCCGCCGTCGCGCCCCACGTCAACGCCCTGCTCCTGGATTCGGGGAACCCGGCTTCCCGGGTCAAGGAGCTGGGCGGCACGGGCCGCACGCACGACTGGCAGGTGAGCCGCGGGATCCGGGACCGGGTCGGGGTGCCGGTGTTCCTGGCTGGCGGCCTCAAAGCGAGCAACGTGGCCGAGGCGGTTCGCCAGGTCCGGCCCTATGCCGTGGACGTGTGCAGCGGCGTGCGAACGGACGGGCGGCTGGACGAGACGAAGCTGGCGCGGTTCTTCGAGGCGGTGGCCTCCGCGTAGGCGGCCGAAGCCGCTGGCACGCAGCCGAAAGGGCCCGGCATCACGCCGGGCCCTCTCGTTTCAGCTCCTCAATCCTGCAACTCCCCTGCCGCGCTACCGCTCAGAACGCCCACCGGAGCCCGGCCTGCACGCGGCGCGGGTCGCCAAAGCCGCTGCGGATGGTGCCGTCGAAGTTGAACAGCAGCGCCGGAGCGCTCGGGTTCCTGATGTTCTCTCTGTTGAGCAGGTTGAACACCTCCACGACGGCCTCGAGCGTTCCGCGCGTCCCCAGGTCGAACGGCCGCGAGACGCGGAGGTCCCACGAGAAGAAGTCGTTGTCCTTGCGGATGGTGTTGCGCAGCAGGATCGAGCCGTCGGCGCAGATGCGGTCCGACGGGACGGCGGCCGCTTCGCCCGTCCCCTGGTTGCCGGCCCCGCAGCTCTCCGAAGTGGGCTGCTTCGAGTAGTAGCTCACCCGGTTGTTGAGATAGATGTCGCCGGGGATCCTGGCCAGCAGCCAGATGTTGACCCGATGGCGCTGGTCGCGGTCGGACCAGTTGTACTCGCGGTCGAGTTGGTCCGCGCTCGCGTAGCGGAAGCTGAAGGGGTCGCGCTCGTTGTCGTCGTCGGACTTGTCGAACGACAGGGTGTAGTTGGCCTGGAACTCGACGTCGGTGGCGAGCGAGCCGTTGAGCGACAGCGTGAAGCCGTGATACTGCGACTTCGCCGTGCTCTCGAGCGTCGTCACCGTGCTGAGCCCGTTCGACGCGTCGCCGGGGAAGCTGGCGAACGGCGAACCGAAGACCGCGGCGTTCCGGTCCACGAACCGATTCAGTCGCGTGGTGCGGGCGAAGCTGTACGTGATCATGCCCGCCAGGCCCGGCCTGAGCTCGCGCTCGTAGCTCGCGTTGAGCGCCGCGGTACGCGGGTTTCGAAAGTCCTCGGCGGTAACGAAAATGCTCGGATGGTCCGGGGTGCCGCTGCCGAACGACGGCAGCGTCGGACCGTAAGCGGGTGGGGTGACGCCGAAGGCCAGGAAGTCGCTGGAGCGGAAGACCGTCTGACCGACCGAGCCGTTGCTGGTCCGGGTGCTCGCCAGGACCAGGCCCGGGGTGCGCGCGTAGTAGAGGCCCGCGCTCGCCCGGACCACCTGCCTGCCGTCGCCGTTCACGTCCCAGGCGATGCCGAGCCTCGGCTGGATCATCCCGTAGTCGGACGGGATGGTTCCGTCGGATGGGAACCTGTACCCGCCGATCGTCTGCCCGATGAACGGCTGGAAGAACACCTGGTCCGGTGGGGTGATCGGGTCGGGCTCGATCTGGGCCTCCCAGCGCAGACCGTAGTTCACGGTCAGGTTGGGCCGGGGCTTCCAGGTATCCTGAACGTAGAGAGCGAACTCGTTCTGGGTGATGGATTGCGTCCCGACATCCCGAATGGTCTGACCCGACTGTACGGGCGCGATCTGGAGGAACAGGAGGAGCGGGCCCCAGTTGCCATTGAACGGGCCGCCACAGCTCGCGCCGACGCCGGAGGCGCTCCCGTCGAGGCACTCGACGTAGGTCGGCCCGAGCCTCACGTAGTTCAGGAACCCATCCACGCTGCTGAAGATGTACCGGGCGTTGGCAAACCCGATGAAGGTCTGGTTGGCCTGCGTCCGGTTCCACTCTGCGCCGATCTTGAACAGGTGGTTGCCGCGGACGACCGACAGGTTGTCCAGGACCTGAATGCGCGTGTCGTACGCCGTGATCGGGATGAAAAACGGCATCCCCCAGCGATAGCCGTTCCCGAAGTCCGCGCCGGTGTCGGGGAACGGGCGGCCGTCGGTGCGGAAGGTTGACCCGTCCGTGTCCGGGAACGTCGGCCCCTCATATGGACGCGGACGATCCTCGCGCGAGTACTGGAACCGGAACTCGTTCGCGAGGTTGGGGCGGAGCTGCGAGACCAGGCTGCCGTTGACGGCGTGGGAGAAGTCGCGCTCGATGGCGTTGGCGCTCCGGGCCCACGTGTCCACGTCGAAAGTACCGTTTTCCTGCCTGGAGTTCGTGTAGTTGTACTTGAGCGACAGGCTGTGCGTGGGATTCAGCCGCCAGTCGAACTTCACCATCAAGGCGTTGGCGTCGTTGGTCCGCTGGACCGCGCGGTAGTCGTCGGCGAGGGCGCCATCGTAAGCGGTGTCCATCCATGTGCGCAGGGACGCGTCGGAGATGCGCAGCGGGTCGGTCTGCTTGGTCTGGTCGAAGATCTGCTGGTCGTAGGCGATGAAAAAGAACCCCCGGTCCCGCACGATCGGCCCGCCGAGGGTGAAGCCGAACTGATGCTGCGTGAAATCGGGGTTGCCGCCGCCGCCGAACAACTCGGCCGAGATCCGGTCGGTCTGCCCGAAGTAGTGCGCCGAGCCGTGAAGCTCGTTGGTGCCGGACTTGGTGATGACGTTGACGAACCCGCCGGCCGACCGACCGAACTCCGCGTTGGCGCCCTGGGCCACGACCACCATCTCCCGGACGGCATCCAGGTTGAACGTGAAGGGCGGGCGCTGGCCACCGCGCTGCTCGCCGAAGAACGGGTTGTTGAAGTCCGCACCGTCCACCGCGATGTTGTTGTAGATGCCGCGCTGCCCCCCGATGGACAGCTCGTCGCCGTCCGGCCCCTGCACGACCGCCACGTTGGGGGTCACCAGCGTCAGGCTCAGGTAGTTGCGGCCGTTGTTCGGCAGACCCGAGACCACCTCGTCACTCAGTCGCGTGGCGGCCTCCACACGGGCGACGTCCACCAGCGGCACCGTGGAGGTCACCACGATCGGCGCCAGCGTGACCAGCCCGAGGCTGAGCGCGAGCTCGACCGTCTCACCGAGGCGCAGCGTCACGCTCTGCCGCCGGGTCTCGCTGAACCCCGGCGATCGCGCCACCACGTCATAGCTGCCGACGGGCAACAGGGAGGCCACGAAGATCCCGCGCTCGTTGGTCAAGGCGCTGCGCTGGAAGTTGGTCTCCACGTTGCGTAGCACCACCGCCGCGCCGGCCATGACGTTCCCGTCGGGCCCGGACACCACACCGCGGATGATGCCGGTAGTGGCTTGGGCTTGGGCGTGGAGCGTCGTGGGGAGGAGGAAGAACGGGACGGCAACGAGCGCAGCGAGAAGGGGTCGGTACAGCGACACAGTGCGCCACATACGGTGCAGCCTCCGTGCCTGGGGGGAATAGTCAGCGCCAAGCTATCACTCCCTCGGGGAGGGTGCAAGAGACCGGAGGCCTCTTTTGCCCGGGTGGGCAGATGGGCTTACGTTTAGGCGCAGGAGTGGGACTATAAGGATGGGGCCGGCCGGCCCTCCGGGACCGGCGCCTGGGTCAGCGAGGACTGAATGTCGGACGAGATACGCATTACCGCCGAGCCGCTGGACGATCAACGGTGTCGCTTCGACGTGAGCCGTCCGGTGTACCCGTCCGGGGTGAGACGCTTCGGCTCGGCCGCGGATGCGCAGGGCTCCCCCTTGGCGGAGGCGATCTTCGCCGTCGCGGGGGTGACCGAGATCATCGTCTCGGAGCGCACGGTTACCGTGGCGAAGCAAACCGCGGCGCCGTGGCCGGTCGTCGGCAAGCAGGTCGGGGCGGCGATCCGGGCCGGCCTCTCGGGCGGCGCGCCTCCGGTCGCGCCGGAGGTGCGGCGTACCGATCCGGCACAGGACGACACGCTCTACGAGCGGGTGGCCGAGATCTTCGCCACGCGGGTCAACCCCATGGTGGCGCAGCACGGGGGCCGGGTGGATCTGATTGACGTGCAGGATTCCACGGTCCTGCTGCGCTTGGCCGGCGGATGCCAGGGATGCGGGATGGCGGACGTCACCCTCCGGCAGGGGATCGAGGCGCTGCTGCGCGACAGCGTCCCGGAGGTGGCGGCGATCGTGGACATCACCGACCACGCGGCCGGCACCGACCCCTACTTCGCGGCGTCCAAGAAGTAGCAACCGGCCGCACCGAGGCGCGCCGTGCCCCGCCCGCGTCTGCTGCTTCTCCTTCCCAGCACCACGTATCGCACCGCGGCCTTCGTCGAGGCCGCGCGGCGCCTTGACGTCGAGCTGACGGTTGCCTCAGACCACTCCAACGTCTTCGGCGCAGAGCAGCCGGCGGGCCTGCTGGCGCTCGACTTCGCAAAGCCGGAGCGCGCGGTGGAAGAGGTCCGCGCTTTCGCCATGGCGCACCCGCTCGCCGCGGTCGTCGGCGTGGATGACGACACGGCGATCGTGGCCGCGGCCGTCGCCGAAGCGCTCGAGCTGCCGCACAACCCATTCGAGGCCGCGCTCGCGGCGCGCGACAAGCATCGGCAGCGAGTGCGCCTCGCCGAGGCGGGCGTGCCGGTGCCGCCCTTCGCGCTTCGCCGGCTCGACGAGGAGCCCGACCGGCTGGCACGCAGGGCCTCCTACCCGTGCGTGCTGAAGCCGCTCCGCCTCTCGGCGAGCCGCGGCGTGATCCGGGCCGACACGCCGGGTGAGTTCGTCGCCGCGCTCGGGCGCCTCAGGCGCATCCTCGCGGCACCGGACGCGGCGGCATGCGGGGAGCCGGCGCGATGGTTTCTGGTCGAATCGTTCGTCCCGGGGCCCGAGGTAGCCCTGGAGGGATTGCTGGAGGAGGGCCGGCTTCACCTGCTGGCGCTGTTCGACAAGCCGGACCCGCTGGACGGCCCCTTCTTCGAGGAGACGATCTACGTCACGCCGAGCCGCCTGCCGAACCAGGCCCAGGCCGCGCTCGGCGAGTGCGCTGCGCGCGCGGCGTGCGCGCTCGGTCTTCGGGGCGGCCCGATCCACGCGGAGCTGCGCTACAACGATGCGGGGCCGTGGCTGATCGAGCTCGCGGCCCGGCCGATCGGCGGGCGCTGCAGCCAGGCGCTCCGGTTCGGGGAGGGCGAGGGCCGGGCTTCGCTGGAGGAGCTAATCCTCCGCCACGCGCTCGGGTTGCCGATCGCGACGTGCGAGCGCGAGCGGGTCGCGGCGAGCGTGATGATGATCCCGACGCCCCGGCCCGGTGTGCTGCGTGCCGTGACGGGTGTGGAGGCCGCGCGCGCCGTGGAGGGGATTGACGAGGTGCTCATCACCGCGATGGGGCAGGAGCTGGTGCCGCTGCCGGAGGGCTCGCGCTACCTGGGGTTCCTCTTCGCGCGGGCGCCCTCGCCGGCCGGGGCGGAGGAGGCGCTGCGCGAGGCGCACGCCAAGCTGGGGTTCGACATCGTGCCGCCTCCGGTGGACGCGGCCCCGCTCGCCCACCGCGCCTAGGGCCGATGACACGGGTTCGCGCTCTCAAGCTCGCAGGGTGGCTGGTCCTGGCGCTCTCGGCCGCGCCGCGCGGTGTTTGGGCGCAGTCGGGAGCCGGCGACGGCGGCCGCGTCCGCGCGCCCTACCGCGCGGCGGCCGACAGCATCATCCAGGCCGCCACGCGAGACAGCGCGGCGTACCGGCGCCTGGCGCGCCTCGTGGACGGTTTCGGCCACCGCCTCAGCGGCTCGGCCAGCCTCGAGGCGGCAATCGACTGGATCCTGGGCGAGATGCGCGGCGACGGCCTGGAGAACGTGCGCGGCGAGCCGGTCATGGTGCCGCGCTGGGTGCGAGGTGAGGAATCGGCCGAGCTGATCGCGCCGCGCCGCCAGCGCCTCCCCATGCTGGGGCTGGGCGGCAGCATTGGCACGCCGCGCGGCGGCATCACCGCGGAGGTGCTGGTGGTCGGCGACTTCGCCGACCTCGAAGCCCGTGCGGCGGACGCGCGCGGAAAGATCGTCCTGTTCGACGTGCCGTACACGAGCTATGGCCAGACGGTGCGGTATCGCTCCGACGGCGCGGTCGCGGCCGCGCGGGTGGGCGCCGTGGCCAGCCTGATTCGCTCCGTGGCGTCCTATTCGCTGCGGTCGCCGCACACCGGGATGATGAGCTACGACTCGACCGTGGGGCGCATCCCGCACGCCGCGATCACGGTGGAGGACGCGGCCATGCTCCATCGGATGCAGGAGCGCGGCGAACGCATCCTGGTGCGCCTCACGATGGAGGCGCGCACGCTTCCCGATGCGCCGTCGCGCAACGTGGTGGCCGATCTGGTCGGCGCCGAGCGGCCCGAGGAGGTCGTCGTCGTCGGCGGGCACCTCGACTCGTGGGACGTGGGACAGGGGGCGGTGGACGACGGCGGCGGGAGCGTGGCCGCGTGGGAGGCGGTGCGCCTTCTCCGCCAGCTCGGGATGCGGCCGCGCCGCACCGTGCGCGTGGTGCTGTTCACCAACGAGGAGAACGGTCTGCGCGGCGGCACGGCGTACCGGGACGCGCACGCGGGCGAGCTCGACGATCACGTCCTGGCGATCGAATCGGACGGCGGCGTCTTCCGCCCGCGCGGCTTCGGCTTCTCCGGCTCGGACTCCGCGTACGCGCTGGTTCGCGAGGTCGGGAGCCTGCTGGACAGCATCGGCGCGGACTCGATCGAGCGCGGCGGCGGCGGCGCGGACATCGGGCCGATCATCGCCCGCGGCGTGCCGGGCATGGGGCTCAATGTGGACGGGGAGCGCTACTTCTGGTTCCACCACAGCGAGGCCGATACGATCGACAAGCTCGATCCGGGCGAGATGTCCCGCTGCGTGGCGGCCCTCGCCGTGATGGCGTACGTCGTGGCCGACCTCCCGGACCGCCTGCCGCGGCGGCCTCTCGCCCCGTGAGCCCGGTCAGGGTCGAGCGGTTCAGGCCTTGAACTTCGGCAGCTCGGAGCGGTGCCGCGCGAGGAACTCCTCGTAGATGTGGGCGTCGGTGTAGTCGCGCATCTCCGAGATCCTGTCGCCTCGGAACCTGATGATCACCGCGGTGCGCTGGTCCATCACATCGGCCGGCGCGTGCTGGAGCCAGCTCCGCTCGCGGATCTCGACGATCACCCGGTCGTCGGCGTCGTACCAGTCGCGCCACACGTCCTCGTAGCCCCAGTCCGCGGCGCCGAGCCCGGCCGCGCGGGTCTCCATGGCTCGGATCACCGCCTCCTTGCCCCGCCATTCGCCGCCGAGCGGCGGCGCGCCCGCGACCCAGTAGACGATGTCGTCGGTGAAATAGCTCGCCACTTCGTCCATCCGGCCCGCGAACAGGGCCTTCTCGTACGCTCGGGCGACGGCCATGCGCTCGCTCATGCGGTCACCTCCCCCGCGGTCTCGAGGCGGTTCGCCTTGCGGCCGGCCCGCTCCATCGGCTTGTCGAGCTCGAGCCGGTGGTGGTCCAGGACGGTCCAGAAGTCGAGCGCCCGGTCGGCCAGCTCGTGCGAGGCCCCGCGCAAGGTCTCGCTCGCCTTCACCTGCCGCACGTTGTTCCGCATGTCCTCCGCGTCCCAGCCGCGCGAGTGCGCGATGAAGGGGAACGGCGGGAAGACGTAGCCCAGCTCGGACCAGAAGGTCATCATGCTCCCCGCCACCGCCTGGATGTTGTCCTGGCCGCCGGTGATGATGAACGCGGCGACCTTGTTCTTGATCAGCACCCGGTTGCGGATCGTGATCTGGTTCTGCACGCAGTTCAGGCGCTCGATCATCTTGTAGTAGAGCGAGGAGGCGTTTCCCCACCGGATCGGCGTCGCGATCAGAACCACGTCCGCCCAGTGCACCAGCCCCTCGTAAACCGGCGTCAGCCCGTCCTCGGGGTCGCGTTCGGTGATGGCGCAGGGCCAAGTGCAGGCGTGGGACGCCTTGGAGTAGTTCCCCTCGCAGTGGCGGAACTTGAGCTCGCGCAGGCTGATGAGCTGGGTCTCCGCCCGACGCGACGTGGAGGCGTGGCGTACGGCGTGCTCGAGCAGCGCGTCCGACGTCGAGAAGCGGGGGTTCGCCTCGTCCATCGCGGTGGTGGAGATGCCCAGGAGCCGCGGCGGAGCCCCGGGCGGCTTCGGGTGCGCCTCGAGCAGGTGCGACGGCTTGTGCTTGAGGAGCTTCCGCGGGCTCGCGGGCGGGGTCGCGACGTAGACGCCGTCGTCCCGCTCCTCGACGTCGAAGACGGGCACCTGCTCTTCGTCGTAGCCCTCGGGCCCTCTGCCGGTCACGACACTGTACTCCCATGCGTGCCACGGGCACATCACGAACTCGCCGCGAAGGCGACCTTCCGCCAGCGGTCCTCCCTGGTGATTGCAGCTGTTACCGATGGCGCGGAATCGGCCCTGGTAGTGGAAGAGGGCGATCGCGTGCCGGTCGAGCTTGAGCGCGAAGGGCACGCGCTCCATCAGCTCCGCGGTCGAGCCCAATCGGTGCCAGACGGTCATGGGGCGCTCCTTCCTTGACAGGGAACCTTCGGGAGGCAGAATACGTTTTTCGAGCGGTCACCGCACCGGATGCTGGCGTCCTCGACGCCGGAGGCTGAATGGCGGGCAGTCTCGACCAGTTCGCGGTACGGCGGAACGGGCGGCGCGAGCGCATGGCTGAGGAGGTGCGCGCCGGCCTCACCGCGCCCCGCCCCTGGCTGCCGAGCAAGTACTTCTACGACGACCGCGGCAGCCGGCTGTTCGAGGCCATCACCGCGCTGCCCGAGTACTACCAGACCCGCGCCGAGGTGCGGCTGCTCGAGGCGATCGCCGGCGACGTGATCGCGCGCGCACGGCCGCGCGAGCTGGTCGAGCTGGGGTCCGGCGCGGGCCGCAAGATCGGGCTGCTCATCGAGGCCGCGACCCGCACGCAGCCGCTCGAGCGCTGCGTCCTGTTCGACATCAACCGGCGTTGCGTGGCGGCTTCCCTGCGGCGGCTGCGGGCGGCCTACCCGACTCTCGACGCGCGCGGCGTCGTCGGGGACTTCACGGACGACCTCGGCGCCCTGGGGCCCGGCGGCGGCCGGCTGGTGGCGTTCTTCGCCGGCACGATCGGCAACCTCCACCCCGGCGCCGTCCCCCGCTTCCTCGGCCGCGTGAGCCGGCAGCTCGACGAAGGGGACGAGTTCCTGGTGGGCCTCGATCTCGTCAAAGGCGTGGAGC
>JACQVG010000141.1 GCA_016209905.1 Gemmatimonadota bacterium | reverse complement strand
TGGCAGCTGCCCACCGACCCCGTGCGCCGCGCAGCGGCGGAAGTGGCGTCGCGCTTCGCCGGATCGCTCCCCGATCGCGAACGTGGGCTGATCGCGGGTCAGTTGGCACAGGCGAACGAACAGTTTGTGCGCGCGACCACGGCCGTCTTCGGGGCGGCGTTCGGGTGATTCCACCGCGCCGAGCTGTTGCCGGCCCCAGGGGAGACGAGCAGACATCTTCCGGCGCTGGCGCGCCTGGGCAGCGAGTAGTCGCCGTTTCCACGCTGAACGCCATCAGCCTGCACAGGAGCCGCCGCCGCCGGACGGTCCCCCGGGCTTCGCTCGGATCGCTCCGGGAACCCGAGCTGCGGGCGGGCCGAGGACCCGGATCTGGCATCGCTCAGGCCTCCTAAGTAGGCCCCACACAAGACTTTTTGACAGTTCGAGCACGAATCATTACCTTGCGGGCGTGATTCTTGCTCGCGCACCGGCCCCTCATGGCTAGAGTCAAGGTCCTGGGGGTCATTCCCGCGCGGCTTGGAGCCGAGCGACTGCCGGGTAAGCCGCTCTTGCCCCTCGGCGGGCGGCCGCTGGTCGAGTGGGTCGCCCGCAACGCCGAGCGCGCGGGGGTGCTGGATCTGGTGGTGGTGGCGACCGAGGCCCCGGAAGTGGAGCGGGCCGTGCGGGCCATCGGGGTCCGGTGCGTGCGGACGTCCCCGAGCCACGAGTCCGGGACGTCGCGGGTGGCGGAGGTCGTCGGGCGGGCGGAGTTCAGGGAATTCGGGATCGTCGTGAACGTGCAGGGGGACGAGCCGTTCCTGCCGGCCGGGGCGATCCGGGGCGCCGTGGAGGAAGTCGAGCGCGGGGCGGACGTGGGCTCCGCCGCGGTGCCGCTCGCCGCCGACGCCGCGGCCTCGCCCAGCGTCGTGAAGGTCGTGCTGGACGAGCGGAGACGGGCGCTCTACTTCTCGCGCAGCCCGATCCCGTACGCCAGGGATGGCGGGACGGTGCGCTATTGGCAGCACCTGGGCGTCTACGCGCTGCGGCCCGTCGCGCTCGCACGCTGGATGGCGCTCCCGGCGACGGCGCCGGAGCGGGCGGAACAGCTCGAGCAGCTTCGGCCCCTCGGCCACGGGATGTCCGTCGGCGTGGCCTGCTTGGAGGAAACGGTGATACCGGGAATCGACACGGCCGAGGACCTCGAGCGGGCGGAGGCCTACGTGGCGGCGCGAAGAGACCTCTTCAGCGAGTGAGCGATCCGTGACGATGCAGCACTCGACCAAATTCGTGTTCGTGACCGGCGGCGTCGTGTCCTCTCTCGGGAAGGGCATCGCCGCCGGGTCGCTTGGGCGCCTGCTCGTCGAGCGCGGCCTCCGGGTGACCATCCAGAAGTTCGACCCGTACATCAACGTGGACCCCGGGACGATGTCGCCGTTTCAGCACGGCGAGGTCTACGTGACCGACGATGGCGCCGAAACGGACCTCGACCTCGGCCACTACGAGCGCTTCATCGACCGGTCCCTCTCGCAAGCCAACAACGTCACGACCGGCCGTGTCTACCAGACCGTCATCACCAAGGAGCGGCGCGGCGAATTCCTTGGCGCGACGGTGCAGGTGATCCCGCACATCACCGACGAGATCAAGGCCGCGGTCCGCCGGCTCGCCCCCGATCACGACGTGGTGATTACCGAGATCGGAGGCACGGTGGGCGACATCGAGTCGCTGCCCTTCCTCGAGGCGATCCGTCAATTCCGCCAGGAGGTCGGCCGCGACAACGCGATCTTCGTCCACCTCACGCTGGTTCCCTTCATCGCCGCCACCGGTGAGCTCAAGACGAAGCCGACGCAGCACTCGGTGCGCGAGCTGATGGAGATCGGGATCCAGCCGGACATCTTGATTGCGAGGAGCGAGCAGCCGCTGCCGGAGGAGCTGCGTCGGAAGATCGCCCTGTTCTGCAACGTGGATTTCGGGTGCGTCGTCGAGTCGCCCGACGTCTCCTCCATCTACGAGATCCCGCTTCGCCTCCACGAGCAGGGGCTGGACCGGGAGGTCTGTCAGCGGCTCCGCCTCGACACGCCCGAGCCCGACCTGCGCAAGTGGCGGGAGATGGCCGAGAAAATCCTGCGCCCCACCGACCGAGTCCGCATTGCCGTGGTGGGCAAGTACACCCAGCTCGCCGACGCCTACAAGTCGGTGCACGAGGCGCTGGTGCACGGCGGCATCGCCAACACCGTGGGCGTGTCCGTTGACTGGATCTCGAGCGACCGCTTCGTGGATGCCGCGGCCGCGGCGGCCATCTTGGCGCCGTACGACGGCCTGCTGATCCCCGGGGGCTTCGGCGTGCGGGGCATCGAGGGCATGGCCGTGGCGGCCCAGGCCGCGCGCCAGGGGCGGCTGCCGTTCTTCGGAATCTGCTTGGGGATGCAGGTCGCGATCATCGAGTTCGCGCGGAACGTGTGCGGGATCGCCGACGCGAACTCGGCGGAGTTCGAGGCGGAGTGCGGCAATCCGGTCATCTCGCTCCTGCCGTCGCAGCGCAACGTGGAAGACATGGGTGGCACGATGCGCCTCGGGGCGTACGCCTGCCGGTTGCGCCCCGGCTCGCGCGTGGCCCACATCTACGGCGCGTCCGAGACGAGCGAACGGCACCGGCACCGGTACGAGGTGGACAACGGGTACCGAGATCTGCTGGCCGAGCACGGGCTGCGCCTGACGGGGCTTTCGCCCGATGGATCGCTGGTCGAGATAATCGAGCTCCCCGAGCACCCCTGGTACATCGGCTGCCAGTTTCATCCGGAGCTCAAGTCGCGGCCGACCCGTCCCCACCCGCTGTTTGCCGGCTTCATCGCAGCGGCCTGCGAGGTGCGGCGGCGGCGCGGCGATGCGCGCGCCGAGCGTGCGGCGTCCCTGGCGGAGGTCTCGCCGTAGCGTGGCCGAGCCGCCCTTCGGTCCCGGCCCGTTCCTGATCGCCGGACCGTGCGTGCTCGAGGACGACCGCGTCAACCTCGCGGTCGCCGAGCGCCTGGCGGAGGTCGCCGCGCGCCACCGGCTCGCCGTGACCTTCAAGGCGTCGTTCGACAAGGCGAACCGAGCGCGACTCGGCGCGGTACGCGGACCGGGCCTCGAGCTCGGGCTCCAGGCGCTGGCGCGGGTCCGCGCGGCCACCGGCCTGCCGGTCCTAACCGACGTCCACGAGCCCCACCAGGTGCCGGCGGCGGCCGAGGTGGCGGACGTGCTTCAGATTCCGGCGTTCCTCTGCCGGCAGACGGACCTCCTCGTGGCCGCCGGGCGCGCGGGGCGGCCCGTGAACGTCAAGAAGGGACAGTGGATGTCGCCGGAAGGGATGGCGGATGCCGTCGAGAAAGTGCGGAGCGGCGGGGCGGTCCGTGTCGCCGTCACGGAGCGGGGCACCTTCTTCGGCTATGGCGATCTCGTGGTGGACATGCGCAACTTCGCGCGGCTGCGCGCAGCCTGTCGCGCGCCGGTCGTCTTCGACGCCACGCACAGCGTGCAGCAGCCGGGCCGAGGCCGGGATGGGGCCAGCGGCGGCCTGCGCGAATTCGTCCCCGCGCTGCTGTTTGCCGCCGCGGCGGCCGGAGCCGACGGCTTCTTTCTCGAGACGCATCCCGACCCCGACCACGCCCCATCGGACGGACCGAACATGATCCCCCTTGGCGCGCTGGCCGACCTCGTCGCCCGCGCGCTCGATGTATGGCGCGCGGCGCGGAGTCCCGCCGAATGATCGAGCCGGCGGTCGCCAAGCGCATCCAGCTCGTGGGCCTCGACGTGGACGGCACCATGACCGACGGCGGCATATACATGGGCGTGGGCGGAGGCCAGACCATGGAGCTCAGGCGGTTCGACATCCAGGACGGCCTCGGTGTCCATCTCCTGCGCGCTGCGGGCCTGCCGGTCGTCCTCGTCACGGGCCGGGGCGGTGAGGCGGCCCGGCTCCGGGCGCAGGAACTCCGGGTGGACGAGTTCGTCGCGGACGCCGCAGCCAGAAAGCTCCCCGTCTTCGAGGGCATCCTGTCCCGGCGCCAAGTGCGCTGGGAGGAGGCGTGTTTCATCGGCGACGACCTGCCGGACCTGCCGATTCTGCGCCGGGTCGCGCTGCCGGTCGCCGTCGCCAACGCGGCGCGCGACGTCAAGGAAGTGGCGCGTTTCACCACCACCGCCGGCGGTGGCCGCGGCGCGCTCCGGGAGTTCGTCGAGGTCTTCCTGAGAGCGCGCGGCGTCTGGACCGACGTCGTGCGGCACTACCTGCGCGAGCGGGGCGATGTCGGCGGACGTTGACGGCCGGCGCCGCGCCGTGGGACGCGGGCGGCAAGTGCTCCAGCAGGAGGCGGGCGCCGTGGCCGCTCTGGCCGCGCGCCTCGACGCGCCGTTCGCGGACGCCGTCGCTCTGCTCGCCGGCTGCACCGGACGCGTCGTCGTCTCCGGCGTCGGCAAATCGGGCGTGATCGCCCGGAAGATCGCAGCCACCCTGACCTCCACAGGCACCGCCGCCACGTTTCTCCACCCCGTGGACAGCGTGCACGGCGATCTGGGAATCGTCGGCCGCGGTGATGTGGCGATCGTGCTGTCCAAGAGCGGCGAGACGGAAGAGCTGTTCGGCCTGGTCTCGCACCTCAAGCGGCTGGGCGTCCCGATCATCGCCATCACCGGGGACCTCGGCTCGACCCTGGCGCGCCACGCGGACGTGGCGCTCGACGCGGCCGTCGAGGCCGAGGCGTGCCCTTTCAACCTGGCCCCGACGACCAGCACCACGGTAGCGGTCGCCCTCGGCGATGCCCTGGCCGTCGCCCTGTTCGAAGCCAAAGGGTTCCGACCCGAGGACTTCGCCCAGCTCCACCCGGGTGGCGCGCTCGGCCGGCGGCTCCTTCTGGCGGTGCGCGACGTCATGGTGACCGACAATCTCCCGGCCCTCGGTCCCGACGCACCGATGCGCGAGTGCGTCATCCTCCTCGCCGAGCGACGAGGCACCGTCGCGGTGATTGACGAAGGGGGCGCGACGATCGGCGTGGTGACGGCAGGCGACCTCACGCGCCTCATGGAACGGCGACGGGACTTCCTCGATCTGCCGGTGCGCGACGTGATGACGAGGACGCCCAAGGTGGCGAGACCGGACGAACTGGGCGGCGCGGCGCTGTTCCGTATGGAGCAGCACGGGATCATGGCCATGCCGGTCGTGGACGACCGTGGCGTGCTGGTGGGCATGGTCCACCTGCACGACTTGATGCGGGCGGGGGCGGCGTGAGAGCCCGCCGGTCTGGCGCGCCCGCGTACCTGGTCCTGGGGCTGATCGCGCTGGCCGCCGCCGGGTGCAGGAACAGCACCCGGGACGTGGTGGCCGAAGTCGAGCAGGCGGCCGACAGCGCCGACCAGCTCATGATCGGCCTGCGGCAGGTCATGACGCACGAGGGGATCCGTCAGGCGTATCTCGAAGCCGACTCCGCGTTCATCTACGAAACCAGCGGTCGGGTCGAGCTGAAGGAGATCAGGGTGACGTTTTTCACCGTCACCGGCGTGGAGACGTCGGTCCTCACCGCAAGGGAGGGAGCGTACAACCTGCGCTCCGGGCAGATGGAGGCGCGCCGCGAGTGCCTCGTCGTGATGACCAGCGGCGGCCGGCTCACCAGCAGCGTCTTGCGCTACGACCAGACCAAGAACGAGGTCAGCACCGACCAGCCGTTCGTCTACGATGCCGCCGACCGACACATCGAGGGGGAGGGGTTCGTCTCCGACCCGGCCTTCACATCCATCCGGACGTTGCGCCCGCGCGGCACAGCCGGCCGCTTCGTCCTGCCGGGGCAGTGAGATGCGGGCGGCGGGCTCTCTGCTCGCGGCGTCCCTGGCCGCGGCTCCGGCCCTCGGGCAGGCGCCGTCGGCCCCGGCGCCCCCACGCGGGTGCGTCGTGACGATCGACTCCGTGGGACGCCAGGGCAACTTCACGCAGCTCTCGAGCGGGCAGTATCAGTTCTTCGCGGGGGGCGGCATCCTCGGGCGCTGCCGCGACCAGCCGACGACGATGAGCTCCGATTCGGTCGCCTGGTTCAGCGACCGGGGCGAGCTGCGCCTGCTGGGTCGCGTCCACTTCCGCGACAGCACGTCGCTCCTCGACGCCGACAGGGTGACCTACTGGGTGCGGCAGGAGCGCCTCGTCGCCGAGGGCAACGTCTACACGCAGAACACGCGCTCGGGATCGGACCTGCGCGGTCCGAATCTCGATTACTTGCGCGCCGTCCCCCCGGTCAGGGACACCGCGGAGCTGCGCGCGACGCGGCGGCCGACGATCCACTTCTTCACGGCACGGGATTCCGCAGCTCGAGGCGACAGCGCGAATCCGTTCGTCGTCGTGGCCGATCGGGTGCGGATGCGCGGCAGCGACCGGATGTGGGGCGGGGGCCGCGTCACGGTGGATCGGACCGACCTCGCGGGGCGGGCCGATTCGGCCGAGCTGGACCTGACGCGGAACAGCGGCGCGCTGAGGGGCGCGCCGGAGCTGACGGCCGGACGTGCGGACGGGTACCGTCTGACCGGATGGGAGATCCGCTTCGACCTCACAGACGAGCGCGAGCTGCGGCGCATCGTATCGGCCGGCGCAGCCGATGCCCGGGGCCAGGACTGGCGGCTGCAGGCCGACACGATCGATCTGGCACTCGACAGCGGCACCGTGGTGCGCGCACAGGCCTGGGGACGGATGAGCCGCCCGAGCGCCGTCTCCGGCACCAACACCATCGTCGCCGATTCCCTCGACATTGACATGCCCCGGCAGGTGGTGCGGCTGGTGCGGGCTTTCGGCCGGGGCCGCGCTACGTCGCTGCCGGATTCCGCGGCCGCCGAACCCGATTGGCTTGTCGGCGACTCGCTGCACGCCGCGTTCGCGGTGCGGGACACTGCGCAGCGGCGCTCCGCCCTGGAGCACCTCACCGCCTTCGGCGCGGCTCGGGCGTACTACCACGTCGAGAACGCCGAGCAGCCTGCGGGTCCCCGCGGCGTGAACTATTCGCGCGGCGATCGCATCGCCATCCTCATGCGGGGATCGAAGGCGAGAACGGTCGACATCGTCGGCCAGGTGGACGGCATCTACCTCGAGCCCCTGCCCCCGCCGCTTCCCCAGGCCGATTCGGCGCGGGCCGGCGCGGGGCGGGCGGCCGCCCCGGGCACCGGCACGCCCCCGCCCGCCCGGCCGCCGGCGAGAACGCCGTGACGGCGGCCGGGCTGGTCGCCCAACTCACGGGGCGCGACCCGTCGGTTTGCCTCGCAGTCGCCGCGCTCCTCAAGTGCGCGGACCCGCAGGGCGCCACGCCGTTTCCCTCCGCGGCCGTGGCCTATCGCGAGGACTACCTCGACGCGCTGCGCCGTACCGCCGGCGACAGCGGCCGTCCCGATCCCGGCACCCTGTCGGTGGACGACGTCCGCCGACATCTCGCCGCGTCCGTGCTGCCGCGGCTGGCCATGGAGGGGATCCTCCAGGAGACCGCCCGCGGCTGGGACGAATCCACCAGCGTGCGTTTCCGGCCCGCGGTCTTCGAGGCGCTGGGTCCGGTTGCGCCCGAGGCCCGTCGCGATCTCTTGGAGGCGGCGTTCCGGGGGATGATCACGCATTCCACGGGAGAGCACGCGATGCGGCCCGAGACGCCGCTCGGCGCGAGCCGGCTGGAGGGACTCGGTCTCACCAAGTCGTACGGCCGCCGCACCGTCGTCGACCGCGTGGACATCGCGCTCGAGCAGGGTGAGATCGTGGGTCTGCTCGGTCCGAACGGGGCGGGGAAGACGACCACATTCTACATGTTGGTCGGCCTCGTCGCTCCGCAGGCGGGACGGATCGTGCTGGACGGCAAGGACATCGGCGCGATGCCGATGTACCGGCGCGCCCGGCGAGGCATCGGCTACCTTCCTCAGGAGCCGTCGGTCTTCCGCCGGCTCACCGTCGAGGAGAACCTCGCGGCGATCCTCGAGACTCTGCCGGTGGACGACGACGAGCGCGCGCGCCGGCTCGAAGTGCTGCTCGACGAGCTCTCCATCCGCCATCTGCGACGGAACAAGGCCTACTCGCTCTCGGGCGGCGAGCGCCGGCGCCTGGAGATCACGCGGGCGCTGGTGACGCGTCCCAAGTTCATGCTGCTCGACGAGCCCTTTTCGGGCGTCGATCCCATCGCCGTTCACGACATCCAGACGATCGTTGCCGGCCTGCGGCACAAGGGGATCGGCGTCCTGATCACGGACCACAACGTCGAGCAGACGCTCGACATCGTGGATCGTGCCTACATCATGTTCGAAGGTCGCGTGCAGGTCGCGGGCACCGTTCGCGAACTGGTCTTCGACGACCGCGTCGCCGAACTCTACCTCGGGCCGACGCTCACGGCGCGTCTCCGCGCGCGGCTCTCCCCGGCCGCATGAAGACAAGCCTCGGCCAGCAGGCTGTCCTGCGGCAGGATCTCCGGATCAATCCCCGCCTCTACCAGGCGATGGATCTGCTATACATGCCGCTCCTGGACCTCCAGCAGCACCTCAAGCAGGAGCTGATGGTCAACCCGTTCTTGGAGTTGATCGAGCCGGAGGAGGACGCGGAGCAGGTGGCGACGGCCGCCGAGCGCCACGAGACGGCACAGACCCCCGACTCCTCGGCGACCAACTGGGAGGACATCCTCCTCGGCGGGTTCGATGACGGAGGATGGCGGGAGGACAGCGAGGTGCGCGAGTACGTCGAGCCGGTCCGCGTCCAGGGTGCCGACCTCGCTGGACACCTCCGGAACCAGTTGCAGCTGCTGGAGCTGACCGACCGCCAGCAGCTGCTGGCCGAGGAGTTCATCGGCAACATCGCCGACGACGGTTACCTGGCGGGCACCGTGGAGGAGATGGTCGCGGGCGCGAACGAGCTGCTCGAAGAGTTCGCACGCGAGCGCGCCTCCGCTTCGCGCCCCAGCGCGTTCACGCTCCCAGAGGCCACGGCGATGCTCGGCACGATCCAGTCGCTCGACCCGCCCGGCGTCGGGGCACGCGACCTGCGCGAGTGCTTGCTGTTGCAGCTCCGTGACAAGGGGCAGAGCGGTTCGCTCGCCTACCGGCTGCTCGACGAGGCGTACGACGACCTCATCGCGCACCGCTGGAGCGATCTCGCCAAGCGGCTGGGAATCGACGCCGCGCGAGTGCAGAGCGTCGCCGACGAGATCGCCAAGCTCGACCCCAAGCCCGGGCTGCGGTTCAGCGCCGCCGAGGGCGACTACATCATCCCCGACCTGATCGTCGAGAGGATCGACGGGGAGTACCGCATCTTCCTCAACGACACGCGCCTGCCGCGGCTCCGCCTCGCACGCGCCTACCAGGAGGTCGCGCGGGACAAGAAGAAGTTCGTGGGCGAGAACCGGGACTTCATCACCCAACGGCTGAACAGCGCCCAGTGGATGATCCAGGCAATCGAGCAGCGGCGCCAGACGATGCTCAAGGTCATGCACTTCATCGTGGACCGGCAGCGCGAGTTCTTCGAGAAGGGCATCGAGCACCTCAAACCGCTCACGCTGCGCGAGGTCGCCGAAGTCATCAACATGCACGAGAGCACCGTGAGCCGGGTGACCAACGAGAAGTACGTGCAGACGCCGCGGGGCGTTCTTCCGCTGAAGTTCTTCTTCTCGAGCGCGCTCGCGACGACCAGCGGCGAGGACGCGAGCGCGCGCGCCATCAAGGCCCAGATTCAGAAGCTCGTCGGCGGCGAGGAGGCCGTGGAACCGCTGACCGACCAGCAGATCGTGCAGAGGCTGCGCGAGCGCGGGGTGCGCATCGCTCGTCGCACGGTGGCGAAGTACCGCGACCAGCTCGGCATTCTTTCCGCGCGCATGCGCCGGCGCGTATGAGCCTGGCCGGCGCGAAGGGTCCGGTAGACGTGAGCGTCCTCGTCCCCGCGAAGGACGAGGCGGATAACCTCCCGGAGTTCGTGCGGCTTGCGGCGGCGGCGCTGCGGGATGCGCCCTTCACCGCCGAGGTCGTCGTGGTGGACGACGGCAGCGCCGACGGCACCGCGCAGGTGCTCCAGGAGCTGGCGGCCCGGCACGCTTTTCTTCGCTTCGAGCGGCACCGCTCACGGCAGGGGATCGCCGAGGCGCTGCGTACCGCGGGGCTGGCGGCCCGCGGAGACGTGCTCGTCTTCTACCCGGCGGATCTTCAGTACCTCCCGGGCGAGATCCCGACGCTGGTGGCGCCGATCCTGGCGGGTGACGCCGACCTGGTCACAGGAGCCAAGCAGGGCCCCTATCCGAAAGCGTTCGTGTCCGGGATCTACAACCGGCTCTGCCGCCGGGTCTTCGGCGTCGCGGTGACCGACCTCAACTCGGTCAAGGCGTACCGACGCGAGATCATGAGCTCGGTCCCGCTGCGCCCCGACTGGCACCGCTTCTTCGCCGTGATCGCCAGCGCCCAGGGGTACCGCCTGGCGGAACGGCCGGTCACGCTGCACGCCCGTCGCGCCGGAAGCAGCAAGTTCGGCATCGGACGCATCCCCGTGGGCGTCATGGACCTCCTGTCGGTGTGGTTCCAGCTCCGCTTCGGCCGCAAGCCGATGCTGTTCTTCGGCGTCACCGGCACGATGCTCTTCCTCCTTGGCTTCCTGGCCGGACTGGCGGCGCTCATCGTCCGCTTCGGCTTCGGGGTCGGCTTCCGTCCCCTCCTGGAGCTCATCAGCGTCCTCGTCATCTCGGGCGTCGCGCTCTTCGGGTTCGGGTTCATCGGCGAGCTTCTGGCCGGCCAGCGCGAGGAAATCGGCGAGCTGCACCGCGCCATCCAGGGGCTCACCGCGGAGCTGACGCGGCACCGGGACGAGCGCTAGCGCCGCATGCGAGTGGTGATGCTCGCCCACTCCTTCCCCCGCGGGGAGGGAGACTTCGCGGGCTCGTTCATCTGGCGCCTGGCCGAGGCGCTGGTGGACCGGGGACACCGCGTGCTGGCGATCGCGCCGGCGGACCGCGGCGACGTCGGGGCGGCGTTGCTGGGGCGCGTCGAGGTGCGGCGCGTCCGCTACGCCGCGTCCCGCCTGGAGACGCTGGCGTACCGGGGAACCATGCATGCCCTCGCGGCACGCTCACCGCTCGCCGCCCTGGCGTTCGTCGGCCTGGTCCGCGCCTTCGCCCGCGCCGTCGGCGACGAATGCCGCAGGGGTGACGTCAACGTCGTCCACGCACACTGGTGGGTACCCGGCGGGCTCGCCGCCACACTGGCCGCCCGCCACGGCCGGCCGCTGGTGGTCACGCTCCACGGCACGGACGTCACCCTCGCCCGGAAGGTCCCCGGCGGGTCGTGGCTCATGCGCACGGTCCTGCGCCGAGCGGCTGCAGTCACTGCGGTATCGACGTTCCTCGCCGATCGGGTGGCGGGACCCGGCGGGCCGCCGCGGAGCGCGATCGAGCTCACGCCGATGCCGCTGGTGCGCGCACTCCCGCGCGCCCCGCTGGGCGCGCGCCAAGGGGCCGTGTACGTGGGGCGGCTCACCAGTCAGAAGGGGGTCGCCCACCTGCTCGATGCGCTCGCCATTCTCAAGCGCCGCGGCAGCGCGCCGGAGCTGACCATCCTCGGTGACGGACCGGACCGGGCGGCGCTCAAGGCCCAAGCCCTCGCCCTGGGCGTACGGGCGACATTCTTTGGTTTCGTGCCTCCGGAGCAGGTGGCCGACTACCTCGACGGCAAGCGCGTGCTCGTCCTGCCCTCCGTCGCCGAGGGGCTCGGGCTAGTCGTCGCCGAAGCGCTGACTCAGGGGATCCCGGTGGTGGCCACACGCTCCGGCGGGATCCCCGACCTGCTCACCGCTCCGGACGCCGGGCTTCTCGTTCCGCCCGGCGACCCGGCGTCGCTCGCCGACGCCATCGGCGCCGTCCTGGCGGACGAGCGGTTCCTCGCCGGCGCCCAGCGCGCGGGTCGTGGGCTCGCCACGCGGCTGTCGCCGGAGCGCGTCGCGGAGACCTTCGAGCAGGTGTACGCCCGAGCACGACTCGCCCCGGGCGGCCGGTAATGCGTCGCGTCTACCTGCTCTTCCAGACGGCACTGGTCGTGGGCGTCGGCGTCTTCCTCGTGCGCTCTCTCGCCGCCAACTGGGGACAGATACGGCTGTCGGGCACGGCCCTCCGACCCGACGCGGGCGCGTTCGCCGTGGCGGCAGGCGTCGTCCTGGCCACCTTCGGGCTCCTTATCGGCGCCTGGCGCGCCGTTCTCCTGGGCTGGGGAGAGCGTCTCGCCTACCCGGCGGCCGCACACATCTGGTGCCTTTCGAACCTGGCCCGCTACGTGCCGGGCCGGATTTGGCAGATCGCCGGCATGGCGGCGCTGGCGCAGCGGTCCGGCGTCCGCCCCTGGGCGGCCGCCGGATCGGCAGTGGTGGTCCAGCTGATCGCCATCGCCACCGGCGCGCTCATCGCGGCCCTGTTTGCTCCCCGGGGCGAGCATCCCCTGTGGGTGGCGCTGAGCGGCGTCGTTGCGGCCGGGAGCGTTGCCACGCTCGCGTCGCGACGGCCGACCGCCCTCGTGGCCAAATGGGCGAGCGCCGCGCTGGGACGCCGGATCGAACTGGCGCCGGTGGGGAAGGGGGCCCTGCTCGCCGCGGCGGCGGTCACGACGCTCGCCTGGATCGCGTACGGTCTTGCCCTGTACTTCTGCACCCAGGCGCTGCTCGGACACGCGGCCATCAACCTCGGGACGGCGATCGGCGTCTTCACCGGCAGCTATCTCGCGGGGCTGCTCGCCGTGTTCACGCCCGGAGGGCTCGGCGTCCGTGAAAGCGTTCTCTACCTGTGGCTGGCGGGACCGCTCGACCCGGCCGCCGCCCTTGTCGTCTCGATCGGCTCGCGCCTCGTGCTGACCGCGACGGAGCTTCTGGCCGCGCTGCTGACCCTTCCGCTCGGCTCACCACGCGCCCATGGCATCTAGTCGGCCCGCCGGAGAGCTTTTCGCGCCCCGCCACGCGACGATGGTTGCGCTCGGCTTCCTCACCGTGTGGGTGGCGATCCTGTGCCTGCCCATGCTGTCGGGCCGCTTTCTCGTCGGGCCGGAAAGCGACCAGATCTGGACCGGGGTCCCCTTCCGCTGGTTCGGCGCCGACGAGTGGCGCCGCACAGGCGAGATCCCGCTCTGGAACCCATACCTCTTCGGCGGGCTCCCCTATGTGGGCGCCATGCACGGCGACATATTCTACCCGACGGCCTGGCTCCGGCTGGTTCTCCCGGTGGACGTCGCGATGAACCTCGGCTTCGCCGCGCACCTGGTGCTGGCCGGGCTGTTCACATACCTCTTTCTCCGCTCTCTCGACGTCTCCTGGACCGGCTCGATGGTCGGCGGCCTCGCGTATCAGCTCTCGGGAATCGTCGCGTCGCTGGTGCACCCGGGACACGACGGGAAGCTCTTCGTCTCTGCCTGGATGCCGCTCGTCCTGCTCGGACTCGTCATCGGTGTGCGCCGGCAACGGCTCGAGGGCTACGGCATTCTCGCGCTGGCGGTGGGGATGGGGATCGTCAGTCCCCACATACAGATGATGCAGTACACGCTCATCTTCGCCGGGCTCTTCGCCGTATACCTCACGTTCTGGAGCGAAGACCGTCCCCCGGAGATGCCCCGGCGCGTGCTGGCGCTTTCGCTGGCCCTCGGCGCCGTGATCGTCGGCTTCGGCGCCGCGATGATCCAGCTCTGGCCGTTCATCGAGTACATGCCCTTCGCGGCCCGCACGGCCGGCGCGCAGGGCTGGGAATATGCGACCTCCTGGGCGATGCCCCCGGCGAACATGGTGGACTGGCTCATACCGGAGTTCACAGGCATCCTCGGCAACTACTGGGGTGAGAACGCCGCCAAGCTCCACTCGGAGTACCTCGGAGCGGCCGTGCTCGGACTCGCGACCCTCGGCTTCGGGCAGAGGGCCCGCCGCCGCCTGCTCTGGTTCGCCGGCGGAGCCGCAGTGCTCTTCGTGCTCGTCAGCCTCGGCGGCCACACGCCGTTCTACCGGCTCTGGTACGCCCTCGTTCCTGGCGTCAAGGTGACGCGCGCCGCGGGGATGGCGTTCTTCGTCCCGACCTTCCTGGTCGCGATGGCGGCGGCCCTCGGGGTGGAGCGGATCGAGCGCGGTGAAGGTCGGAGGACGCTCACCATCTGGCTCATCGGAGCTGGCGGCCTGCTTCTCCTCGGCGCCAGCGGCGCCCTCGGGTCCGCTGCAGAGTCGTTGGCGGATCCCTCGAAGGCGGATCTGGCCAGGCGAAACGGTGGAGCCATCGCGTTCGGTGCGGTACGCTCAGCCTTCTTCGGCGCCGCACTCGCCGGGGTCGGGCTCGCGGCGGTGCGGGGGAGGCTGCATGGCCTTGGGCTAGCTCTGGGGCTCGGGCTCATCGTGGGCGGCGACCTCGTGACGAACGTCCGGCGCTTCTTCACCTACTCGCCGCCCGCGGCGACGCTCTACGCAGACGATTCCGTCACGCGGCGCCTTGCGACGACGCCGAGACCCTTCCGCGTGCTCGACCCCGACGTTTACCCGACGGCCTTTCTCATGGCCAAGCAGATCGCCAACGCGCTGGGCCACCACGGCAACGAGATGCACAGCTACGACGAGCTGCTGGGCGGCAAGAACGTCTGGCGCAACGTGCTCGGCTCGCAGGCGCTGTGGGACCTCCTGGCGATCCGCTTCGTGATCGTGAACCAGCGGCAGAACATCCCCGGCTACCACGAAGTGCTGGGTCCCGCGACCACGCCCCAAGGCGTCTCGGCCTGGCTGTACGAGCGCGACACGCTCCCGGCGTACGCCCGCGTCGTGCCGGCCGCCGCCAAGGTGCCGGCCGAGCAGATGGTGCCGACGCTGATGGACCCGCGGCTCGACGTGAACCGCGTCGTTCTTCTGGAGCAATCCGCACCGATCGAGGTGCCGCGCCTCGACTCGCTGCCAGCTCCCAGCGCGACTCGGGCGGAAGTCGTCCTGTGGGAGCCCGGCGCAATGACGATCCGCCTGACGCCGGCCGCCGACGCCGACGCCTACCTGCTCGTGAGCGAGAACTGGTACCCGGACTGGTACGCCACGGTGGACGCGCGGCCGGCACCGGTCCTCCGCGGCGATTACACCTTCATCACCGTTCCCATTCCGCGCGGGGCCAGGGAAGTGCGCCTCACTTTCCGGAGCGCCCGCTACCGAACGGGCGCGATGATGTCGCTCGCCTCGCTGGTCGGGATCCTGGTGTGGATCGGGCTGCCGGTCCTCGTCCGGAGGCGCCGTGGCTGAGCGGGCGCTGGTCATCATCCCGACGTACAACGAGCATGAGAACCTGGCCAAGATCGTGCCGCTGGTGCTGGAGCAGGACGCGCGCCTCGAGGTACTGGTCGTTGATGACGGTTCCCCCGACGGCACGGGGGAAGTCGCCGACCGGCTGGCCGCGGCCGACCCACGCGTACATGTCCTGCACCGCGCGGCCAAGCTCGGCCTCGGCACGGCGTACGTGCTCGGGTTCCGCTGGGCCATCAGCCGGGGATTCGACTACGTGTTCGAGATGGACGCCGACCTCTCGCATGATCCTGCGCACCTGCCCACGTTCCTGAGCGAGGTCCGGGACGCGGACTTGGTGATCGGGTCGCGCTACCTCGACCGGCGCGTGACCGTGGTAAACTGGCCGATGTCGCGCTTGCTGCTGTCGTACTTCGCCAACGTGTACGCGAGGTGGGTGACGGGTCTCAAGCTCTGGGACTCGACGGGCGGCTTCAAGTGCTACAAGAGACGCGTGCTCGAGACGATCGAACTCGACCGGGTCCGGTCGAACGGCTATTCATTCCAGATCGAGATGTCGTTCCGCGCCTGGCGCAAGGGGTTTCGCCTCAAGGAGATCACGATCCTGTTCACCGACCGCGATCTCGGGCACAGCAAGATGTCACGGGCCATCGTGTGGGAGGCGGTCTGGATGGTCTGGAAGCTCAGGTGGTGGGCGCTAAGGGGTCGAGTGTGAGGACGGGAACGGTTTTCTACAAGATGACGGGCTCGGGAAACGACTTCGTCGTCTTCGACGGCCGATATTCCAGCCGCGCCGATTTCACGCCGCGAGTGGTCCGCACGCTGTGCGACCGTCGTCAGGGCATCGGCGCCGACGGGCTCATCCTCCTCGATCCGGAGGCCCCGGACGGGACGCACTTCAGCTTTTGTTTCTGGAACAGCGACGGCTCCGAGGCACCGATGTGCGGGAACGGCGCCCTCTGCGCTACCCGCCTCGCCACGCTGATCGGCCTGGCTCCCGCCGCAGGGGAGGTTTGCTTCGCGACCCCCGCCGGCGTGCACCAGGGAAGGGTGCTCGACGACCGGGCGGAGATCTGGCTGCCCGACTGTGACGGGCCGAGGCTGCTTTCGGCGGTGAAGACTGCTCCAGGCGAACGGTCCCCGATGGCCGTGTCCCCGTCGGTGCCGCATCTCGTGCTCCTCGTGGATGACGTGGACCGCGTCCCGCTCGAGCAGCGCGGTGGGCCGCTGCGGCACGACCCGGCCCTCGATGAGGGAGGCGCCAACGTCAACTGGGTGTCCACCAAAGAGGACGGCACCTTCAGGATGCGGTCCTACGAGCGGGGAGTGGAGGCCGAGACCCTCGCATGCGCCACTGGCGCCGTCGCCTGTGCGCTGGCTCTCGAGGCCCAGGGGCTGGCCAGATCACCAGCTCGATTCTGGACGAGGACCGGGCTGCCGCTCGACGTCTCATGGGAGCGGCATGGCGACCGGGCGACGTCCATACGCCTCTCAGGCGAGGCGCGGCTAGCCTACAGAGGGATTCTCGAAGCTATCCTAACCGACCAAGCCTAAGCACCTTAGGTGAGTTCTCCAGCTTTTCCACGCCTTTCCACAACATGACTTAACATAACATCTATTATACGAAGTGGCTGGAGGATGCGATGACGGTGCGTCGAAGGGGCTAAGTCGGCGATTTCGAGCCCCTCCCTCAGCCAGCTTGCGAGCGTTGGGCTTGCCTACGGCGAGTCGCCCCAGTGGGCGGCGGAACCTCTCCGCCTATCTCCGCCATCCGCACACGCGCCTCCGCGCTCTCGGGGAGGTCGCCGTACTGCGACAGGACCTGAGCGTACGCGTCTTTCGCCGCCGCCGAGTCACCGCCAGCCACCAGCGCGCGGCCGGCGCCGGTGAGGTACTCGACCTTGAGAAAGTCCAGGGGCTCGGCTGCCGCCGCTTGGCGATAGGCGTCTACCGCCTCTCGCATCTTTCCCTGCTGCTCGAGGGCGGCTGCGAGGAGGGCCAGCGCCGAAGCCC
>JACQVG010000146.1 GCA_016209905.1 Gemmatimonadota bacterium | reverse complement strand
GCTCGAGGATGCCACCAAGCGGCGCGGCGGTCTGGAGGCCGAGCGCTCCCGGGATCAGGCGTGGGCGGGCCTCGGAGCGGCCGGCATGGACCGGCCCGAGGTGGACCTGGAGCAGGAACTTCTCAAGGCGAAGATTGATCGGGCCGCGCGGGAGGCGGAAGCCGATGCGCAGCTCGAGGAGCTCAAGAAGCGGATGGGCAAGCCGTAGGCGCCTCTAGACGCGGGAGCCGGAGCCTATGTCCATGGAGATCAAGCCGGGCCGGATGGTCTATCTCGGCTACGGCAAGTACTGGCGCTCGGACGAGATCGTCGGGCTCAACCCCATCGAGGAGGGCCGCGGCCCGGGCCGCCGCACGGAGGTGTACGCCGCGACCCGCTCGGAGCCGATGATCGCGTCGCGCTCGGAGCGCACGATCCTGCAGGACATGGTGACGGCGCCGGAGGAGATCTTCCGCATGGAAGAGGCGCGGAGCGTCATCGGGGATCTGATTGACGCGCTGGGCGATCTCTCGCCGCTGCTCAGGCGGGTGCTCTCGAACGAAGGGCACTTCGAGGTCGAGAAGTGGGAGGAGCGCCTCAAGGGGCTCCTCGCGCCGGAGCGCGAGGACGAGGCGAAGTCCCAGTCCGACTTTTTCGCGTAAGCCTGCGACGCGGCGCCCTGGCTGCGCTCGGCGGGCTCGCCCTCGCCACGGCGTCGCGGGCGCAGTCGGTGTGTGACCGCCGGCCGATCCGCGCCATCCGGATGGCCGGCAGCTCGCTGTTCAGTCCCGGCGATGGCGCCGTCGCCGGATTCGTCAACTCCCTTGGCAACTCGCTTCATTGGCAGACCCGTGCCTCCACGGTCCGCCGCGAGCTGTTGTTCGCGGAGGGCGAGCCGTGCGATCCCCGCCGCCTGGCGGAGAGCGAGCGGCTGCTGCGCGGCCAGGCGTACATCCGCGCGGCGCGCATCACCCCGGCGGCGAGGGCCGACGGCGGCGTGGACGTGGTGGTCGAGACGCGCGACGACTGGTCGTTGCGGGGCAGCGTCCGGATCGAGTCCGGCGAGGGGGGGCCGATCCGGCGCGCGCGGCTGGCGGAAGAGAATGTCCTCGGGCGTGGTATCCGCGTGCAGATGCGATACAGCAACGTCGGCCGGCGGCCGGGCTTCGACGTGGGTCTGCGGCACCACCAGTTCATGGGGCGATTGGATGCCGAGCTGATGGTCGGGTCGTCCAGCGTGGGGAGCGTCGCCGAGCAGAGCGTCTTGCGGCCGTTCGAGAGCGAGTTCGACCGGCGCGCCTGGCGTGAGTCGGGACGGTACCGCAAGGAGCCCTTCCAGCTTTCGGCGGGCGCGCTCGGCACGGTGGCGCAGCCGCTGGTCACTTTCGGCGGGGACGTCGCGGTCGGATTGCGGTTCGGCGCGCCGGGGCGCCTGCGGCTCCTGGGTGGTGGGCTGTCGCTGGAGCGGGTGTATGTGGAAGGAGGGCCTCTGGCGGCACGCGCGGAGGACGACTCTCTGGCGGCGGCTGCGCTCGCGGGCCGGTACGCCGAGCGGCGCAGGGTCCGGGCGCACTTCCTCGTGGGCGCGCGCGCGCTGCGCTTTCGGTCTCGGGCCGGCGTGGACGCGGTGAACGCGGAGCAGGACGTCCGGGAGGGGCTGGAGGCGGGCCTCGTGGTTGGGGCGAGCCTGGTCGGGGGAGCGGGACTCCAGCGGGACTGGTTCGCGGCGGCCGAGCTCTTCTACGGGACCGCGGTCGGCGACGTCGCGCTCGTCTTCGTGCGTGGGAAGGCGGAAGGCCGCTACCTGAGGGGCGAGGAGCGGTGGGACGGCGTGGTGGCGGCAGGGGAGATCCTCGCCTACAACGTGGTGAGCGACCGCGCCGTCGTGGTGCTAGGCCTGTCGGGCGCCGGTGGGTGGCACACCAGCTCGCCGTTTCAGCTCCAGCTCGCCGGCCAGAACGGAATCCGCGGTCACGGGTCCTTCGGGCTGCCGGTCGGGCGGCGGGTCGTCGTGCGGGGCGAGCACCGGAACTTTCTGGGCACGGCGTTCGGATCGGTGGACGTCGGCTCGGCGGCGTTCGTGGACCTCGGCCGCGGCTGGGCGGGCGACGCGGTGTTCGGCGAGAACACCAGCCTCCTCGGCGCGATCGGGGGCGGGCTCCGCCTTGCGTACCCGAGCGGCTCGCGGATCACGTACCGGATCGACGTCGCCCTGCCCCTCGGGAGCGGGCGGGGATTCGAGGTGCGCGTGGGTCTTCTCCAGCAGTTCGGCGTCCTGCGCGGCGAAGCCGACGACGTGACGCGGAGCCGGGAGCAGGTCTCCTCGGTGACGGTGTTCAACTTTCCCCGGTTCTAGCGCGGAGGATCCGTGCGGGCGTTCTATGTGGGGGTCGTCTTCGCCTATCTCGCGGTGCTGGTCGGCGTCGGCATCATGTTCTCGAGGCGCGTCAGGACGCAGGAGGACTTCGCGGTGGCGGGCCGCCGGCTCACGGTGCCGGTGCTCGTCCTCACGTTGATCGCGACGTGGATCGGGTCGGGGTCGCTGTTCGGCGGAGCGGGGCTCGCCTACCGGTCGGGGATCACCCAGCTGTACGGCGCGGCCGGGGCTTGGATCGGCATCGTGCTGCTGGTCTTCATCGCGCCGAGGGTCCGCCGCTTCGCCCAGTTCACCGTGCCCGACATTCTCGAGGCGCGGTACAACTCCGCCGCGCGCGTGCTCGCCACGATGGTGACGGTGATCGCCTACACGACCATCGTCTCGTACCAGTTCCGGGGAGGCGGGAAGGTGCTGAACCTCGTGGCCGGCATCGAGCCCATGACCGGGATGATGCTCACGGCCGCCTTCGTCATCACGTATACCGCGCTCGCCGGGATGCTCTCCGTGGCGCACACGGACGTCGTGAACGGCAGCATCCTCTGCGTGGGCATCCTGGTGGCGCTGGTCGTGATGGTGGTGATGCTGGGCGGGCCCGGCGGCGTCGCCGAGCGGGTGCCGGCGCACATGTTCAGCCTCACGGCGCCCGGGGCCGTGGGTCTCAAGGGAGGGCTGGAGCTGTTCTTCCCCACGCTGTTCCTGATCCTCGGCGAGGCGAACATGTATCAGAAGTTCTTCTCGTCCAAGAGCGCGGGGGGCGCCCGGCGGGCGGTCGTGTGGTGGATTCTCGGGATCGTCGTCGTGGAGACGGGGATCGCGTTGCTCGCGATCACCGGGCGGGCGATGTATCCCGGAATCGACTCGGAGTCGGTCATCCCGTACGTGACCGTGCACGGGGTGTCCCCGGTCATCGGCGGTCTCCTGCTCGCGGCCATGGTCGCGGTCATCGTCTCGACCGCGGACAGCTTCCTCCTCACGCCGTCCACGAACATCGTCCGCGACATCTACAAGCGGTTCGTCAACCCCGGGGCGGACGACCGGACGATGCTCCGGATGTCGCGCGCGGTGGTGGTGATGCTCGGCCTGGTCGCGTTCGCGCAGGTGGGGTTCTTCCCCAGCATTCTCTCCGCGGCCTACGCCGCATACACGATGTACGGGGCGGGAATCACGCCGGCGCTCCTGGCGGCCTTCTTCTGGAGGCGGGCCACCACGCCCGGTGGGGTGGCGTCCATCAGCTCCGGGATGGCGGTGACGCTGGCCTGGAAGGTGTGGGAGAACCGAATCGGGGCGCTGCCGTACGGGTTCGATGCGCAGTTCCCGGCGATCGCGACGAGCGTCCTCACGCTGATCGTGGTGTCGCTGCTGACGCGGCCGGACGAGAAGTGGAAGCCGTTCGCGGCGGCGGCGGTGGTGCAGAGCGACGCCGGTGCGCGGTGAGCCAGGCGGAGGTCGGGAGTAAGGTGCGGAAATGGGCGCAAGGTAGTGGACGCCCGCATCCGCGGACAGTATCTTGGCTGGGTCCCCCGCTTATGGATTGAGACTCGGTGAGCGATCCGGTCGCCCGCCTCTCGACCGCTCTTGCCGATCGCTACGCGATCGAGCGCGAGCTCGGCACGGGCGGGATGGCCACGGTCTATCTCGCCCGCGACCTGAAGCATGAGCGGCTCGTCGCGCTGAAGGTGTTGCGCCCCGAGTTGGCCGCCGTCCTCGGCATCGAGCGTTTCTTCTCGGAAATCCGCGTCACCGCCGCGCTTCAGCATCCCCGCATCCTACCGCTGTTCGACTCGGGCCGGGCCGACGGGCTGATCTACTACGTGATGCCGTACGTCGAGGGGGAGACGCTGCGCAGCCGGCTGGATCGCGAGAAACAGTTGCGGATCGATGAGGCCGTCGACATCGCGAAAGCGCTGGCCAGCGCGCTGGACTACGCGCATCGCCGCGGCGTGATCCACCGCGACATCAAGCCGGAGAACATCCTCTTTCAGGACGGCCAGGCGGTGGTGGCGGACTTCGGGATCGCGCTGGCGCTGAGCGCGGCGGGCGGCAAGCGGCTGACCGAAACCGGGCGCTCGTTAGGCACGCCCTAGTACATGAGTCCGGAGCAGGCGACCGGCGACCGCCAACTGGATGCGCGCAGCGACATCTACTCCTTGGGCTGCGTGCTCTACGAGATGCTGGCGGGCGAGCCGCCCTACAGCGGTCCGACCGTGCAGGCCGTCGTGGCGCGGATCCTCACCGAGCGGCCGCGCGAGCTCAGGGTGCTCCGCGAAAGCGTGCCGCCGGCGCTCGATCGCGTCGTCGCCAGGTCGCTCGCGAGGCTCCCGGCCGACCGCTACGCCACGGTGGCAGAATTCAGCGAGGCGCTGGCCAGGGCCTGCGTGGAGCCGTGGGGCGGGCCGGCGGTGGAGCGCGCGGTGGCCTCTGGCGCCGCCACCGAGCAGCTTCCGGCTCCGCGGCGCCGACCGGCGCTGGCGCGGCTCGCGCCGTGGATCGTGGCCGCGCTGGCATTGGGCCTGGCGGCGTCGGGCTGGCTGCGCCCCCGCCTCGGGCAGCTCGGCCAGCGGAGCGCGGAGGTTTCCACCGAAGAACTCCAGCGGATACTCGCGGAGGATCAGGCCGTCGTGCTCGATACTCGGCCGCACCTCGAGTATGCGATCAGCCATATCCCCGGTGCCCTCAACGTCGCCGCCCGCCCCGGGGTGCCGATGTCCATGTATGTCTCCGATGTTGCCGAAGTGAGCCGGCTCGTCGGTGGCGATCTGAACAGGGCACTTGTGCTCTACTGCAATGGCCCCTACTGCGGCAAGAGCAGGCGACTCACCGACGAGCTCCTGGAGGCCGGGCATACTAACGTCCGTCGCTATCAGCTCGGCATTCCCGTGTGGCGAGCGTTTGGTGGCGTCACCGTTGTCGAAGCCGATGGCCTGCGTCACGTCCTCGCCCGCGACCGCACCGCGATCCTGATTGATGCGCGCGAGGCCGACGCCTACCGCGGCGGCACGCTCCCGGGTGCCCGAAACCTGCCGCGCAGCGGAGTGCTGGAAGGCAGGGACATCGGTGAGGTCCGACGGGCCAAGGACGATGGACGGTTGCCGATGGAGGACCACAACACGCGTATCATCGTCATCGGTCGCAGTGCCGGTGAGGCCCGCTTCGTCGCGCAGGCCCTCGCGCACGAAGCTTTCCATAACGTCGCATTCTTCCCCGGCACCTTTGAGGAGGCCCGAGCGGCGCTGGCGCGGTAGCTCCGTTGCGGTGAGCAACCGGGAGCATACGCAACGGGCGCCATAGCGCTGGGGGTCATGCCCGCGTCTGCCGGTGTACCGGTGGGACCGGTTCGGCGTGCGGCTGGTGTCGCGTGGCGGGGTGCGCGGCGCGGTGGGGTGGATCTCGCTGTCGAATTCTTGTTAGGCGCGTGCCGCCCTTGCAGGGATGGGGGTAGGGCACTAGGTTCCATAATGGTACCGGAAAGGAACCTACGATGCCGACCCTGACGATCAAGGGCATGCCGCCCGAGCTCTACCGCCGACTGAAGCGCCAAGCGGAAGCCCACCGCCGCAGCCTCAACGGCGAGATCATCGTATGCCTGGAGCGCGGCGTCGGTGCCGGGCCGATCGATGCCGAAGCCTGGCTGCGGGAGGCTGGGGCGCTGCGGGCCCGACTGGCCCTCAAACCGCTGGGCCCACGGGCACTGCAGGCCGCTAAGACCGCAGGCCGGGCGTGATCGTCGCGGACAGCCACCTGCTGGCCTACTTGCTGCTCGGCGGGCCGGAGGTAGCGGAAGCCGAGCGCGCCTTCCGGCGTGATCCGGTGTGGGCCGCCCCGCTCCTGTGGCGCAGTGAGTTCCGGAGCATCCTCGCCGGTTACATGCGCCAGCGGGGGCTGCGGGTGGCGGACGCCGCCGCGGTGCACGAACTGGCGGAGCGGCTGTTGGCTGGTCGCGAGTACACCGTTCGCGGTGATGCGGTCCTTCAACTAGTGGCTGAGTCGAGTTGCTC
>JACQVG010000011.1 GCA_016209905.1 Gemmatimonadota bacterium | reverse complement strand
TATTATACGAAGTGGCTGGAGGATGCGGTGACGGTGCGTCGAAGGGGCTGAGTCGGCGATTTCGAGCCCTTCCTCAGCCAGCTTGCGAGCGTTGGGCTTGCCTACGGCGAGGCGCCCCAGCGGGCGGCGGAACCGCTCCGCCTATCTCCGCCATCCGCACACGCGCCTCCGCGCTCTCGGGGAGGTCGCCATACTGCGCCAGGACCTGGGCGTACGCGTCTTTCGCCGCGGCCGAGTCACCGCCAGCCACCAGCGTGCGGCCGGCGTCGGTGAGGTACTCGACCTTGAGAAAGTCCTGGGGCTCGGCTGCCGCCGCTTGGCGATAGGCGTCTCCCGCCTCTCGCATCTTTCCCTGCTGCTCGAGGGCGGCTGCGAGGAGGGCCAGCGCCGAAGCCCTCACGTAGTCGGGGCGGCGGGCACGGAGGAACGTTTCCAATCCGCCGACCGCCGAGTCCGTCTGGCCCTGGACGAGACGGATCTGCCCGAGGAGGATGGTGGCCTGTTCCGCCGCCCTCGTGCCCCCGTACTGATCCACGAGCCTCGCCAGGTCGCTGGCCGCGAGCGGCAGGTTGCCTGCCTCGGCGCTGGAGCGCGCTTGAACCAGCGCCTGCGCAGCGAACGCTTCCTTTCGGCGTGCCGACGTGAAGTACAACCAAGCTGCGGCGACCAGCAGCGCGACGACTGCCGACCCTATCCCCAGGGGGCGCGACCGCTCTCTCGCCCACGCCGCCCAATCGCGTTCCCCCAACCCGGACGGCCGCCTCGCGATCGGCGAACTCATGGCCTGTTGTATCCTCCCCCGAGACCCCGTGTCACGACCATGCCCCTGGGGTGACTCGAACACCCGACACACGGTTTAGGAAACCGCTGCTCTATCCACGCTGAGCTACAGGGGCGAAACATCAAAACGTCGCCACACTCGGCACCTTTCTCAAGGTCGCATACCCAGCATCCGGCGCTGGCTGCTAGTCCTGGACGCGGGGATAGCGCAGCACGGCGTGCATCGGAATGCTACCGAGCCTGGCGCGGCCACCGAGGTCCGCCAGCTCGACGAGGAAGCTGAACCCGACCACCGATGCGCCGCTTCGGGCCACCAGCTCGGCGGTCGCCTCGGCCGTCCCGCCCGTCGCCAGTACATCGTCCACGATGACCGCGGTGTGGCCGGGAGCGAGGGCGTCGGCGTGCATTTCGAGCGCGTCGGTGCCGTATTCGAGAGAGTACTCGACGCGGTAGCGGTCGGCAGGCAGCTTGCCTGGCTTCCGGACCAGCACCAGCCCCACGCCAAGGGCGAGGGCCACCGGCGAGCCGAGGAGGAACCCGCGGGACTCGATCGCGACGACCCGATCAATCCGTCGCGCCCGGAAGGGTGCCGCCAGGCGCTCTACCGCCTCGCCGAGGGCCAAAGGATCGAGGAGGATCGGGGTAATGTCTCGAAACAGGATCCCGGGCTTCGGAAAGTCGGGCACGTCGCGAACGAGCCGATAGAGAGTTTCCGACATCGCGCCTTTTGACACGGTGTGAACGAGGTGGCCTTAGTGCCTAATTATGAAAGACTTAGCATCCACAAGCTCATGTGGAAGGTCTTCTCTCGTGACCAGGCTCACGCGCGCCCCGGGCGGACCAGCCACCAGCAAGGCATCCAGGAGAGCAACGCTCTCGGCGGTGGCCAGTCCCACCACCTCCACCGCCCCGTCGTAGCGGTTTCGCACCCACCCCCGAATACCGAGGGCCTGGGCACGGTTGACCACGTACCATCGAAGGCCAACCCCTTGCACTCGACCTTCCAGGATCCACCGCCGGCACACGAGTTCAGTCTGGCCCGTCATCACGCACGGCTCCCGGCGCCGGCGGTGCCTGCCTACCCCGCCGACGGCGGTCCCAGATGAAGTAGCAGCCGGCCACGACGACCGCCCCCGGGATCATGAGTACGACCGCCCGGTGGGTGTAGTCTCGGAGCTGGTCGCGCGACAGTGCGCCGCCCGCCGCCCCGATCAGCCAGCCAATCGCCAGCAGCACCCCGCACCAGACCGCCGCGCCGACGCTGGTATAGGCGACGAAGCGATCCAGCCGCATGCGCGCCAGTCCGGCGGGGATCGAGATCAGGTGCCGGATCACAGGAAAGAGCCGACCGAGAAACGTGGCGATCTCTCCGTGACGCGAGAAGAACCGCTCCGTCCGCTCCAGCGACCGCTGGGTCAGGAGTACCCACCGGCCGTAGCGGATAAAGACCCGGCGTCCGAGCCTGCCCGCCACCCAGTAGTTGGCGTACGCGCCGATCAGGCTGCCCACCACGCCGCACAGCAGGGCTACCCAGATGTTCATCTCCCCTCGGTACGCCAGGTAGCCGGCCGGAGGCATGACGAGCTCGGACGGCACCGGCAGGACGGACGACTCCATCGCCATCAGCGCGACGAGGCCGACGTAACCCAATCTGCCGATGGCCTCGACGAGCCAAAGACCCAGCTCTTCAAGCATCGAAGCCGTGGGTGCCGAGGAGCGGCACGAACCGGGCGTCGGTGAGCGCCGTCTGAATCGGCGCGCCGTCGGCGTCCAGGGTCACGAGGGTCAGAACCTGGCTGCTTCGCTTGCCGACCGGAAGCAGGATCCTGCCGCCGGGCGCGAGCTGGTCGAGCAGCGGCCTCGGCACCTCGGGCGTCGCGGCCGCCACGATGACGGCATCGAACGGGGCGAAGGCGCGCCAGCCGAGCGTCCCGTCGCCGACGAGGAGCGATACGTTGTCCACCGCCGCCGCCGCGAGCGCGGCCCGAGCCTTGTCGGCGAGCGCCGCCACCCGTTCCACCGAGAACACCTGCCCGGCCACCATCGCCAGCAGCGCCGTCTGGTACCCCGATCCGGTGCCGACCTCCAGGACTTTCTCCCGTCCCGTCACGAGTCGCAGAGCCTCGATCGCCAGCGCCTGGGTTGACGGCTGGCTCATCGTCTGCCCGTTCCCGATCGGCAGCGCCGTATCCTCGTAGGCGCGCTCGACGAAGGCGGGCGGGACGAAAAGATGCCGTGGCACCTCGGCGATCGCCCGGAGGACCGCGAGGTCTCTCACGCCTCGCGCCCGGACCGCCTCGACGAGCTTCGCGCGGTAGCTGCCGTACGAATCGGCCCGCACCCGGCTACTCACCGAGGCGCCAGGCGCGGACCGATTCGAGATGGGAGTAGCTCGTCAGGTCCACGTGCAAAGGTGTGACGGAGATGTACCCGTCCTGGATTGCCTGGAAGTCGGACTCACCGCTGCCGGTCCAGTTGATCTGGCCGCCGCCGATCCAGAAGATCTCTCGGCCCCACGGGTCCTGCATTCGCGTGAGCGACTCCGAGTACACGCGGCTGCCGAGCGTTGTCACGCGGACGCCGCACACTCGCTCGGCCGGGAGCGGCGGCAGGTTGATGTTCAGCAGCGTGTCGCCCGGGAACGACTCGACCGAGAGGATCTGGCGCAGCAGCTGCTCGAGGCGCGACCGATAGGTCGGGAGGAGATCGAGGTCGCCGCCGGCCAGCGAGAGCGCGATGCCGGGGATGCCGAGGGATAGCCCCTCCATCGCCGCCGCGACCGTGCCCGAGTACAGCACGTCCTCACCCATGTTGGGTCCGTGGTTGATCCCCGACACCACGAAGTCCGGGCGCCGGCCGACCAGAGCGCCGAGCGCGAGCAAGACGCAGTCGGTGGGGGTGCCGTCCACCTGCCAGCGGTTGGGGCCTCGCAGCGTGGGGCGGAGCGGCCGAAACAGAGTGAGCGAGTGGCTGGTGGCGCTTTGCTCGTGATCGGGCGCTACGCAGACGACGTCGCCGATCGCCGCGCAGATCTCGAGCGAGATCTCCAAGCCGCGCGCCTGAACGCCGTCGTCGTTGGTGCAGAGGATCATCATGTCGGGTGCGGTCCCGAGAGGATGCTTCGCCAGTGTCGGAGGAACACCCCGGCCAGTCTCACTGTGTCGGCGCCGGCACGGAAATGGCTGCCCGCGCCTAGGTACACGGTCGGGATCTCGACGGCGGCGACCCGGAAGCCCTGCGCGGCCGCAAGAAAGAGAAACTCCGTCTCGTACTCGTAACGCAGCCCCTTCGGTCGGATCGAGCGCGCCACGGCGCCGCTCATGGCGCGAAAGCCGGACTGTGAGTCCGGGACCGCCGCGCCGAGCGCGCGGGACACCAGCGCGCTGGAGAGCCAGTTCGTCACCCTCCGTCCCAGCGGCATGGCGCCCGGATCGCGGCGCCGCGCTCCCACGACCAGGTCGGCGGATCCGGCCAGTACAGGAGCCAGCAGCCTCGGGATCGCCTCCGGCGGGTGTTGACCATCGGCATCCATGGTCACGACCTGGCGGGCCCCTCGTGACTTCGCCGCCGCCAGGCCCGTCGCGAGCGCCCGTCCCTTCCCGAAGTTGGCGGGGTGACGGATCACGGCGGCGCCGCCGGCGCGCCCGACCGCGGCGGTCGCATCGTCGGAGCCGTCGTCCACCACGAGCACCGCGGCGCCCGGCGCCGCGCGCCGCGCGCGCTCGAGCACGTCGCCCAGCGTGCTCGCGGCCCGGTACGCCGGAATCACCACGGTGACCTCAGCGCCGTCGCGGCGCGCGCCGTCAGCCACCGCGCGGCGGCGCCCTCTCGCCATCCAGGATCCGGAGGATCTGCTCCAGCTCCGCCTTCAGCTCGCGCACCATCTCAACCGCCAGCGCCTCGTGCGCAGCGGGCCTCAGCTCGCCCGTGCGGCGGTAGAGCTCGATCCGCTGACGCGCACCTTCGATCGTGTATTTCTCGGCGTAAAGAAGATGCTTGACCAGCATGATCAGCTCGATCTCACGCCGCTGGTAGACGCGGTTCCCGGAGCGGTTCTTCGCCGGATTCAAGAAGCGGAACTGGCTTTCCCAGTACCGCAGCACGTGCGGCTTGAGGTCGGTGAGGCTACACACCTCGCCGATCGAGAAGAACTCCTGGACGGGATCGGCCGCCACCGTCAGCTCCAGGTCTCGCTCTTGAGGGAACGCTCCATCAGCTCGCCGATCGCCTGGCGCGGCGCCTTCCCTTCGAACAGCACGCACGCCACCTCGCGCGCTATGGGCAGCTCCACCCCCACTTCGGCGGCCAGCGCCACGGCGGCCCGCGCGGTGCCCACGCCTTCGGCGACGGACAGCCGCTTCGCCAGGACCTCCTCCAGCGTTCGACCCCTGCCGAGCTCGACTCCGAGACTGCGGTTGCGCGACAGCGGACCCGTCGCGGTGAGGACCAGGTCGCCGAGTCCCGCGAGGCCCGAGAAGGTCATCGGCCGCGCCCCCATCGCGACCCCGAGCCGCGTGATCTCCGCCAGCCCGCGGGTGATGAGAGCCGCGCGCACGTTGCTGCCGAGCCCCAGCCCGTCGAGGATGCCCGCCGCGATGGCGACCACGTTCTTGAGCGCGCCACCGAGCTCGACGCCGACGACGTCGTCGTTGGTGTAGATCCTGAACTGCGGGGCGCTCAAAACCTCCTGGGCACGGATGGCCGCGGCGGGCGACGTGCTCGCGACGGCCGCCGCCGTCGGCTGGCGTTCGTACACCTCGCGTGCGAAGGTCGGGCCGGAGAGTGCCGCCACGGGTGTCCCGGCAGGGAGCACCTCGCCGAGCACCTCCGTCATGCGACGGTGCCGGTCCGGCTCGAGCCCTTTCGACGCGCTGACGACCAGCGTCCCCGTCGCGATCGCCGCCGCCGCCCTGCCCATCACGGCGCGCACGGCGTGGGACGGCGCGGCGGAGATGACGACGTCGGCCGCCCCCACCGCAGTCGCGAGATCGGTCGTGGCGACGAGTCCCTCGTGTAGCGGCGCCTCGGGGAGGAAGACGTCATTGCGATGGCGGCGGTTGATCTCTTCTGCGACCTCCGGCTCGTACGCCCAGAGCGTGACCGTCGCTCCCTTGGAGGCGAGCAGGTCGGCGAGGGCCGTGCCCCAGCTCCCGGCGCCCATCACGGTGATTCGCATCACGACGACGGCGCGCGCCGGCGGCCGAACCGCGCTTCCGTACCCGCCAGCAGGCGCCGCAGGTTGCCGCGATGGGTGAAGACGATGAACAGACAGGCGGCGACGGCGATCCAGAATCCCTCCGTCTCGGTCGGATACAGCAGACGCAGGAAGAATGGAAACGAGACCGCCCCCGCGACGGAGCCAAGTGAGACATAGCCCGTCGCGACGACCAGTAGCAGCCAGACCGCCGCCGCCCCGCCCAAGGCCCCCGGAACGAACGCGACGAAGACGCCGGCGGCCGTGGCGACGCCCTTCCCTCCCCTGAAGCCGACGAACGGCGAGAAGCTGTGCCCGAGCACGGCGGCGAGCCCGATGGCGAGAGGCCACCACGTCGGACCGGGGGCGAATCCGGCGGCCAACAGCACGGGCGCCGCTCCTTTGGCTACATCGAACAGACCCACGGGCACCGCCGCCTTCCAGCCCAGCAGACGGTACAGGTTGGTGGCGCCGAGGTTCTTGCTGCCGTGCTGGCGCAGATCCACGCCCGCCACCACGCGCGCCACCACGTACGAAAGCGGGATCGCCCCGGCAAGGTACGCCGGGACAAGCCAGACCAGAGCGCCCCACGTGAGGTCGCGCATCATCCGGCTCGCGCCCGTCGGCGCCCCGTGAACTGCACTCGGATCGGCGCCCCCCGGAAGCCGAACCGGGCCCGGAGTCCGTTGACGAGGAAGCGGCGATACGGGTCGGAGATCTGGTCGGGACGGCTGCTGACGATGGCGAAGGTCGGCGGGGCGACGGCGATCTGAGAGCCGTAGAAGAGCTTGACCTCGGCTCCGCCCGCCTGCGGCGGCTGCCGCTGGGCGACGAGCTCGCGGATGGCGCGGTTGACGTCCGCCGTCTGCACCCGCCGCCGGCGGGCTTCCGCTACCTCCACCACCGCGTCCATGACCTGCCGCGCCCGCAGACCGGTCTTCGCCGAGAGGTAGAGGAACGGCACGTCGTCGAGGAACGGCGCGCGCTCGGCCATCACGCGGCGGCCGGCCTCCGCGGTCTTCGTGTCCTTCTCCACCACGTCCCACTTGTTCACGGCGATCACCAGCCCCCTGCCCGCGTCCCACGCCCGGGCCGCGATCTTGACGTCCATCGTGTGCAGGCCGCTGGCGGCATCCACCACGATCACGCACACGTCGGCTCGCTCGATGGCGCGCTCCGTGCGCAGAGCGGCGTAGAACTCGACCGCCTCGTCAATCTTCCCCCGGCGCCGAAGCCCCGCGGTGTCCACGAAGGTGAGGACATGGCCGTGGAAGCGGATCGGCGTGTCGATCGCGTCCCGCGTGGTGCCCGGATGCTCCGAAACGATCAGGCGCTCCTCACCCACGAGTCGGTTGACCAGGCTCGACTTGCCCACGTTGGGCCGGCCGATCACCGCCACGGCGATCTCGTCCTCGGCCGTCGGCGCGGGCGCGGGCGGGAGCGCCGCGACCACCCGGTCGAGGAGGTCCCCCGTCCCCTTTCCGGTCGCTGCGGACACCGCGAGCGGCTCGCCGAGCCCGAGTTCGTAGAACGACAGATGGCGCTGCTCCCGCGCGAGAGCGTCGGCCTTGTTGACGGCGAGGAGTACGGGCCTGCCGCGCGAGCGCACGTACTGGGCGATCTCCTGATCGCCCGGGGTGGGGCCGGTTTCCACGTCGACCAGGAAGAGCACCAGGTCCGCCGTGTCCACCGCCATCTCCACCTGCGAGCGAACGGCCGCGTCCATCGGCTCGTCCGACGAGGGCAGGAACCCGCCGGTGTCCACCAGCCAGAAGCCGCGCCCGTTCCACTCCGCCTTGGCAAAATGGCGATCGCGCGTGGAGCCGGGACGGTCGTCCACGATCGCCGCCCGTCCGCCGACGACTCGGTTGAAGAGGGTCGACTTCCCAACGTTGGGGCGGCCGACGATGGCGACTGTCGCCGCTGTCATGGCGCGAACGCCCCGGACAGTGCGTCCGTGAAGTGGCGGGAGAGGCGCACGGGCATCGGCGCCGCCGCCGCCACGGACGCGAAGGCGACGTCGTCCACGAACACCCCGTCGTCGTTCACCGCTTCGGCCGGAAGAAGCGCGAGCGCGCAGCGCGCGCGACCCGCGAGCGCACGCCGGAAGTCTTGGCCCGGCAGGAGCCCGGCGGTCGTCACGCTCGCACCGTAGTACGAGTTCTCGACCACCTGCAACCGGAACGTCGCGCCCGTGGCGCGCTCGAGCCCCGAGAGGAGGGACGGCATGAGCGGGCCCATCGCGGTGCCCGTGCAGACGAGGACTTGGCGCCCGGCGAGTTCCGGCAGCCGGCCCACGTCCGCGGCCATCAATCTTTCCAGGTGGCGGACGGCGCCCACGCCGTTTTCCACCTGCGGGAAACCGTCGTACGCCTCGGCCGGTGGGAGCGCCAGCCCGGCAAGCAGGTAGAGCTCGTCCGAACCGTACACCCACCCCTGCCCGCGATCCCGCCGCGCGCGAGTGGACCAGCGCTCCACCGTGGCGGCGGCCGCGCGCGCCTCTCCGCGCGTCGGACTCCGAACCCCGTCGCGCGGCGAGTGGGCGGTGAGCGCGACGGGCACGACCGCCACCGTGAGGACGGCGTCCTCTAGGTCGTACAGGTCCGCGAGCGAGCGCTCGAGCACGGCGCCGTCGTTGAGGCCCGGCACCAGCACGATCTGGGCGTGGAATTGAATCGCTCCCGCCCTGAACATCGCCAACTGCTCCAGGATCGCCGGGGCCTTTGGGTTGCGCAGAATCCGACGCCGGATGTCCGGATCCGTAGCGTGCACGGAGACGTAGAGCGGCGAGAGCCGATACTCCAGGATGCGCCGCACGTCCTTGTCCTTCAGGTTGGACAACGTCGCGAAGTTGCCGTGCCGGAAGGAGAGGCGGTAGTCGTCATCGCGGATGAAGAGCGTCTTGCGGGCGCTCGCCGGGTTGCCGTCCACGAAGCAGAAGTCGCAGCGGTTGGCGCAGCGGCGGATCTTGGGCGGCTCGAGCGTCACGCCGAGGGGGAGACCCTCGGGGCGCTCGATGTCGAATTCGATCGCCCGGCCGGCAGCCGAGCGCACCGAGAGCAGGAAGGCGTCGTCCGCCGCATGGAACTCCCAGTCGAGGAAGTCCACCAGCTCGCGCCCGTTTATGGAGTGCAGCACGTCGCCCGGCCCGAGACCCAGCTCGGCGGCCAGCGATGCGGGCGCGACGGCGGCGATCTTCAACACTCGAAGCTCACTGAACGACACAGCGGGGACCGGCCCGCAGCGGACCGGCCCCCGCCTGGATGGAGCGGGCGATGGGAGTCGAACCCACGACGTCCAGCTTGGGAAGCTGGCATTCTACCGCTGAATTACGCCCGCGACCGAGGCAGAATGTAGATCGGCGCCGCCTCGTGTCAAGCATGGTCAGCGCGTCAGATAGCGGTACGCAACAATGCTCCGCCCGGTCGTCCTGAGGGAGAACTCGTGCGTGTTTCCGGTGTTCCCCGCCGGACCGAGCTCGGGAATCGCCACGCTGTCCCGGGCCATTACTTCGCCGGCACTATTGACGAACTCGAGCGTGAGCTGGAACGCCGGCAGGGTCCGCGGCTGGAGATTCTCCACCGTGCCTCGCACGCTCGCCGTCGTGTCCGCCGGCTCGAACCGGACGACGCTTACCTCGAACGGCAGGGAGTCGCGGCGCAGCAGCACCTCCACCGTGCTGTTCGCGTCTCCGCGCGCCAAGTAGCCTGCCGCGAGCAGTTGCAACGACTGCCGATTCATCGAGTCGAGCGCGACGAGCCGCTGTGCCGCCGGCAGGATCCGTGC
>JACQVG010000138.1 GCA_016209905.1 Gemmatimonadota bacterium | reverse complement strand
GACGTCGGCTCGAGCCGGCCGCTCGCCTTCGCCTCGTCCTGGGCCGCGCCGGGCACGGCCGACGCGAGCACGGCCAGCAGCAGGCCAAGCGCCGGAACTAAGGCTCGCCATCGCATGATGCCCTCCTTGGCTGGGCGCCGCCGACGGAGGCTGAACGTCGTTTGCGGGCCGGTCGGGCGGCGATTTAGCGGCTGCTGGCGCGCTCGCCGGAGATCCGCGCGAGCGCTCGGGCGGCATCCTCGACCAGCGGCTTCAGCTCTGCATCGGCATCCGTCCAGGCGTCGAGGAAAAACCGGTACGCTTCGCGCGCCTTCTCGTTCTCGCCGAGCTTCTCGTAAACCTGTCCAAGCCGGTACTGCGCCAGCGGGTCCATGATCCAGAACGAGCGGAAATAGGATTCGGCGTCGCGCGGACGTCCCAGCTCCAGGTATAGCTCGGCGAGGGCCCAGCGGACCGCCACCCCGTTGGGCGGCGAGAGCGGATCCGTATCGTGGATGCCGTCTTGCTGCGCAGCTTGAAACCGCTCGAGCGCGGCGGCGCGGTCGCCCCGCCGCCAATGCGCGAACCCGTCCAGTGCCGCCTCCTGCGCGCGCAGCCGCCGGTTCGACACCGAATCGTTTCGGGCGAGGGCCTCGGCGTCGCGTCCCCGCAATTCGGTGCGCACGCTGTCGTAGAGAGCTACCCGGCCGCGCGTGGCGGCGTACGCGCCGATGCAGGCGAGGGCGGCATCGGAACGGTTGGCGAGCGGTGCGGCCGCCCGCTCCCGCTCCAGCCGCGCCTCGGGGAGGGGCAAACCCGTGAGAGACAGGTCCACGAGCATGCATGGCCGCACGTCGGCGGAGGCGAGCGGATCGTCAATGGTGCGGAGCGCGGCGGCCAGGTGCCCGCGCGTGCGTGCGCTCAGGTGCGCCATGTGATGGGTCGCGTGCTCCTTGAGCGGCCGGTCCGCCCGCTCCCGCAGCTCGTCCAGCACGCGTTCCATGGAGTCGGCGCGACGCGGGTGAAACAGCCGACCATGGAGGCGCCGCAGGTCCGGCACATTCAGCGTATCCAGCGCCGCCAGCAACTCGCGTTTCGTCTCCGGATTACCGAACGCGACGCCGAGCGCCTGCCGGTATTCCCGGACATAGCGGCTGTTCGGGGCGAGACGCGTGTACTCGTCCAGCCAGCGGGCGGCGCGGGCGCTGTCCAGACGGACGTTCATGGCGTGGTCGATGAGGTGGAGGTAGTACGGCGCGAAGCGGGGGTCGAGCGCGACCGCCCGCTCGAAGAACCCGGGGATCTCCTCGATGTCGACGAGGGCATCGCGGCCAAGGTGAAAGTAGGTATCACCCAGCCCGAACCACGCCTCGGCATCGTCCGGGTAGCGCCGCACCGCCTCGCGCAGCGGCTCGACTCCGTCGAGCGTCGCGCGGTGGAGCGCGAGGTCGCCGCGCACCAGGAGGGCCTCGCGTGGCGGCAGCTTCGCGATCAGGCGCGCGGCGCGCTCGATCGCGTCGAGGCCGGCCTGGCTACGCACGGACTCCGACCAGCCGTAGGTTTGTGACAGGCGCCGGTACGCCAGTGCGAAGGTGGAGTCCGCTTCCACGGCGCGCTGGTACGCCTCAATCGCCGGCTCCATGAGCGCGCGGCGGAACAGGACTTCACCCTCGAGATACGCCTTGAGCGCGGGTATCGATGTCGTGGTGACGCTGGCCAGGTCAATGTGCGGGAGCTCGCCCTGGCTGCGTGCGACAACGTGGCGGAGGACGCCCATTGCCAGGCGGTCCACCAGCGCGAGCACGCTGTCCGGCACGCCCTCGACCTGGACCTGCCCGATGCTCTTCCGGGTCTGGATCTCGTAGATGTCGGCCGTGAGGCGGACCTGCGGGCCGATGGCCACCGCGGAGCCGAGGAGCGCGTGGCGCGCGCCCGTGGCCGCGGCGACGCCGAGCGCCGTGGCCAGATCGGCGTCGCCCCCCTCGGGCAGCCGCTCGCGCCAGCGGGCGAGTACGGTGCGGCTGTCGATCGCGCGCAGCCCCGCGGCGCCATCGAGCGCGGTCGAGAGGAGGTCCACCATACCTTCCCGCCAGACGTCGAGCTCGTCTCCACGGACCGCGAACGGCAGTACGGCGATGCCGGGCGCGGCGCTCTCGGCCAGCGCCTCGGCCGGGGCTAAGCTCCGACCGCGGTCTTTGACGAGCACGTAAAGCCCGGCGAAACCGAAGAGCAGTGAAAAAGCGAAGATTCCGCCCAGAATCGCGCGTGCCCAGGTGAGGTGCGGGAGCTCGCCTCGCTTGAGGGAGCCGGCGATCTCGCCCAGCTCGAGCTCCCACGACCCGGGTACCTCTCGTGCGGCCGCGCGCTCCCCCGTCAGCGGGTGCGACTGCGCCCATGCCGTCGCGAGCACGATGACCAGGCCGATGACGAGCAGGATGAAGGCGACCGGGGAGACCCAGCGCGGGAGCTCGAGCGTCTCGCGCAGATTCGAGACGACCTGGAGGATGACCCAGCTCGCCGCAAGATAGATGATCAGCACCTGAAAGAGTCGGGCGCTGCGGAGCCGGGACCAGAAGCTTTCGCTCATGCAGCCTTGGCGCGAGATCGGTAGGTGGAGAGTAGAGTTGCGCCATCCGCGCCCCGCCGTCAAGGACGAAGAGTCGCCGCGCGCCGCACCCGGCCGGCGTATTGGCGGTTCCCCTCCGCCGTTCCGGAACCGAATCGGCCAGGAGCGGATAAGGAGTTGCCGGTCGGCCGCGTCCCCACCTATTCTCCCGTTCCCTCTCTCATAGCGATCGCCGAGGAGCTTCACCATGAGAAGAGCTTTTGCCCTGCCGGCTCTCGTCTGCCTGTGGGCCGCACCGGTGTACGCACAGGCGCCGAACCTCTCGCCGGAGGTGCGGCAGTTCGTGAGCGTGGAGGCGCCCGTCGTCGCCCTGACCCACGTGCGCGTGGTGGACGGGATGGGCGCGCCGCCCGCGGAAGATCAGACGATCCTGCTCGAGAACGGACGCATCAAGGCCATCGGCAAAACGGGGGAGCTGAAGG
>JACQVG010000134.1 GCA_016209905.1 Gemmatimonadota bacterium | reverse complement strand
CGCACGGAAGCCCGCTACGCCGGCGTGTTCCCCGCCACGCCGCTCGGTGCGCCGCTGCCGCACGTGACGGCGGTCGGCATCGGCTCGGCGGCGTGGGACTCGGTCACGGGGGCCTCGATCGTCGTGGCGCGCGGCGCGGACACGGTTCGTGCTCCCTTGCCCCTCCGACTGACGCTGCTCGATCCCGCCCAGCCCGCGGTCGTCGTCCTCGACGATGACACGGCCCGGGTCGGAAACACCGACGGCGCGGTCGAAGGCGCGCCCACACCGGACGGCACCTACCACTGGTTGTTCCGGAACGGAACGGTGGCGGCGGTGAGCGGGCGCGCCGGGGACTACGTGCGTCTGCGTCTTTCCCGCGCCGCGTCGGCGTGGGTGAGGCTGGCGGTCATCGCGGGCACACTGCCCGCCGGCACGCCCCCGCCGCAGAGCCGGGTGGCGCTGGTGCGGCTGGTGCCCGGAGATTCGGGCGTCACCGCCCGCATCGTGCTCAGTGCCCGCCTGCCGTTCCGGGTGGACGAGGACGAGCGCGCCCTCACGCTCCGCCTCTACGGCGCGCAGTCCGATCTCGACTGGGTCCAGTACGGCGGCACCGATCCCTTGGTGAGACGCGTCACCTGGGCGCAGCCTTCGGACGACGAGTGCGCCATCACCTTCGAGCTTGTGCCCCCGGTCTTCGGCTGGCGCACGCGCTGGGAGGCGGCCGACCTCCATCTCGAGATCCGGCGGCCCCCCGAGATCAGCCGCAGGCGTCCGCTGCGCGGCCGCACGATCGCCGTGGACCCCGGCCACCCGCCGGTCGGCGCGATCGGGCCCACGGGGCTGCGCGAGGCGGAGGCCAATCTCGCGGTGGGACTAGAGCTCAAGAGGTTGCTGGAGCGGGCGGGCGCGCGGGTCGTGCTGACGCGCGCCGCCGACTCGGCGCTGGGCCTCTATGAGCGGACGCTCATCGCCGAGCGAAGCGGCGCGGAGATCTTGGTCTCGATTCACAACAACGCCTTCCCGGACGGCGTCAATCCGTTCGTGAACAACGGGACGAGCACCTACTACTTCCATCCCCGCGGCGCACGACTCGCCTTCCTGGTCCAGGACGCGCTGGTGGGCGAGCTGGGCCTGCCCAACCTCGGCGTGGGGCGCGCCAACCTGGCTCTGGCGCGCCCGACCTGGATGCCCGCGATCCTCACCGAGGGGGCGTTCCTGATGGTGCCGGAGCAGGAGAACGCCCTGCGCACGCCGAGCTTCCAGGAGGCGTACGCGCGCGGAGTGGCGCTCGGCGTCGAGGCGTACCTGCGCGAGCTGGCGACGCCGCGGTGAGCCGACGGGCCCGCGCCGTCCTGATCGCGGTGGTCGTCGGCTCCCCGGTGGCGCTGTGCGGACAGACGCATCCCGGCGGCCGCTGGTGGACGCTGGAGACCGCGCACTTCCGGGTTCACGTCCGACCGGACCAGCGAGCGCTGGGAGCCCGCGCGGCAGGCGAGGCGGAGGCGGCCTACCAGCGCCTGGCTGCCGAGCTGCCCGCGCCGCGGGGGAAGGTGGACCTCGTCGTGACCGACCACGTGGACGCGGCCAACGGCTTCGCGAGCGTCTTCCCGACGCCGGTCATCGTGGTGTACGCCTTTCCCCCCGCCAGCGACCTCGAGCTCACGACGTACGACCGCTGGCTGCGGCTGGTGATCACGCACGAGCTGGCGCATGTGTTTCATCTCGACCTGGCGGAGGGATGGTGGCGCACCGCGCGCAGGGTCTTCGGCCGGGCGCCCGGGCTTTTTCCCAACCAGTACGCGCCGGCCTGGCTGACGGAGGGGTTGGCCGTCTATTACGAGTCGCGGCTCACCGAGGCGGGTCGGCTGGACGGCAGTTTCCATCGGGCCGCGGTGCGGGCGTCGGCCGCAACGGGTCGAGCTCTGCCGATCGATGCGGCGGGTGCCCTCTCGCCGAAGTGGCCGGCGGGGATCCGGCCGTATGCGTTCGGCGGGACGTTCTTGGGAAGTGTCGCGAGGGAGCGGGGCGACAGCATCGTGCCGCGCCTGGCGCGCGAGACGGCGCGGCGGGCCGTCCCCTACCTCTCCCTGAACGGAGCGCTCAAGCGGGCGGCGGGGGAGTCGTTCACGGTCGCGTGGCGCGCGTGGCAGGACACGCTCGCCGCGGAGGTTCGCGGGACGGACGTGCTGCGCGCCCCGGGCCCTTCGGCCCTGCCCGCCGCCGCCGTAGCGGGAGAATCGCCGCCCGCCACGCCCCTGTTGTGCTGTCTTCGCGCCGCGGTGCCGCCGCGGGTTTCGCCCGATGGGCGCGCGGTCCTGCTGGCGCGCAGCGACGGGCGCGATGCCTCACGGCTCGTGGTGCTGCACCGCGCCACCGGGATGGTGCGCGTGCTGTCTCGTCTCAACGGTGCGTCGGGCGTGGCGTGGGACGGCGCGGGGAACGCGGTTGTCGCGCAGCTCGAGTTCACCGACCTCTACACGGCGCGGAGCGACCTCTGGCGCGTGGGCCCCGATGGGCGAGAGCGGCGACTGACGCGTGGCGAGCGGCTCAGCGAGCCCGACGTCGGCCCCGACGGCGCGGTGTACGCGGTGCGCGCGGTGCCCGGCGGCAACGAGCTCGTGCGGTGGGACACGACCGGGCTGCGCACGGTGGTGCCGGGAGCCGCGGGGGTCGAGTGGGCGCATCCTCGGGTCGCGCCGGACGGGCGTGTGATCGCCGCGGCCCGGGTGCTGGACGGCCGGCACGACATCGTGCTCCTGTCGTCCGCGGGCGAGATCGTCAGGGAGATCACGCGCGATGCGGCGCTCGATCAGATGCCCGCGTTCAGTCCGGACGGCCGGCTGCTGGTCTGGTCGCGCGAGGTGCGCGGTACGCCGCAGATCGTCGGCGTGCCCGTCGGTGAGCGCGACGGCGCGCTCCGTTTCACGAGCGAGGCGTTCGGTGCCTACGCGCCTGCGGTGGCGGGCGACACGCTCTACTACCTGGCCTACCACGCCGACGGCTTCCGGCTCGTGAAGGTGCCGCTCGCCGGGGAAGCCGAGGAGCTGGCGGGTGCCCCGCCCGACCTCCGCCCGCCGGCGCCCGCGCCCGCGGCGGCGATCACGCGGGAGCACCCCTACCGGCCGTTCCCGGCGCTGTCGCCGCAGTACTGGACGCCTCAGGGGGTGTCCGCGTCGGGCGACCTGGTCTGGCTCGGCGCCTTGACGTCGGGCGCCGACGCGCTGCGACGGCACGTATTCGTGGCCGACTTCCTGCTCGGCGTCGGGAGCGCCCGCGGGAGCTGGCTCGGGGACCTCGCATACGTCTACGCCGGTCTGTCGCCGCTGCTCCTCGACGCGTCGTACTCGCGCGACGAGATCGTGACGGGCGACTCGCTCGGCAACCGCTCCTGCTGCACGCCGGACGAGTCGGCGGACCTCGGCGTGACGCTGCAGCACCGCCGCTACCGGACCACGTTCGCCGCGCGGCTCGGCGCCACGTTCGAGCGCACCAGCCCGTTCGCCCGGCGGGGTCCCGTGCTGACGGCGGCGGCTGCGCACACCATTACGCCCGCGCTCGCCATCTCCCTCCAGGACGGCTGGCGGTTGTCGGCGCTGGCGCGCCGGTGGACGAGCGACTCCTCGCGGATCGCCTACAGCGAGGCGCGGATTCGCGGAACCGTGGCGAAGTCGTTCGAGGTCGCCGGGTTCGCGCGCTGGGTGCTCGCGGCCCGCGGAGCCTTTGCGTGGAGCAACGCGGCCTCGCTCCCCTTCGACATCGGCGGCGTCTCGGGCGGCGCGTTCGAGCTGGCGCCGGGTCTCACGGTCGGCAGCGGGTCGCGCGACTTCCCCGTGCGCGGCTACCCGGTCGGTTACCAGTTCGGGCGGCGCGCTCTCTCGCTCTCGGTCGAGCAGCGGGCCCCGCTGGCGCTCGTCGGGCGCGGACACGGAATGCTTCCCGCGACGCTCGACCGCGTTTCGCTGGCGCTGTTCGCCGACGCCGGCAACACCTGGGCGAACTACCTGTGTCCGCAGGGCTCGGGGCGCGCCAACTGCACCCGCTGGATCGGATCGGCCGGCGGCGAGATCGTCGCGGACGTCGGCGCGGGCTACGACGTGCCCGTGCGTGTGCGCCTCGGCGCGGCGGTACCGTTGGAGCGGAGGACAGTCGCCGCCTACGTCGCGGTGGGCAGCGCGTTCTGAGGGTTGCGACGGCCCGAGGCCCGGGTGCGCCCGCGCCGTCGTCGGCCGTGGCTTGACACCCCCTCCGGCAGCGGCCTAAGTTCACCCGATTACACGGCTTATCCTCCGTACCCCGAGCGTCCATGTTCTGCTCTCGCTGCGGCACGGAAGTCCAGGTTTCGAGTCGGTTCTGTCCCACCTGCGGGCTAGATGTGACCACCGTCACGCAGGGAGCCGGCGCCGCCGTCCAAGCCGCGGCGCCGCCGCAGCCGGACGAGGCGGCCATCATCCGCGACGCGCTCAAGGAGGAGTACGAGCTGGAGAAGGAGCTGGGCCGCGGCGGGATGGCGGTGGTCTTCAAGGCCCGCGACAAGCAGCTCGAGCGCGAGGTCGCGATCAAGGTCCTGCCGTTCTCGCTGTCCTTCGACGCGGAGTTCGTCGAGCGCTTCCAGCGGGAGGCGCGCACCGCCGGGAAGCTCGAGCACCCCAACATCATCCCGATTTACCGGGTCGGGAAGTCCGGCCGCGTGATCTACTTCGTGATGAAGTTCATCCGCGGCAAGTCGCTCTCGTCCGTGATCGAGGACCGCGGCGCGCTCCCGGTGCCCGAGATCCGCCGCTTCCTGATCGAAGCGGCCCGCGCGCTGGGCTACGCGCACAAGCACGGCTTCGTCCACCGCGACATCAAGCCCGACAACATCATGTTCGACGAGCTCGGGCAGGCGGTCGTGACCGATTTCGGGATCGCGAAGGCGCAGTCGGGGGCGAAGCTCACCGGCACGGGGATGTCGATCGGGACGCCGCACTACATGAGTCCCGAGCAGGCGCGCGCGCAGAACCTCGACGGCCGCAGCGACATCTACTCGCTGGGGGTCGTCGCGTACCAGTGCCTGACCGGCCACGT
>JACQVG010000139.1 GCA_016209905.1 Gemmatimonadota bacterium | reverse complement strand
GGTGATGACCGGTCGGCTGATCGTCAGCGACCGTGCCCACCTCGTGCTCCCCTACCACAAGCTGCTCGACGCCGAGAGCCCGCGCAGCAGGAAGATCGGCACCACGAGCCGCGGGATCGGGCCCGCCTACGAGGACAAGTTCGGCCGGCGCGGCGTGCGCGTCGGCGACCTGCGGCACCCCGCGATCGTGGCCAAGCTGGTCGAGGCCGGGGCGGGGCGGGCCAACGCCATGCTGGCGCTCGCCGGGTCGGCCCGGCGCTGCTCCACCGATCGGATCGTGGCCATGCTCGCCGAACTGGCGCCGCGGCTCCTTCCCTTCGTCGCGGACGCGGGCCGGCTCGTCTCCGACACGCTCGCCAGGGGCGGCAACGTCCTGCTGGAGGGGGCTCAAGGAGCGCTTCTCGACGTGGACCACGGCACGTACCCCTTCGTCACGTCCTCGAGCACGACCGCCGGCGGTGCCGCGGTGGGGGCGGGAATCGGCCCGACGGCGGTGGACGCGGTGCTCGGCGTCGTGAAGGCGTACACGACCCGTGTGGGCAACGGCCCCCTTCCCACGGAGGCCGCCGCCGCCGCCGCGGAGCGCCTGCGCTCGCTAGGCGAAGAGTACGGCGCGACCACCGGGCGTCCTCGTAGGTGCGGGTGGTTCGACGCGATGGTGGTGCGCTACGCGGTGCGCGTGAACGGCCTCACGGGGCTCGCCGTGACGAAGCTGGACGTCCTCGACACCTTCGACGAGTTGCCCGTCTGCACGCACTATCGGCTGGGCAGCGAGCGGCTTGACGACCTGCCCGACAACGTCGCGACGCTGGAAGCTGTGGAGGCCGTGTACGAGCGGCTGCCCGGCTGGCGCGTGCCGACCTCGGGGGCCCGCACGCTCGCGGACCTGCCGGCCGCCGCCAGGCGCTACCTCGCGCGGGTCGAGGAGCTGGCCGGAGCGCCGATCCGCTACGTCGGCGTGGGCGCCAAGCGCGAGCAGCTCATCGAGGCGCCGTGAAGACGGCTGGGTTGGCGGCGAGTCGTGCGCCGCTAGCCCAGGCTCTCGATGACGCACGCCGCCAGGGCATCCAGATCGCCGTCCCGAAGGTTCTGATGGATGGGCAGATCCACGCCGAGTCTGGCGAGACGGTGCGCGTTCGGCAGCGGTCCGAGCCGTGCGACGCGGAGCGCCAGGCGCCATTCCTGATCCATGGTGCGTGGCCAGGTGATCCGGCCGGCGATGAACCCGCGTCTCCAGAGCCGCCGCGTCAGCGCGCGGATCCGGTCGCCCTTCGCCTCGGGGACCAACAACTTGGCCTTGAGCCACGCCGGCACGATCCCGCGCCCGGCGCTCATCAGCGTGCCCACGCCCGCGTCAAGGAGGCGGGCCGCGAGGTAGTCGTGGTTGCGGGATCGTCGCGACTGCACTACCGGGTAGCGCTCGAGCAGGGCCAAGCCGAGCGCGGCTCGCAGCACCCCGGCCCGCGGCTCCGGCTCCCGGGCGAGCACATCGGTGACGGCCAGGGCGACGCGGCTGTGGGTGAGCTTGCTGAGCAGCCTCCCCGCGCGCTCGGCCGTCGTTCGCGCCGGCTGGCCAACGTGGCGGCGCCTCCGCTCCTGCTGCGTCAACCAGGCGGCGAGCTCCGTCCGTTCCACGTCGGGGGAGGGCGCGCGCGCCTCCCGGTAGCTGCGGATGCGCGAAGCGTCGCCGGGCGCGATCGGCGCGCGAGGGCTCGAGACCAGCATCCCGCCCCCGCCCATGCTGATGGGTTTCTCGACGTTGAAGCTGAAGATGGAGAAATCGCCCAGCGCGCCCGCCGCCGTCCCGTCCACCGCGCCGCCGAGGCAGTGCGCGCAGTCCTCGATGACAAAGGTGCCGTGCCGGCGGGCCTCTTGGGTGAGCTCTTTGATGTCCAGAGGTAGGCCGAAGAGGTGGGGAACGACGACCGCGGCAACCTTCTCCGTCCTGATCGTCCGCGCGCAGGCGTTCCAGTCGAGGCTTCCGACCGTGGCGCCGGAGTCGAGCAGCAGGGGGCGCAGCCCCTCTCTCAGAATCGCCTCGCCGACGACGTCGCAGCAGAACGCGGGGACCAGCACCCGGTCCCGCGCTCGGGTCTTGATCGTCGCCAGCGCCAGGCGAAGCCCGGCGCGGCCGCTGGGGACGAACAGGGCCGACCCGCCTCCCCCGAGACGCGCGAGGAAGGCGGACTCGAAGCGACGGATGAGGTCCTCTCCGGACGCGTAGGCGGCGGCCGAGGCGCGGACCAGGTCCTCCCGGGTCCAGAACTCCTCGATGCTGTCAAAGCCCATCGCCCGTTCCGGCAGCGGGCAAGGGCGACGGGCGCGCGCGCCCGTCGCCATTCACCGGGGACGCATGACGGCGTGGAAACGGCCGAGATACGCCATGGCGCCGAAGAACTCGACGGCGAAGTCGTGCCGGCGAGCCAGGGAGATGAACTCTCCCTGAGTCTGCCACCGGCCCAAGCTGGGGTCCCCGAGGAGCGCGATTCGCATCCTGTTCAGCGCCACGCCGAGCTGCCCTGCCCTGAGCGCCGCCAAGACGAGGCTGGCGAGGTGCGCTTTCCACAGGACGTTCGCGCACACGAACAGCCCGTCGTCGGCCAGCATCGCGCGGGCACACCGGACATGGTCGTCCAGCATGTGTGCGTCGAAGTGCTCGACCACCCCGTTCGAAAAGATCAGGTCGTAGGTGCTGCGAGGGTCGCAGTACGACGAGCCTTCGCAGCAGACCAGATCGAGGTCGGGATACGCCGCTCGAAAGGCCGCGATCGCCGAAGGGCTGAAGTCAATCCCGCGGTAGCCGGCCGGGTCGAGCCCCAGAAAGGGGAACAGGAGCCCGCTCCCGCACCCGACTTCGAGGACGCGGGCTGGGCGCTTGGCGCCGAAGAGGACCCGCAGCTCGTCGGCCTGGCGACGGAAGAATTCGCTGCTGTCGCAACGGTGGTCGCCCGTCGGGTTGGCGGACCAGTACGACCGCCATCTCGCGATGGTGTCGGGGGATCGTTCGGTGCGATGCACGGCTCGGTCACACTCCAGCGTTCACGCCTTGGCTACGATTTTGCGCGCGGGGGCGAGGCTTCGCAAGCTCTCGGCATCGCGCCTCACTCCCCCGTGCCGGGAACAGCGTGCTATACTGAGGCAGAATGACGGTTCCCGACGACGCTTCCACTTTGGTCGGGCCCGCGCGGGACTCGGCGCCGGGCTCGGAGCGCTCTGACCCGGTCGAGATCGCGGAGCGCGTGCGCGTGATGCGGGACGGCGTGATCAGCTATGGAGGCTACGTCGTATCGGGGCTGATCGGCATCCTGCTCGTCCCGGTCTATCTGGGCGCGTTCGGCGCCGAGCTCTATGGCCTGTGGCTCGCCGCGCTGGCCGTGGCGGCGCTGGTCAGTGCGTTCGACTTCGGCCTCTTCTCGAGCGTGATGCGGGAGGTCGCTTTGGACCGGCACACGAGGTCGGACGCGGCGGCCCGGTTCGTCGCTTCGGCCGGGACGATTTTCTTCCTGCTGGGCCTTGGGGGAGCGGTCGTCATCGGCACGATCGGCCTCCCGCTCAGCAGTGGTTTGCACCTGACCGAGGCAACACGGGGGCTGGCGCGCGGGGTCTTCGCCCTGGCGGGACTTCAATACGCGGCGGGCACTGTCGCCCTGTTCGCCTGGGCGCTGCTGTGCGGGTTGCGGCGCTTCGGCGCGATCGCGTGGCTGTCGTCCGCTTCGGCGGTGGTCGGCGCCGTGGGCACGGTGGGGCTCGTGGCGGTCCATGCCGGGCTGCTGACCGTCATCGCGTGGCAGATCCTCGTGACGGCGGGGACGGCGGCGGCGGCACTGGCGCTCACGGCCAGGCTGGAGCCGCGGTTTGGCGTGCCAATCGGCCCGCTGGACCGCAGCCTGTTGCGCGGGCACGTCTCGTTCAGCGTCCAGAGCCAGCTCGTCACCGGGCTCGTCCGGATCGTCTGGGGGACGGCGCCGCTCCTGGTCGGAGCGATACGGGGCGCGGGGGCTATCGCCTTCTACCACATCGGCCAGCGGTTCCCGTATGCCATCGCCGACGTGACGTGGCGCGTGTCGGAGGTGCTGTTCCCGGCCGCCGCCGATCGCGGACGAACGAGCGATACGAAGCGCGCGCGGGGAATCCTCGAGGTCGGCACCCGGTGGACCGTGGCGCTCGCGCTCCCGCTGTGCATCATCCTCTGGACCGTGGCACCGTCGCTGCTCGGGACCTGGATCGGCGACACGCCGCGCGACAGCGTCGGGGTCCTGCGCCTGCTGACCGCGGGCGTGCTGGCCGACGCGGTCGGGGTTGCCGCGCTCCACGTGCTGTGGGCGCAGGGAGTCTTCCGCTCGGTGCTCGGCGTCCTGGGCGGCGCGGCCGTGGCGAATCTAGCCCTGGGCGTCTGGCTCGTGTCACGGCTCGGGATCGTCGGCGCGGCCTGGGCGTTCTTCGTCCCGTCGTGCCTGGGCTCGTTCGCCCTCGCGCACCTCGCGGCACGCTGGTGCGCGGTGCCGACGTTGGCGTTGGTCCGGGCGACGCTCCGGGGGTTGATCCTGCCCGCCCTTGCGTGCGGGGTGAGCGCCGTCGGTCTCCTGGATGCCGTGCGGGCCGACAACTTGGTGGAGGTTTTGGGCGTCGCCGTCGCGGCGGGTGCGGCGTACGCCGTGAGCCTGTACGTCGCAGGGGCGCGTGAGGAAGAGCGCGTGTTCGCGCGGGAGGCGGTCGGCCTTCCCGTGACGGTCGCGCGGGCGGTCTGGCGAGTCGGCCGCCGCGGGTTTCGGCGCGCGGAAGCCCCGATGGGGGAGGGACGGTGAGCGGCCGCGGCGCCGAGACCCTCGATGGGCGGCCGCGAGGCCCGAGTGCTGCCGCCGGACGGCGCTTGCGCGTCCGGAACATCGGGAGCTGGGACGAGACCCCGGTGCTGCACCCCGGCTGGAACGAGCTGCTCGCCTCGAGCGCCTCCCGAACGGTGTTTCTGACCCGAGAGTGGCTGCAAGCGTGGTGGGACGCGTACGGCGGCGCGCGCGAGCTGATGCTGCTCGTGTGCCTCGACGACGGCGGGTCGGTGGTGGGCGTCGCGCCGCTGTTCCGCGCCCGACGCCGGGTCGGCCCGGGGTGGTCGCTGCGGATCGTCCGTCTCCTCGGCGACGGCGGCGGCGACTCGGACAACCTCGATTTCATCGCGCGGGAAGGTTGTGAGGCGGAGGTCGTGCGGGTGGTCGTGGACTACCTCGCGGACCACGCCTCGGAGTGGGATCTGCTGGAGCTGAACCACGTGCCGGCGGAATCCGCGATAGCGAAGGCGCTTGAGCCCGAAGTGGCGACGCGCGGCTGGCGCGGCGTAGCGCGGGAGGCGCCGCGCAGGGTGATCAGGCTGAGCCAGACGTGGGAGGGGCACCTCGGCAAGCTTTCGAAGAAGATGCGCAGGGAGGCGAATCATGACGTGCGCCGCCTCGAGGGCCTCCACCACGTCGGCCTTCGTCGCTGCGAGTCGGAGGCGGAGCTGCCGAGCTGCCTCGAGGCGCTGTTCAGACTGGACGCCGCGCGATGGGGACTGCGGGGCGAGGCCGGCAACTTCGGTCTGCCGCAGCGTCGGGGATTCTACGCCGAAGTGGCGCGGCGGTTCCTCGCCGCCGGCCGGCTGGACTTCTGGCTGCTCGACGTGGACGGGAGGCCCGCGGC
>JACQVG010000133.1 GCA_016209905.1 Gemmatimonadota bacterium | reverse complement strand
CCGCTCGTCCAGGAAGGTCGCTTCCGGCCGGCCCGCGCCCCGGTAGGCGTCCACCGGCGTGGCCGTCGTGTACACCCCGAAGACCGTGCCGTGGATGTTCGGGATCGTATAGGCGCCGGAGTACATCAGGCCGTGGAGGATGGTCGGCACACCGGGCGCCGCGGTGGAAGCGTAGGCGCCGAGACCCGCGTACACCCTGGTGCGCAAGCCGGTGATCTTCCCCTCGCGCGTGCCGCACATTTCCACGTACTCGATGTGGTCGCGGCCGTGGATGGTCGCCTTGTAGTTCTCCGACCGGTCTTCCGTCCACTTCACCGGGCAGCCGAGATCCATCGCGGCCAGGCTGGCGAGCACCTCATCGGCGTACGCCGGGATCTTGCTGCCGAAGCCGCCGCCGACCTCGGGCGCGATGACCCGGACGCGGTGCTCCGGCAGCTTGAGCATCACCGAGCAGAGGAACCGGTGGATGTGCGGGTTCTGGCTGGTCACCCAGAGGGTGAGTTGGCCCGTACCGGCGTTGTAGCTCGCCACGGCCGCGCGCGGCTCCATCGCCGTGGGCAGGAGGCGCTGCTGGACGATGCGGAGCGCGACCTTGACCGGCGCGCTCGCGAACGCGGCGTCGGCGTCCCCGCCGTTCACGACCCAGGTGAACGCGAGGTTGCCGGGCACGTCGTCGTGCACCTGCGGCGCTCCGGGCTGGGCCGCCTTCTCCGGGTCGGTGACCGCCCGGAGCGGCTCGTAGTCCACGTCAATCAGGTCCACGGCGTCCCGAGCGGCCGCGCGGGACTCGGCCACGACCAGCGCCACCCCGTCCCCGACATACCGCACGCGGTCGTACGCCAGGAGCGGGTGGGGCGGCGTCTTGAGGTTGCAGTTGGGCACGTTCCACGCGCACGGCACCGGCACGACCCTGTCCTTGACGTCGAGGCCGGTGTACACGGCGAGGACTCCGGGAGCCGACTTCGCCGCCCTCGTCTCGATGCGCTTGATCCGAGCGTGCGCGAAGGGGCTGCGCAGCAGGGCCGCGTAGGTCATCCCCGGCAGCGTGACGTCGTCGGTGTACGTCGCGCGGCCGGTGATGAGGCGGGGGTCTTCCCTGCGCTTGATGCCGGATCCGAACAGTGTCGCCATGGCGGCCTCCCTCAGCTCGCCGCGCGGGCCGCCGAGGCCCCGCGCAGCGTGGCCGCCGCAGCCTGAATCGCGGCGACGATGTTCTGGTACCCGGTGCAGCGGCAGTAATTGCCTTCGATCGCGTGCCGGATCTCGACCTCGCTCGGATCGCTGTTCGAGGCCAGCAGGTCCACGGCGGTCAGGATGACCCCGGGCGTGCAGAAACCGCACTGCAGGCCGTGCTTCTCCCAGAAGGCCTGCTGCAGCGGGTGCAGCCCGTCCCGCGGCGCCAGGCCCTCGATGGTCGTGATCGCCTGACCCTCGGCCTGCGCCGCCAGGACCGTGCAGCTCTTCACCGCGCGGCCGTCAATCAGCACGGTGCAGGCGCCGCACTGGCTCGTGTCACAGCCGATATGGGTGCCGGTGAGGTGCAGCTCGTCGCGGAGCACGTGGACGAGCAGCGCTCTCGGCTCGACTTCGGCGGTGCGGGTCGCGCCGTTCACGGAGAGGGTGACGGATCGTTTCATGGGTCGAGCTCTCGTTCCAATCCGGGGACCATCGCACCACGAGGGCGCGCGCCAGTGGTCGGGGGACGAGCGCCACCCCGATCGTATGGGAGGGATAGCGTACGGCTGCGCGCGGGCGCGGTCAAGATCGAGTCGCGGCGGCTAGACGCGCGGCCCGCTCACCTCTCACCGGCGCCGCCGGCGCCGCTCCTCCGTTCCCTTGAGGCTGGCCAGGGGCCGAAGCTCGTACTCGACGGTCGCCAGCCCTGCGCCGACCACGGCGTCCACCACCTCCCGCGCCGGCTTGTAGGCCGGCCCCGCCTCGTCAATGGGCACGCGGCCGTCCGCGTTGACCAGGATGCCGGCGGCGCGGTAGTCGTCCTCGATCTGGCGGCGATCGAGCTGCCTGATCGCCGCGCTTCTCGACATCCGGCGGCCGGCGCCGTGGTTCACCGAATAGAGCGACTTCACGGCTCCTTCCGCCGGCCGCAGCACGAACGAGCTGTCGCGGTTGGAGCCCGGGATCAGCACCGGGTGCCCGGCCTCCTCCCACCGGGTGCCGCGGAGCATCGGGTGTCCGGCGGGAAAGGCGCGCGTCGCCCCCTTCCGGTGCACCCACACCTCGCCGAACTCCGGGTGCCGCTCCCGCTGCGCCAGGTTGTGGGAGATCTCGTACACCAGCTCCAGTTCCGCGCCGAACGTGTCGGCGAACGCGCGGGCCAGCTCCTCGTAGATCACGAGCCGGTTGACGATCGCGAAGTTCGCGCCCGCCGCCACGGCGTTCTTGTACGAGCGCCAGTGCGCGGAATCGGGGGTGAAGTAGCCGAGGTCGAGCGCGGGGAGCTTCGGATTCTCCTGCTTCGCGACCTGGAAGTAGTTGGTGGTGAGCCCGTGGCCGAAGCCGCGGGAGCCCGTGTGTACCATCACCCAGAGCATCCCGTGCTGGTCGGCCTGCAGCTCCATGAAGTGGTTGCCGCCGCCCAGCGAGCCGAGCTGGGTGACGCCGCGCTCCGGCCGCCCGGGACCGCCCCAGGGGATCGCCCAGTCGTCGTCCACCGGGATGCGGTGGCGCTCGGCGCTGCTGCGATCGAAGCTGGCGCCGTAGCGCGCGACGTAGTGCTCGGCGCCGCCCCGGACGATCTCCTCGAACTCGTGGCGCGACAGCGTCTTGAGCGTGCGCGACTGGCCGCCCGCGCCCATCTCCACGCGTCGCATGACCTCGCGGTTGAAGGCGAGGCGCTGGGCGGACGTCGCCGCCGCGACGTTCACGCGCGAGCGGGCCGCCATCATGCCGCAGCCGATGTCGAAGCCCACCGGCCCCATCGCCAGCGTCCCTTCGGTGGCGATGACGCAGCCGACGGGGACGCCGTAGCCGAAGTGGACGTCGGGGGTGACGACCACGCAGCGCACGCCCGGGAAGGAGCAGGCGTTCAGGATCTGCTGATAGAGATTGTCCTCCGCGGCCTCGAGCAGCGCGTCGGTCAGGAAGAGGCGAACCGGGATGCCCCGCGTGGCCTCCGTCTCCAGACGGAAGAAGCCTTCGTCGCGGACCAGGGAGTCTTTCCAGCCAGCCATACCCGTAAGCTAGCGTTGCGAGGAACTCGGCGGGCAGCACCGGTTAGCCGGAGGCCGCACGAGTCGCGTTGACGCCTGTCGCACGCGCCCTTAATGTTGGTCGGCTCGCCCTGGTGGTGAAACTGGTAGACACGCCATCTTGAGGGGGTGGTGGCGAAAGCCGTGCCGGTTCGAGTCCGGCCCAGGGCATCACAATCCCCTGCGAGCGCCACCGTAGCTCAGAGGTAGAGCTCTCGATTCGTAATCGAGTGGTCGTCGGTTCAAATCCGACCGGTGGCTCTCCGCAGCTTCCCGAGCGGTCAACAAGAATGAGGAGGAGCAACGCGTGACAGTTCGAGTCAATGGCCGTCAAGCGGGTGAGCGCCGCGACGAGGACGGCCGCCGGTCCGGCGCCGAGAGGCGCATCTCCGGCATCCGCCGCGGCATCAAGCGGCGCGAGCAGAACATGTGGGTGGCTGCCGATGGCCGCTCGGGCCGGGAGCGCCGGAGCCAGCGCGATCGCCGCGCGGACGCCGAGCGTCGCGCCGGCGAGGACCGGCGGGCGAGCGCCTGAGCTAGCCCGGCTCGCGCGCGATCTCGCGCGCGGTCCCCAGCCCTACAGTTTCTGCACCACCCCCGCCTGCACGAGCCGCGGTGAGCCCGGCAGGATGCCCCGCGTGCGGTCCACGACGTACGTGCGCTCGAAGAGGTTCTTCGCCGTCAGGAAGACCGTCGTCCGGGTGGCGGTGATCTCGTAGTTCACCGCCGCGTTCCACACGGTGTAGGCCGGGATCACGCCCTGCTGGCCGTCGGGCACGGTGACGCGCGTGTTCAGCGGGTCGCCGAACTGCGCGCCGACGAACACCGCCTCGAGCCTGAGGTCGAGGGCGGCACCGTGGCGATACCCGACCGACGCGCTGAGCGTGCCGCGCGGCGCGTAGGGCAACCGATTGCCTGTCACGCTCACCTGCGTCCTTGTTCCGCTCGCGTTCTGTCCCGCGTACACCTTGCCGACGACGTCGCTGCCGCCCGTGCCGACGTACACGTACCGCGGGCCCTCGAACCGCGCCGTGGGCAGGTACGTCCACGCCGCGCGGAGGAGGAACCGGTGCGGCGACCCCGCGGCGGGTCCCGTCTCGACCCGGCCCGCGACCTCGAGGCCCTGGTGCAACGTGCGCCCGGCGCTGGTTAGCGCCGAGCCGGCGCCGCCCGCAAGACTCGCGGGGATGATCTGGTTCTCGAAGTCCAGCCGGAACAGCGTGCCTTCGAGCGAGACGCCGGCGGCCGGCTCGGCACGCACTCCGAGCTCCCAGTTCCAGGAGAGCTCGGACTCGAGGTCCACGACGCCGCCCGTCGCGTTGGAGATGAGATCCTCCGTGCGCGGCGGCGCGAAGCCGCGATGCACGCCGGCGAACACGGTCACGCGGGCCGATGGCCCGTACGTCGCGCCGAGGCCGGGGATCAGCTGGGTGAGAGCGGTGCGGCCGCTCACGCTCTGTAACCGGTTGGTGCGCTGGTAGCGCACGTGCTCGACCCTGATGCCCGGCGACACCGTCCAGGGCCCGAGCAGGAAGCGGCTCTGCGCGAAGGCGGAGTAGGCCTGGTTGCGCCGCAGGTTGTCCTCGAGCACGCCCGAGTTGACGTTGCTCACGGGCCCCGCGGTGCGCGCGTTCGGGGTGGCGCCATTGACCTGCCTGCGGGCCTGCGTCTCGAAGTGCGCGCGCACGCCGGCGTCCAGGGCGGCGGGCACGCTGAACGCGCTCCCCGTCACGTGGAGCCGCGGCTCGACCCCCCACACCGCGTAGTCGCGCAGCCGGCCCTGGTCGCCGCACGTCGTGTTGAGGTTCCCCATGCCCGCGCAGGTCGAGTCCGAGCGGTCGTTGGGACGCTGGTCGGAGAAGCTCGACTGGCGCCACCAGTCGCGTGAGATCGTGTAGCCGTAGAGCGACGTCGTGAGGCTCGCCGCGGCGCTCAGGGCGAGCCGGTGCGTGGCCGAGGCGCCCCGGCGGTCCAGCAACATCGAGTCGTTCCGGAACGGGTTGAAGCGCGGCTCGGCCGCGTACTCCGACTCGGTGAGCCCGGAGTAGGTGACGTTGCTGTTCTCGCCGTAGTAGTTGCCGCGGAGGGTGAGGAGTTGGCGCGCCCCGATGACGAGCTGCGCCTTGAGCGTCACGTCGTCAATGGCCGAGCCCGTGTTGGCGCGCGCGCCGTGTCCCTGCTTCCTCGTGTAGCCGGCGAGGAAGCCGGCCGGGCCGAACGTGCCACCGTAGCGGAGCTGGCCGTTGAAGTAGTCGCGGTTGCCCGGCGTGAGCGAGATCTCGCCGCCCTGCCGCGCCGGGATCGCCGCCGTGATGTAGTTGATCACCCCGCCGATCGTCTGCGGCCCGAAGAGGATCTGCCCGGAGCCCTTCAACACCTCGATGCGCTCGAAGCGCTCCATCGGCGGATGGTAGTAGCTCTCGTTGGCGCCGTAGGGCGCGATGGTGAGCGGGATCCCGTCCTCGAGCAGGAGCACGCGCGAGGAGCGCGTGGGATTGAGGCCGCGGATGCCGATGTTCGGCCGGAGACCGAAGCCTTCCTCGTCGCGCGCGTGGACGCCGGGCACGCGGCGCAACACCTCGTTGATCGTGAAGGCGCGGGAGCGGAGCAGGGTCTCGCGATCCACGATGGAACCGGAGCCCGGGATGCCGGCGAGGGCGTCGGCAGTGCCGATGACGCGGATCTCGGCGAGCCGCACGCTGTCGCGGGCTGGTTCGTCGCGCGGACCCTGGGCGAGCGCGGTGCCGAGGACGAACGACGTGAGCGGAACGAGGAGGGTTGCGATCCGACGTATGGCAAGAGGCATAGGAGGTTGCCGATCCATACCTGGGGTTGAGACTCACTTGCAACTACCTACCCCAAGACCCTAGTCGGAATTGCCCGCTCTGTCAAGACGCGGTAGCTGTCTCGATGATGTCGCTATGGTGTTGCGAGTCCCGTCCCCACACAGCCTACCGGCGCGACGATCAATTACGACCTCCCGTCCTCCCGCTCACAGGTCACCGTCTTTCGAGGTAGGCTCGCGCCGCCGCCCGCTCGGGCCGGTCCCCGTCTGCTCTGCTCATCAAGTCCAGGAACTCCCGATACCGGATGCGGGCCGCCGGTCGATCGCCCGAGAGCTCGGCCGCTCGCGCCGCTCCGAAGATGCTGCGGGCGCGGCCCGGTTCCCGCATCAGCGTGGCCTCGTAGGCGCGCCTCGCCTCGCCGGGCCGCCCCGCTTCGAGCAGGAGATCCCCGTAGAGCTCGCGGGCGGGAAGCAGTTCACCGGGCGTCACCGGGTGCTTCTCCGTGACGTCCTCCAGGTCCGCCGCCGCGGCCGCCTCGCTGAGCGCGGTCGCCGTGTCTGCCGCCGCCAACGCGATCCACGCCGCCACGGCCTGGCGCTTGATCGTCATCACGCGGGCCCAGTACGCCTCCGGCCGCTGGGTCAGCTCGGCTTCGATGCGCGCCAGCTCCTGAACCGCGGACCGTGCCAGGGCCGTGTCGCCGCTCCGCGCGGCGCCGATTCCGCGCGCGAAGTGGGTGATTCCCTCCGTCCAGGGGAACTGTGCCGAAGGACGGACGGTGAGCCGCGCCGCTTCGCGCCAGCGGCCGCGCTCGAGCGCGAGGCGCGCCGGCATGGCCGCACGGGGGTAGTCGGTGGTCTGGGCCACCGCGGGGATCACCCGGGTCGCCGCCAGGGCTCCGCTGGTCACGCCCCGAGCCGCGCTGTCCCGTCCCTGCTGGAGGTAGCCGTACACCATGTAGTCCATCGCGTGGAACTCGTGGCTCCCCAGTGCTTCCGGATAATGTGATCTGGCATAGGCGGCCCCTGCATCGTAGGAGGCCCGGTTCGAGTTGATGTTCTCCTCCCACAGGCCCAGACGGATGAAGATGTGTGAGGGCATGTGCTGGGCGTGCGGTACCACGGGAGCGATCCGTGCGTAGCGGCGGGCCGCGTCCAGCCCGAGGTGGGCGAGTCGCGGCGAGTCGTTCGCGTGAATGATGTAATGGGCCAGCCCGGGGTGCTGCGGATAGCGACGAAAGAGGGGGTTCAGGATGGCGGCCGCCCGCCGTTGGCGCTCGAAAGTCGTGTCGGTGGGCGAGGCGGTCGCGACCAGCGAGAGCGCGTAGAAGATGGCCGCTTCCGGATCGCCGGGGTTTCTGCGGTATGCCTGCTCCATGGAGTCCGAGTACGCCCGGAGCCGCGCCGGGTGCCGCAGCGTTGCGTGGTCGCGATACAGCGCGTTCACCGCCGCGATGTAATCGCGTTCCCGCCTCGTCGGCGCGCCTATCGCCGCCGCCCGCTCGGCCGCCGCCGCGCCCGACTGCAGTTCGCCGGCGCTCGGCCCTCCGGCGAACGGGTTGCGCCAGTAGTTCAGGGCGAGGCCCCAGTAAGCCATCGCACAGCTCGAGTCGGCCTCCGCCACGGCCGGAAAGGCACTGTCTGCCTCCTCCCACCAGAACGAATGGAGCAGTGCGAGCGCCCGCTCGAAGCGGCGCTGCGCCTCGGCGTTGCACGAGACGCTGAAGGACACGCGCCCGAGCTGCTGTGTCGCAGGGCGGTGCTCGTGCGCGACCTGGCCGGCGAGGGGCGCCGCTAGCGCGAAACCGGGGGCGAGAAGGGCGAGCAGGCGAGCGAGGCGAGCGAGGCGAAGCATACGACCTCCCACGAGGCGGTTTCTCAACACAAGTGAGGCACTTCGGCGACCGATGGCAAGGCCCGACCCCAGCGCGACTCACAGGTAGCGCGTCAGCGCCCCGAGCTGCGCCGCCCGGCCCTCGTTCGGGGCGCCCTTCTATCGGGTCACCTCTGCCACGAAAGCCCCGACGCGGCCGGTGTACTCCTTGCCGCCCGCGCCATAAGTGTCGTTGTGGTCGGCGCCCCGAATCACGTAGAACTCACCGCGGTCTCCGACGCGGCCCGCCAGCTCGCGGCCCATGGCGAGCGGGACGGTGCGATCCCTCTCGCCGTGGACGAACAGCACCGGGCAGGTCACGCGGCCGATTTCCTCTGAGTTGTCGAAGCCCGAGCCGGCGAGGAACGACGGGAATAGCGGATAGTGCACCCGCGCCAACCCTCGAAGAGACGTGAAGGCGGATTCGAGGATGAGGCCGGCTGCCGGCCGTGCGGCCGCCAGGTAGATCGCAGGGCCCGCGCCCACCGACCTGCCGTACACGACGATGCGCGAGGCATCCACCTCGGGACGGCCCTCGAGCCATGCCCACGCGGCCTCGGCGTCCCGCTTCACCAGCTCTACCGTGGGGCGACCCGTGGACTCGCCGTAGCCGCGGTAGTCCACCACAAGGAGCGCCGCGCCCTCGGGACGGAAATCGCCGAGGATCGCGGCGAGCGAGCCCACCGTCTCGTAGTTGCCGTGAAACCAGAGCAGGGCGGGCGAGCGTTCCCGGACGGGATCGCGGGCCGGCAGGTACCAGCCGACCAGCCGTTCGCCGTCCGCCGTCGCCACCGCCACCTTCTCGCCGTCCGCAATGCCGGCAAGGCGCGGTTCCGGCGTGACGCTCTTGGGCGCAGGGAAGATGAGCCGGTTCCGGGACAGAACCAGGAGGAAGCAGATCGCCACATACGCTCCGGCCGCCAAGACCGCGAGCCGGAGCATCAGGGCGCCCAAAGGGTCACCGCGCGGAAAGCGAACACGAATGACCTCCGGGTCGGCACTAGCGGATGCGGCGATACAGCCGGCCTCGCTCGGGGGACCAGACGATGCGCCGGGCCTCGGCGACGAGCGAAGCGGTGGCGACCGGCCCGAGGAAGCGGCTGTCGGGCCATCCGATGATATCGCGCGTGTCCGAAAGCAGGAAGACCGAGTCCGGCGGGACGACGGCGTCCGGCCACGTGTAGAGATCGCCGGCCCGCGCCAGCGCCGACCGGGAGGCCGCCGGCACGAGGATCCGGAACGGCCAGTCGGCTGGCCGCCCGTTGACGATCGCGCGCCCATCCCGCATCGCGATCGTGTCGCCCGGCAACGCCGCCACCCGGCGCAGCACGTGGAAGACGCCGTCCTCGTCCTCGTAGCGAAACAGCACCAGCATCCCGCGCCGCGGAGCGCGGACCGGCGAGGTGGCGGCGAAGTACTCGCGCGCGCGGACCGTCGGCTCCATGCTGGGCCCGGTCATGAAGTAGATCTGCGGCCAGCGCGTGAAGCCGCGCGTCCACAGCAGCAGCACAGCGACGCCGCCCAGGAGCGCCCCGCGCACCGTGATGAGAAGCGCGAGCCGGAGGCGACCGGTCGTCATGCCGCCGTCTTCCGGAACCGGCTGGTCGCGACCGACAGCACCACCAGCCCCATCGCGAGGAGGACCGCGATCTCCGGCCAGAGCACCGCGAAGCCCGCCCCCTTGAGGAACACGCCGCGCACGATCACCAGGTAGTGGCGGATCGGGTTGAGCAGCGTGAGGTACTGGAACAGGGTGGGCATGTTCTCGACCGGGTACATGAAGCCGGAGAGAATGATCGCCGGCAGGAAGAAGAAGAACATCGCCATGAAGGCTTCCTGCTGCGTGCTCGACACGGTCGAGATCAAGAGCCCCAGCCCGAGCCCCGAGAGGATGTACGTCAGGCTCGCGAGCAGGAGGAACGCGAAGCTGCCGCGCATCGGGATGCCGAACCACAGCAGCGCCACGCCCGTGATGAGCACCAGGTCCACGAACGCCACGGCCACGACCGGCAGCGTCTTGCCCAGGATCAGCTCCGCCGGCGTGAGCGGGCTCACCATGAGCTGCTCGAGCGTGCCGATCTCCCGCTCGCGCACCACGGCGAGGGACGTCAGCAGCAGCCCCATCATCATGACGATCGTCCCGATGACGCCGGGGACGTTGTACACGCGGCTCTCGAGGTTCGGGTTGTACCAGGCGCGGGCGCGCAGGTCCACTCCAGCCGGCCCTCCGGGCATCCTGGCCGCGGCGTACTGGGCCACGATCTGGGTCGCGTAGCCGTGTGCGACGTTGGCCGTGTTGGCGCTGGTGCCGTCCACCAGGAGCTGCACCGATGCGCGCCGGCCCGCCGCAAGATCGGCCGCGAATCCGCGCGGGACTTCCACGGCGACCACCGCGTCCCCGTGGTCGAGCGCGGCGACGAGGTCCGCCGACCGGCCCGCCTGTCCCGCGATGCGGAAATAGCCGGACGCCGTGAACGCGTCGAGCAGCGCCCGCGACTCGGCCGTGCGGTCCCGGTCCAGGACGATCGTCCGGGTATGGCGCACATCGGTGTTCACGGCGTAGCCGAACAGGACGAGCTGCACGATGGGCGCCACGAAGACCATCCGCTTCGAGCGCGGATCCCGCAGCATCTGCCGGAACTCCTTCCGGACGAGCTGCCACAGCCGGCGCGGATCCACTCCGCTCACGCGATCTCCTTGCGGAACGCGCGCACCGCGAGCGTGAGGCCCGCCGTCGCGAAGACGATCATCGCCAGTCCCTGCGGCCACAGGACCTCCGGGCCCACCCCCTTGAGGAACACGCCACGCAGGACCGTGACGAAGTAGCGCGCCGGGACGATCGTCGTGATGGCCCGCAGCAGCCACGGCATGCCGGCGATGTCGAAGATGAGCCCGGAGAGGAGGAGCGCCGGCAGGTAGGTCGCCAGCATCGCCATCTGAGTAGCGAGGAGCTG
>JACQVG010000136.1 GCA_016209905.1 Gemmatimonadota bacterium | reverse complement strand
GAGTAGGGCCGCGCCGCGGCCCGCTCAGGCGCCGGGTCCGACTGCCTCCAGGAGCTGCTCGAGATCCACCGGCTTGGTGAGGAACCGGTCGGCGCCGGCTTCGCGAAACATCCGCTCGACGCTCGGCTCCCTAACCCCGGTCACCGCGACGATTCGACACGACGGCTGGTGCCGGCGGACGGCGCGCACGACCTCCAGCCCCCCCGTCCCGGGGAGGACGAGGTCCACGACCGCCGCAGCGAATCGAATCGTTCCCTGGCTGAGCGCGACCGCCTCCGTCCCGTCGCGGGCACGGTGGATCCTGAAGCCCTGCCGGTCGAACGCCCGGGAGAAGACGCGAGCGAGATCGTCGTCGTCGTCCACGAGCAGCAGCGCCGGCCCGGCACCGCTCTCGCGCGGCTGGACGCGTCCCTCCTCAGCGACGGCCACCGCTCTCGCCCGCCGCGCTCTTGCGCCTCTGGTAGACGACCACGCCGAGCACCACCAAGCCGATCACCACCGGGGTGAGGGCGATGAGGGCACCGGTCCAGAACATCGCCGCGCCCAGCCGGTCGTGGCCAACCGCCTGCGCGTACGCCGGCCGGGCCGCCGTCAGGAGTAGACCTGATACAGCAGCAAGTAGACGAGGATGCCGGTCAGCGATACGTAGAGCCACAGAGGGAGCGTCCACCGCGCGAGGCGAACATGCTTCGCGTATTTCCCACTCAAGCCTCGGTACAGGGTCGTCAGCGCCAGCGGGAGGATCGCCGCGGCCAGAACGGTATGCGAGATGAGCATAGCGAAGTAGGCCGGACGAATCCAGCCCCGGCCCGGAAAGGATTTCGAGCCGACGTGCGCGTGATAGTAGAGGTAGGATGCCAGGAAGACGACGGAGACGCACAAGGCGCCGATCATGCAGGCTCGGTGGGCCGCGATGCGCCGCCGGCGGATCATCGCGTATCCCGTGGCCAGGAGGATGGCCGTGACGCCGTTCAGCGTCGCATTGACCGCGGGGAGCTCGTGAAGCGGGATCACCGCGCGTGCGACCCCTCAGCCGGCGACCAGCAACACCCAGAGGGCCGGCAAGTAGACCAGCGAAAAGCGAAACAGCCCCCTGGCGCGGGTCGGGCTCGACGGTTCGAGCGCGAGGCGCACGCTGTAGAGGAGGAAGCCCGAGCCGAGCACGAGGGCGCCGACGAAATAGACGGGGCCCGCGAGGCCGGCGAACGTCGGCAACAGGCTGATCGGGATCAAGGCCAGCCCGTAGAGCGTGGACTGCCGGCCGGTGCTCGCTCCGCCCGGATCCACCACCGGCAGCACGCGGAAGCCGGCGCGCGCATAATCTCGGCGCCAGATCGCGGCGATGGCGAGGAAGTGCGGCATCTGCCAGAAGAACACGATGGCGGCGAGGATCCAGGCCTCCAGCTGGAGCGTCCCCCGCGCGGCGGCCCAGCCGATCATCGGGGGCACCGCTCCGGCCACGGCGCCGACGATCGTCGCGAGGGACGTGACCTTCTTGAGGGGCGTGTACAGCAGGATGTAGCTCGCCGCCGTGACCGCGGCGAGAGCGCATGCCAGGGCGTTCACGGCTAGCGCGAGGTAGGCGAGGCCGCACACCGACATGGCGAGGCCGAAAGCTGCGGCTTCGGCCGGCGCGAGGCGTCCGGCTGCGAGGGGTCGGTGTTCGGTGCGCCGCATGGCCGAGTCGGCGGTCCGCTCCGCGAGCTGGTTGAGCGCGCTCGCCGCTCCCGCCACCAGTGCGGTGCCGACCAGCGCGCGCACGAGCAGGGCGACGTCCAGCGGCCGCGGCGCGGCCGCGAGAAAGCCGACCAGCGTGCTCAGGACGACCAACAGGGTGATGCGCGGCTTGGTCAGCGCGGCGAAGTCGGCGAGCCGCCCGCGTGCGGCCCGCGGCCAGGACAGGTCGAGGGAGACGCTCACCTGGTCGCGGCCTGGGGAGCGAAGGCCGCCAGGGACGCGCCGCGCACCGGGCGGAGCAACAGCTGCGCCCGCAGCGCGAGTGTGAGCGACGCCACCAGCAGGAGAGCGCCGAACGCCACGTGTGCGGTGGTCGGGATCACGGCCCTGCGCGTCCAGATCGTCAGCGCGCCGAGCCAGATCTGCCAGGCGGCGATCGCGACCAGGACGAGCGCCGGCCTCCGGAGCATGGGCTGGCCGCCGTGGCGGCGCAGCACGCGCCACGCCGTCCAGACGACCAGCGCGGCGACGATGAAGGCTCCCGCGCGATGGGCCAGCTGGTAGGCCACCAGCGGCGATCGGATCGGCGGCACCAGGCGTCCGAAGGCGAGCGGGAAATCGGGGACGGCGAGACCGGCCCCCGTGTGCCGCACCACCGCCCCGAGGAGTATCTGCGCGTAGATCGCCGTCGCCGCGACGAGGGTGAGGGTGCGCGTCGAAGGGCTGCCGAAATCGGGCGCCGGGGCGGGAGCGTCGAGCCAGCGGCCGGAGGTCACGAGCGCCAGCGTCGCGGTGAGGCAGAAGAACATCTCGGCCAGTCCTGCGTGGGCCACGGAAACGGGGTCGGGCAGGCCCAGCAGCACGGTCAAGCCGCCGAGCGCTCCCTGGAGAAGCACGACGCCGAGGGCGGCGAAGCCGAGGCGGCGAACCCACGCGCGAGGCTCGCGCCTGGCCAGCCATATCGTGAGTCCGACGGTGAGCAGCCCCACCGTCGCGGCGACGAGCCGGTGCCCGTGCTCGAACAGAACGCCGCCTTCCATCCGCGGGAAGACCTGCCCGAAGGAGAGAGGCCAGTCGGGGACGGCGAGGCCGGAACCGGTGCTCGTCACCAGCCCGCCGGCGAAGATCAGCGCGAAGGTCGCGCCCGCCACCGCGACGGCGTACCCGTGCAGCCAGGGGTCGGGCCGGGGCGCCCCCATCATGGTCCGAGGAATCGCTTCAGCAGCGCGAGGTACACGGCGAAGCCGACGGCGATGACGGCGAAGGCGACCGACGACGCGAGGGTCCACGCCGTGCCCGTGTGCTGGTATTCCCTCCACCCCCACACGGCGAATCCGGCGCAGAAGACGATGAAGGTGGAGATCAGCAGGCGGTGAAAGTTGATCACGGCTTGGCGTACTCCTGGAGCACGAAGAGCACGAGGATGAGCGCCAGCGGCAGCGGCGCCAGCACGATGACGAGCAGCTTCTTCGGCTCGAACCGGAGGTGCATGAAGTAGAGCGCGACGAGCAGCGCCTTCCACACGGCGAGCAGGACCAGGGCCGGGACCAGAAGCTGGCGGGGGAGCTTGAAGTAGACGAGAGCCAGCTCGATCAGCGTGAGAACCGCGAGGCCGGCCCACACCGCCAGGTAGTTGGGGTGTTTGCGCTCTTCAGTCTGCATCGGCGGCGCCCCTCGTCAGAAGAGATAGACGATCGTGAAGAGGATGATCCACACCAGGTCTACGAAGTGCCAGTACAGGCCGATGACCTCGACGCCGTAGTAGTTGGTCGCGGAGTATCCGCCTCGGAACGCCTTGAGGGTGACCCAGGTCATGCACACCACGCCGCACGTCACGTGGAAGCCGTGGAAGCCCGTCATGGTGTAGAACGTGGAGCCGAAGAGGCCGGTCGCGGCGCCGGACATGGCGCCGCGGGCCACCTGCTCCGCCAGCTCGCTGCCCTCGCGGAACCCGCTGGGCAGGAAGCCGTCGCGCACCAGGTGGACGTACTCGTACAGCTGTACGGAGACGAAGGTCGTCCCGCCGATCACGGTGAGCAGGAGCCACAGACGCAGCCCCTTCTGGTCGCCGTGCGTGATCGCGGCGAACGCCTTGACCATCGAGACGCTGCTGCAGATCAGGATGAAGGTGTTGACCGCGGTGACGGGGATGTTGAGCACGGTCTGCGGCACCGGCCAGGTCTCCGCGCTGCCCCACCGCAGAATGATGTACGAGCCGATGAGGGCCGTGAAGAACAT
>JACQVG010000135.1 GCA_016209905.1 Gemmatimonadota bacterium | reverse complement strand
TCCCTGTGTCTCGCCATAGGTTCCTTCCTCCCCTTTCGGAGGTCTCATGCTTCATCTCCGCATCCGCCACGGCGGCCGTCACGTCGCGGCGGCCATGCTCGTCCGCGGCGGGCACGGCGATGCCTCGAGCTAGGCGCGAGGAGGCGCGAACTCGGGCTCCCGCGATCAGCGCGCCGTGGAACTCGCCGCTCGCTCGCGGTAGGCCACCCAAACGGCCGAGGAATCGGCCGCCTGCCAGACGACCTCGCCGCTCAATACCGCCGCAGCTCCGAGCGCCAGCCGGACGCGATGCCGGCCGGTGGCCAGGGAGTACTCCGGCGCGGCGGCGCACGCCCCCCGGAGCCGCCCCGGAGACCGGCGAGCCTCGGCGAGCGCTCCCTTGAGCCTCTCGCGCAGCGGTCCGAATAGCTCGGCATAAGAGCGGACCCCGGTCGTGGAGACGTCTGCGGGACGTCCGTGCGGCCAGAGAGCGATCCACCCGGCGCGCCGCTCCTCCGTCCCGGGCCGGCTCACGTCCACGCTGTCCTCGCCCGTCAGCGCGGCGGCACAAACGCTTCTCTGCCAGAGCGCTGCATCCGGCAACGCCCACTGCATGAGATGCGGGTGCGCATAGGCGACGCCGGGTAAGGTGACCCCCAGCTGGGAGCGGAGGTCCCGCGGCACCAGCACGATCGCTCCATCGGGAATCCGACCGCGCCGCAGCCATCGCGCCGCTTCCGCGATCGGCGTTGTGCCCGCGGCCAGCGAGGCCTCGAGGCCGCGGCGCGCCCACTGCGGGCCGGCGAGGGCCGAAACCGCGACCGCCAGCGCACCGGCCCGCGCCACCCAGCGCCCGCGACCCCACCGCCGCCACGCGTACCACGCGAGCGTCGTCCACACCACAGGCACGAGCACCCCGAGCGCGTAGCTGAAGTGGAAGCTCTGAGCGTCCCAGCCGCCGAGGGGGGTGTGGAGCATCGCGAGCAGCCACACGCCGACGGTCGCCGCGCCGATCACACGTGCCGGGGAGCGCACCCTCCATGGCCCGACGGCCAGCCACCCGGCGGCCAAGGCACCGGCCCAATACCCGACGTGGCCCAGAAACTGGGGAGTCCGGGTTCGGATGAATCCCATCCGCAGCCCCTGGCTGACGAAGTCCGTCCCCCGTGCGCCGGTGTAGTTCAGCGCGACAAGAACGAGGAGGAAGAATCCGGCGACGGCGGCCCACGGCAGCATGACCCGCCGGCGCCTGTGAAGGAGAACCGTCAACCCGGCGGCGCCGAGGGCCGACGTCCAGTAGAAGAAGTGACCGGTGGCGCCCGCGCTCGCGAAGGCCAGCGCGGCTCCCAGGCGCCTCCTCCGGCCCCGGCGCGCGGCCGCCAGCGACGAGAGGGCCATCAATGCGGCCACGAAGAGCGGGAGCGAGAAGCCCGGCGTGTAGAGGCGTGAGAAGAAGAGCTGGTGTGGATCGCCGGGCCGGGCGGACCCCACGCCCATGATCCATCCCAGGGGTTTGCCGTAGAAAGCGCTCGGATCGAGCAGCACGAGCACCGCGGCGGCTGCGCCGACGGCGGGCGCGGCGGCAGCCGTGCCGAGTTGGATCAGCAGGGCGGCGGTTCCCGCGCTGGCGAGCCACCGCGCGGCGTCGAGCCAGAGCCCGGGCGGCACGCCGAGACGGATCGGGATGGTCGAGGCGAGTGGCAGAATCCTCCCGTACGGGTTGACGGCCCCTCGCCACTCGGCGTCGAACGGATTGCTGGCCGTGACCGGGTCACGCGCCGCGCTGCGCAACACGGCCGCGTAGAGCATCTCGTCCGTATCGGCGAGATACCCGTCCACGTGACCTTGCACCCGCCTGAGCACGGGCGCGAGCTGCGCCGCCGTCGCGATGAGGGCGGCGAGCACGGCCACCCGCCAGCGAAGGCCCCGGGGGCCGCCGGCGGCGGCGCCCCGTCCGGCCGAGCCGTTCGTGCGCCGGGTCACGATGGGCGTGCCAAGAGCCGGTCGTAGAGATCGAGATGCCGTCCCGCTAGCCGGGCCCAGCTGAACTCTGCAGCCGTGCGCAGGCTCCCGCCGCGCAGGCGGGCCTCGAGCTCGCGGTCGGTCAGCAGGCGCTCGATCGCCGCTGCCCATGCGCCGGCTTCCGCGCCACGGACCAGGAGGCAGTTCTCCCCGTCCACGATCGCCGGCTCCTCCGCCGGCGGCGGCGTCGTGAGGACGGGAAGCCCGAGCGCCCAAGCGGCCTGGAGCGTGCCTCGGCGGACCGACGCGCCGTCCGCGAAGGGGAGCAGCATGGCCTGGCTCTCGCCCAGCAGCGTCCGGAGCCGCCGGTCATCGAGATCCGGCAACGCCCCCGTGAAGGAGATCTCCGGCCGCGAGAATCGCCGGGCCAGCTCGGCGTGCAGGGAGAGCCGGCGCGGCGCGAACGGACCGACGATCCTCCATTGGAGGTGCGGCCGGCGCTCCAACAGGCGCTCGAACGCGGCGCCGACCACGTCCAGCGATTTCAAATGGTTGATCTGCCCGAATGTGGTCAGCACTCCCGGTACGGCGCGAACGTTCCAGGCCGGCTCGGGAGGCGTGACGTTCGACCCGCTCCACCAGCACTCATCGGGCTGGCGACCGGCGATCTCGCGGCACCGGTCCGCGGTCCGCCGGTCGTTGGCGACGACCGCGGCCGAACGGCGGACCAGATCCACCGTGTGCCGCACGCTGGGCAGCTCCGCGTGCAGTTCGTGCAGGGTGGTGACGATCGGACATCCGGCGACTTCGGCGAGCCGGGCGGCGGCGCCGGTCTCGTAGAACGAGTGGATCTGCTCCTGGACGTGCACCAGGTCCGGCCGCGCCAACCGGACCGCCTGTCGGCCCAGCGCGGTGCCGAGGCGGTTCCACGCGTGGTGCGGTTTAAGGAGGCTGATCCCCCGGTACGAGGCGAGCGGCGAGTCGTACCAGCGCTCGCGCCGGGCGAGCCATAGCCACCGCCAGGTCGGCCGCCGGGCGCGCAGCACGTGGAGCAGGCGGGCGGCGTAGTGTCCCACGCCGTCTATGATCGGCGGTGCGGCGCCGCTGATCATCAGGATGCGCGGAGCGCTCATCCCTATGGTGCCCGGAGCGCGACCAGAATGAACGTGTACCGCTCGCCGCTCCAAGCGACGGGGCGCTCGGTGTGCGACCAGTTCACGTCGGTGGGCCCGAGGAGTGAGAACCCGGCGCGCAGGAAACGATCGTTCAGCGCCGACAGTTGCTCCGGCGTGAAGATCGTCCACGGCTGGCCGAAACGCCGAAAGCTCGCGTCAATGTGGTGGGGCTCGCCCGTCGCGTCGTAGTCGGTCGTGTACACGAAGACCCCTCCAGGGCGCAGCAACCGCCGGACCTCGCTGACGAGCGGCTCCAGCGGCACGCCATGCTCGATGACGGACAGGCACGTGACGGCCGCGAACTCGGCGTCGGGAAAGGGCGTGGCCGTCAGGTCCGACCACACGTACCGGATGCGGTGCCAGTACGGCATCCAGCGGCAGCGCGGGTCCAGGTCGCAGCCGCAAAGGGAGCGACGGCCCAGCGCGTGGAGCGCGTAAAGGATCTCCGAGTTGTAGCACCCCATGTCGAGCACGGGCAGGGACCGGTCCGCGACCGCGTTTTCGACGATCTCGACGGCTGAAGCGACGTCCCAGCTCTTCGCCACATCGGGAAGCGGCATGGCGGCCCGGAACCGGAGACGGTAGAGCCATCGCCACAGCTTGAGCTGCTCCGGGGAAGTGAAGTCGAGGCCCCGCTCGCGCAGTCCGGCGCGGCTGGCGAGAATCTCGTCATGGGAGACCAAGGTGCGGATCACGTCCCACGCCGCCGTCGTGGCCGGCCCGCGACTGCGTGGAGCACTCCCGCCACGTCCCGCGCGAACCGATCCGCCGCGAACCGGTCCTGCGCCGCCCGCCGCGCAGCCTGACCCATCGCGCGCATGTCGGTACCGAGGGCCGCGACCAGCTGCTCGCCAAGCGCCGCCACGTCGCCGGGAGGGACCAACCAACCGGTCACCGCGTGCTCGACGATCTCCGTGGGACCGCCCGCCCGCGCCGCGATCACCGGCACTCCGCACGCCGCCGCCTCGATCAGCACGCGGCCGAACGGCTCCGGCCGCGTCGAGAAGTGCACCACGACCTCGCACTCGGGGTAGACCCGCCAGGGATCTTCCCGAAACTTGACGAAGTGGATGCGATCCCAGGGAGCGCGCCGAGAGAGTCCGCCGGCGTCCGAGGCCGGACCCACCCGTCGGACCAGCTCCTCGGCGTAGCCGCGCTCGGCGACGGTGTCGTAGATCGGGCCGCCCACCAACACGAGGTGGGCATCCGGCAGGCGCTCGGCCACCCGCTCGAACGCGTCCACGACCAGGAGCTGCCCTTTCCAGCGGGCGAAGACGGCGGGCATTGCGATCAGCTTTGCGCCACGCGGCAGCGCGAGGAGGTCGTGAATCCAATAGGTCTTCGCGGCCGGCCTGAACCGCTCGAGGTCCACGCCGTAGTACACGACCTCCGGCTCGTTCGCCCAAAGGCCCTTCCACGCCCGGGCCACCGCCCGGGAATTCGCGATCGCCGCGTCCGGAACCGCCGCGAGCAAGAGTTTCCACGCCAGCCCCACGCGCTCCGGCGGAAACTCGTGCAGGTGCCACGCCCGGCGATAGCCCTTGAGCAGCGCGCAGACGAGGTGGGCTTTGAAGCCGTTCGAGTAGAGGACCGTCGGCCGCCCTTCCGGCGTCGGTTCGAGCCGCTCCAGCGCATCCGCGACGGCTCGCGACCACCGGGCGAGCCCGCGTCCCAAGCGCAGCAGGGCCGACGCGGAGAGCGGAACGCGTTGGGAGAGCTCGAGGAAGCTCTCCGGCGCGGGCGCGATCCGCACGCGCACTCCCGATTCCCGGAGCGGGCCTTCCAGCGGCCCCGCCTTCGGCAGGACCACCGTAGCGGCGATGTCGTGGTACCTCGCCCGGGCGGCGAAATCGAGCAGCACCCGTTCCGAGCCCCCGAGCGCCGACGAGACGTGAACGCAGGCGACGCTCAGCCCACGACCGGCGCTGCTGCTAGGAAGCGCCGACGAGCTCGTCATACATTCCCTGGAGCCGGGACGCGGCCGCCTCCCAGGTATGGGCGCGGGCGCGGATGAGGCCCCGCGCGATCAGGCCGTCCCGGGTCGCCGAGTCCTCGAGGGCGCGCTGGACCGCGTCGGCCACGGCGCTCGCGTCGTCCGGCTCGGCGAGCAGCGCGGCGTCGGCCACGACCTCTCGCAGCCCGCCGGTTCCGCTGGTGACGACGGGTAAACCGGCGGCCATCGCCTCGAGCGCCGGCAGGCCGAACCCTTCGTAGCGGGAGGGCAGGACCATGACGTCGGCGGCGTGGTACGCAGCGACCAGCGCAGCCTCGTCGGCGAAGGGCTCCTGAATGATGTACGCTCCTGCGCCCCCCGCCCGGATCAGCCGCAGATGGGTGGCCTCGAACCGGCCGCCGATCTGCACCAGGCACACATCCGCCCGGCGGCTGCGCAGCAGTCCGACGGCGCGGATCGCCGCTTCGACGT
>JACQVG010000010.1 GCA_016209905.1 Gemmatimonadota bacterium | reverse complement strand
GGCTCGATCGGCCGCTCGTCCTCGTGACGTCGGCGCTGGCCGTCTACGGCATCCTCGTGCTCTACTCCGCCGGCCAGACGGACGTGCCCACGGCGGTCGTAAACCTCTGGCAGCGCCAGCTGCTCTGGCTCGCCATCGGCGTCGCGGGCGCGACGCTGGTGATGCGATTCTCCCCGCGATTCCTGGAGTACGTCGCGCCCGCCTGCTACGGGATCGGGCTGGCGGTCCTGGTCCTGACGCTCTTCATCGGCACCGGCGGAGGGACGGCGGAGTCCTCCAAGTCATGGATCGCTATTGGGGGGGTCCGGCTCGGGCAGCCGGCGGAGTTCATGAAGCTGGTGACGATCCTGATGCTGGCCCGCTACCTCGCCGCGCAGCGCGCGCCCGCCGCCACGGTGCGCGAGCTTCTGGTGCCCTGCCTCATCGCCGCCGTGCCCGCCGGGCTGGTTGCACTCCAACCCGACCTCGGGAGCGCCATCGTCTTTGCGGGGATCCTGTTCGCGATGCTCTTCTGGGCCGGCGTTCGGCTCCCGCTGCTCGTCCTGCTGGCGTCGCCGATCCTCTCGCTCGTGCTCGCGTTCTCCACGTGGTCGTGGGGGGGCTGGATTCTCCTCCTGTGCGTGCTGATGGCACTGTGGCGCCCATACGTCTGGGAGGGCCTGGCGGTCCTCGGCGCCAACCTCGGCATGGGGATCGTCGCGCTCCCCCTGTGGGAGCGCCTGGCGGCCTACCAGCAGCACCGGCTCATCTCCTTTCTCAACCCCGAGCTCGATCCCCGAGCGACCGGGTGGCACATCATCCAGTCCAAGATCGCCATCGGCAGCGGGGGCTTACTCGGCAAGGGATTCACCCTCGGCTCCCAGAAGCGGCTGGCTTTGCTGCCGGAGCCGGCCACGGACTTCATCTTTTCGGTGGTCGGTGAGGAGCTAGGCTTCGTCGGCGTCGCCATCGCGCTGGCTCTCTTTCTGACCCTGCTTGCGATCCTCATCCGCATCGCGCGGCGCAGCCCGGACGCATTCGGCAGCCTGATCGCCTTCGGCGTCCTCGGGCTGCTTTTCACCCACATCTTCGAGAGCGTGGGAATGACGGCGAATGTGATGCCGATCACGGGAATCCCGTTGCCGTTCTTCTCTTATGGCGGGTCGTTCTCTCTGACCTGCTTCCTGGCTGTCGGGCTCTGTCTGCGGCTCGCGCGGGAGGGGCGTGAACTCGGCTATCGTGAATTGTAGCAAGGGCTTGCGGCGGCGTACTGGCGCTCCGAGGCGCCGGCGCCCAGATTGAACCGTCCCGGACCGTGGGCCTCTAGCGAGGTCCGTCGAACCACCTCCTCTCCTCGGCAGGCATGGCTTGGTTCCGCAAGGATAAGCGGCCTCGCACCTCCCAGCGCGAGCGGCTGGAAATCCCGGCCGACGTGTGGGAGAAGTGCGAGGAGTGCGGCCACGTTGACATCGCAGAGAAGTTCGTCCGGGCCCTGGCGGTGTGTCCCAACTGCGGCCATCACCGGCGCGTGGGCGCGGCCCAGTACATCGCGCTCCTCGCCGACGAGGGCAGCTTTCGGCCCCTCGACAGCGGTCTTCGGTCCGTGGACGCGCTGCGGTTCGAGAACTACCGGGAGCGGCTGGCCGTGGCGCAGAAGAAGGCCGGTACGGACGACGCCGTCCACACCGGCACGGCGACGCTGGAGGGGCTCCCGGTCCACTTGGCGGTCATGGATTTCCGGTTCATGGGCGGCTCGATGGGGTCGGTCGTGGGCGAGAAAATCGCGCGGCTGGCGCAGCGCTCGCTCGACCGCGGCGTTCCGCTCGTCATCGTGTCGGCGTCGGGCGGCGCCCGCATGCAGGAGGGTGTGCTCTCCCTCATGCAGCTGGCGAAGACGTCGGTGGTGATGGTGCAGCTCAAGGAGCGAGGCATACCGTTCATTTCCGTCCTCACGAATCCAACGACTGGCGGCGTCTCGGCCTCCTACGGGATGCAGGGTGACGTGATCATCGCGGAGCCGGGCGCCGTGATCGGCTTCGCCGGCCCGCGCGTGATCAAGCAGACGATCGGCCAGGACTTGCCCGACGGGTTCCAGACCGCGGAGTTCCTGCTCGAGCATGGGATGATTGACGCCGTCGTGCCGAGGGGCCGCCTGCGCTCCACCTGCGCGCGGCTGCTGCGGCTCCTCCTCGACGCACCCGCCCCGGACGGAGAGCTCGCGTCCTGACGATCCAGAGCTTCGACGACGCCTGTCGCTTCCTCTTTCCCAGATCAGCCGGCGGTATCAAGTGGGGCCTCGAGACGACGGAGGCCCTCCTCGGCGCCCTGGGCCATCCCGAGCGGCACTTCCCCTCGGTGCACATCGGCGGCACGAACGGGAAGGGGAGCACGGCGGCGATGGTGGCGGCGATCCTCCGCGCGGCCGGGTTCCGCGTCGGACTCTACACGTCGCCCCACCTGGTCTCTCTGTGCGAGCGGATGGTCGTGGACGGCGTGGCGGCCTCCGAGGAAGCGGTGGCCGCGTGGGTCGGGCGGCTGGAGGAGGCGGCGGTGGAGCGCGACGCATCGTTCTTCGAGATCGTCACGGCGGTCGCCTGCGCCGATTTCGCGGCGCGCGGGGTGGAGATCGGGGTGATCGAGGTCGGCCTCGGCGGGCGCCTGGACGCCACCAACGTGGTGTGTCCGCTGGCTGCCGGGGTGACGCGGATCGCCCTGGAGCACACCGAGTACCTGGGAGGCGAGATTGCCGGAATCGCGCGGGAGAAAGCCGGAATCGCCAAACCGGGAGTGCCGTTCGTGACGACGGAGCCGGACGACGTCGTGGCGGCGGTGCTCGAATCCGAAGCGCGGGGGCGGGGAGCTCGGTACGAGCGGCTCGCGCCCCGCTCCTCGCTCGGCGGCGTGAGGCCGGAGGGTCGGGGAACCGCGTTCGATCTCGTGACGCCGCGGCGGCGCTACACGGCGCTCGAGGTGGGCCTCCTCGGTCCGCATCAGGCGGAGAACGCTGCGCTGGCGGTCCGGCTCGCGGAGCTGCTGCCGGCCCCGTTCGCCGTGGACGAGGAGGGCGTGCGCGCCGGGCTGCGGTCGGTTCGGCTCGCCGGCCGTTTCGATCTCCGCGGTCGCTGGCTCTTCGACGTGGCGCACAACCCCGACGGCGTGCGCGCGCTCGTCTCGGCGTTGCAGGCCGTGCCGCCGCGTGGCCCGCTCGTGGCCGTCGTGTCGGTGTTGCGTGACAAGCGCTGGCCGGAGATGCTGACGCTCCTCGCGCCCGCCGTGGACGGCCTGGTGCTGACCCGGGCGCCCAGCGCGCCTCCCGAGCGCGCCTGGTCGCTCGAGGAGGTCGGCGCCTGGGCCGGCGGCGCCGGGCTGACCGCGCGGGTGGAGCCCGATTTCGGCGCCGCGCTGGATGGCGCGGCGCGGAGGGCGGCGACGGTGCTCGTCACGGGCTCGTTTCACACCGTCGGCGACGCGATGGTTCGCTTGCCGGGCATCGATCCTCTCGCCTAGATTGATGTGATGTCCTTCGTCGCTCTGCCGGGGTTTCGCGATGCCTTTCCCGACGCCCTTGCTCGGCGACGTCGTATTTTCGACGTGTGGCGGCAGGTGGCGACCCGCTACGGCTTCGAGGAATACGACGGGCCTCCGCTCGAGCCGCTGGAGCTCTACACGCAGAAGAGCGGTGAGGAGATCGTCGAGCAGCTTTACACCTTCACCGACAAGGGCGGGCGGAGCGTCGCCCTTCGGCCCGAAATGACGCCGACGCTGGCCCGGATGGTGGCGCAGCGGGCGGCGCAGCTTCGCAAGCCCATCCGCTGGTTCTCGATCCCCCAACTGTTCCGCTACGAGCGGCAGCAGCGGGGGCGGCTGCGCGAGCACTTCCAGCTCAACATGGACATCATCGGGGAGGCCGGCCCGCTCGCCGACGCGGAAGTCATCGCGGCGGCGGTGGACGTCGTGCGGGCGCTCGGCTTCGGACCCGGCGAGGTTCGCGTCCGGGTTTCCGATCGCCGGGTGCTCGCCGAGCTGCTCACGGACGAGCTGGGCGTGCGCGAGCCGGAGCTCCCCGGTGTGCTCACCGCGCTGGACAAGTACGAGCGGGCGGGGGCGGCGGCGCAGGCCGGGCTCGGCGCGGCGCTCGGCGGCGATGCGGCCCGGACCGAGGGCGTCGCGCGGTTCGCGGCGCGTCTCCGCGATCCGGCGCCCCTCCTGGCGACCCCGGCGGCGGCGCCGCTCCGGGCCTGCGTGGGTCACCTCGCGGCCACGGGGCTCGGCGCCTTCGTGGAGGTGGACTTCCGCGTGGTCCGCGGGCTCGCGTACTACACGGGCATCGTCTTCGAGCTGTTCGATGCGAAGCGCGAGCTGCGCGCGATCTGCGGCGGCGGCCGCTACGACAACCTGCTCAAGGACGTGGGCGGCGTGGATCTGCCCTGTGTCGGGTTCGGGATGGGCGACGTCGTCCTGGGGGAACTCATCGCCGCCCGGGACGGCCCCGCGGCGGGGAGCCCGGCGGTGGACGTGTTCGTGGCCGTCGTGGGTGCGGAGGACCGGCCCAGTGCCCTGGCGCTCGCGCACGCGCTGCGCGAACGCGGCATCCGGGTCGAGTTCGCACTCCGGACGCAGGCCCTCGGCAAGCAGCTGGAGCTGGCGGCCGCCCGCGGCGCCCGGCACGCGGTGGTGATCGGCCCGTCGGAGCGCGAGGCGGGGGAGGCCGTGGTGCGGGCGCTGGAAACGGGTGCGGAAGCCCGGGTGAGCCTCGAGCATCTGGCGACGGAGTATGGGTTCGCATGAGTGACGGCGCGGGGATCACGCCGCGCGCGTCGGACTTCAGCGCGTGGTACAACGAAGCCGTCATGCGCGCGGAGCTGGCGGACTACTCGCCGGTCCGCGGGTGCATGGTCATCCGCCCGAACGGCTATGCGTTGTGGGAGCTGATGCAGCGCTCGCTCGACGACCTCTTCAAGGCGAGCGGCCACCGCAACGCTTACTTCCCGCTCTTCATCCCGGAGTCCTTCCTGCGCAGGGAGGCCGAGCACGTCAAGGGCTTCGCGCCCCAGACGGCGGTGGTGACCCGGGCGGGCGGCAAGGAGCTGGACGAGCCGCTGGTCATCCGACCGACGTCGGAGACGATCATCTACGCGATGTTCGCCAAGTGGATCCAGTCGTACCGCGACCTGCCGCTCCTGATCAACCAGTGGGCGAACGTGGTACGGTGGGAGCTCCGAACCCGCCTGTTTCTGCGCACCACGGAGTTCCTGTGGCAGGAGGGGCACACCGCCCACGCCGACGAGGCGGACGCCGAGCGCGAGGCGCGTCAGATGCTCGGCATCTATCGCCGCTTCATGGAGGAGTGGATGGCGATGCCGGTGGTGACCGGCATCAAGACGGCGGGCGAGAAGTTCGCGGGCGCGCTCCGCACCTACTCGTGCGAGGGGCTGATGCAGGACAACCGCGCGCTCCAGGCGGGCACGTCGCACAACCTCGGGCAAAACTTCGCGAAGGCGTTCGGCGTCCAGTTCCAGACTGTCGCCGGGGACCTCGACTACGTCTGGAACACGTCGTGGGGCGTCTCGACGCGCCTGGTCGGCGCGCTGGTGATGACGCACGGCGACGACGTGGGCATCGTCTGCCCGCCGCGGCTGGCGCCGGTCCAGGCAGTGGTCGTGCCGATCTGGCGGAGCGACGCCGAGCGGGCCCGGGTCCTGGAGGCAGCCACGCGATCGGTCGCGCTGCTGCGCGAGGCGGGTGTCCGGGTCGAGGTGGATGCGCGAGACGGGATGACGCCGGGCGCGAAGTACTACGAGTGGGAGGGCCGCGGTGTCCCGCTCCGGCTCGAGATCGGCCCGCGGGACGTGTCGGCCGGCCAGGCGATGGCCGCGCGCCGGACGGGTGGGAAGTCGGCGCTGCCGCTGGACGGCTTGGCCCAGCGGGTGGTGGTGGAGCTGGAGGCGGTGCAGCGGGGCCTGCTCGAGACGGCGCGGGCGCGGCGTGAAGCGCACACGCGGCGGGGCGTCGGCCGGGACGAGCTGGTGGCCATGATGGAGGGCGAAGGCGGCTTCGCGTATGCGGGTTTCTGCGGCGGTGCGGAGTGCGAGGCCGCGATCAAGGAGCGGACCAAGGCGGCGGTCCGGGTGCTGCCCGACGAGGAGTTCAGGAGCCCGTCGGCGCCGGCGCGGTGCGTGTGGTGCGGGGCGCCTTCGTCCGCCGAGGCGATGTGGGCCAGGGCGTACTAGCGCTCGAGGGCGTGGGGCTCGCGGCGATCGCCGAGGCCGTGGGCACGCCGGCGTACGTATACAGCGCCGGCCAGATCCGGGAGCAGTATCGCACCCTCGAGCGGGCGCTCGCGCCGGTGCCCCACCGCATCTGCTATTCGGTCAAGGCCAACGGCAATCTGGCCATCTTGGCGCTGATGAGATCGCTCCGGGCAGGCGTGGACATCGTCTCGGCCGGCGAGCTCGCCCGTGCGCTCGCGGCGGGGTTCGCTGGCCCGGACGTGGTGTTCAGCGGGGTGGGGAAGACGGCGGCCGAGCTCGAGGCGGCGCTGGCTGCGCGCGTCGGCCTGATCAGCGTCGAATCGGAGGAGGAGCTGACCCTCCTCGCCGAGCTGGTGCGCCGGAGCGGCGTGGGCGCCGCAGTGGCGATCCGGGTCAATCCCGAGGTCACGGTCGAGACGCACCCGTATACGGCGACCGGCGAGCGGGGCAAGAAGTTCGGGGTGCCCTACGACGAGGCCGAGTCGCTGGCCAGGCGGGCGGCGCAGACACCGGGGCTATCGCTCGTTGGCCTCGCCATGCACATCGGTTCACAGCTCACGCACACCGCGCCGTTCGTGGACGGGACGCTCAAGCTGCTCGAGCTGGTGGACGGCCTGCGCCGGTGCGGGGTGGAGACGCTGACGACGCTGGACCTGGGCGGCGGCCTCGGCATCCGGTATCAGGACAGCGACCGACCGCCCGACGCGGCCGCGTTCGCCGACGCGGTTCTGCCGCACGTGGCGGCGTCGGGGCTGACGGTGGTGGTGGAACCCGGCCGCTTCCTGGTGGGCAATGCCGGCGTGCTCCTCACCCGCCTGCTGTACCGCAAGAGGTCGGGCGGCAGGGTGATCGCGGTGGTGGACGCGGGGATGAGCGACCTGTTGCGGCCGAGCCACTACCAGGCCTACCACGAGATCACGGTGGATGGCGCGGACGGGCGGCCGCGCGAGCCGTGCGACGTCGTGGGACCGATCTGCGAGTCGGGCGATTTCTTCGCGATGGGGCGCAACCTGCCGAGGCTCGAGGTGGGGGACCTCCTGGCGGTGGGTGGCGCGGGTGCCTACGGCTTCGTGATGAGCTCCACCTACAATGCGCGGCCGCGGCCGCCGGAGGTGCTGGTGGACGGCGACCGGTTCGCGGTGATCCGCGACCGGGAGACGGCCGAGGACCTGATGCGGGGCGAGTGTCCGGACCCGGCGTGGGTGAGGCGCGGACGCGCGGACCCACGGACGCACCGCGGCGAGGGCGGACAGCCGCACGGAGGCGTGCCCCGGTGACGGAGAGCCAGCGTGTTCTCATCGTTGACTTCGGGTCGCAGTACACCCAGCTCATCGCGCGGCGGGTGCGCGAGGCGCACGTCTACTGCGAGATCCACCCGCCGACGCGCGACATCGAGTGGATCCGCGCTTTCCGCCCGGCGGGGATCATCCTCTCCGGGGGACCGAACTCGGTGTACGGCGACGACGTCCCGACCGCCGACCCCCGGCTGCTCGAGCTGGGCATCCCAGTCCTCGGCATCTGTTACGGCATGCAGCTCATGGCCCACCTCTCCGGTGGCGCGGTGCGCAGGGCCGGGGAGCGCGAGTACGGCCGCGCCGAGATCGAGATCGTCGGCGGTGACGGTCTGTTCGAGGGCTTCGGTGCGGGCTGTCGCACGCCGGTGTGGATGTCTCATGGCGACCGCGTGGACGAGGCGCCGGCGGGGTGGGAGGTTCTCGCGCGGAGCGGGAACACGCCGGTCGCCGCCTTCCGGCACCGGGAGCGGCCGCTGTTCGGCGTGCAGTTCCATCCGGAAGTTGCGCACACGCCGCGCGGCGCGGAGATCCTGCACAACTTCCTGTTCAGGATCTGCCGGGCCACGCCGTCCTGGACGGCGGGACGCTTCGTGGAACAGGCGGTCCGCGAGGTGCGGGAACGCGTGCTAGACCGGCGGGCGATCTGCGGGCTGTCCGGTGGCGTGGACTCGGCCGTGGCGGCGGCGCTGGTCTATCGCGCCATCGGGTCGCGGCTGACCTGCATCTTCGTGGACCACGGTCTGCTGCGCCAGGGGGAGCGGGAGCAGGTGGAGCGCACCTTTCGGGCGGAGCTTGGCGTCCGCCTCGTGGTGGTGGATGCGGCGGGGCGCTTCCTCGGCGCGCTCGCCGGCGTCGAGGATCCGGAGGAGAAGCGCCGCCGGATCGGGCACACGTTCATTGACGTTTTCGAGGAGGCGGCGCGGGAGGTCGGGGACGTCGGGTTCCTCGTCCAGGGCACCTTGTACCCGGACGTGATCGAGTCGGCGGCCCCGCGGGGCGGGCCCTCCGTGACCATCAAGACCCACCACAACGTGGGGGGTTTGCGGCCGAACCTGCCCTTCGAGCTGATCGAGCCCCTGCGCGAGCTGTTCAAGGACGAAGCACGCCAGGTCGGCCGCGAGCTGGGGCTCCCCGAGCAGACTGTCGGCCGGCATCCGTTCCCGGGGCCGGGGCTCGCGGTGCGCATCCTGGGCTGCGTGGACGCCGCCCGCGTGGCCACCTTGCGGCAGGCCGACGCGATCTACCTGGAGGAGATTCGGCGGGCCGGCCTCTACGATCAGATCTGGCAGGCTTTCGCCGTGCTGTTGCCGGTGCGGAGCGTGGGCGTGATGGGGGACGAGCGCACGTACGCCGACGTGGTGGCGCTCAGGGCCGTGACCAGCCTGGACGGGATGACCGCCGACTGGTATGAGTTCCCGCACGACGTCCTGGGGGGGATCGCCACGCGGATCATCAACGAGGTCCCCGGCGTGAACCGCGTGGTCTACGACGTGAGCTCGAAGCCGCCCGCCACGATCGAGTGGGAGTGAAGGAGGCCGGCCTAGAGACCTTTTTCGTCGATCAGGCTGAAGAACTCCTCCGGCGCCGCGATCTCCAGCAGCCGCCTCGGCACGTCCTCTTCCTTAGCGAACTGGGCGATCTTTCCCAGCACGGGCAGGTACTGGTTGGACACTTCGAGCGGCGGCGCGACGATGAGGAAGAAGAACTGCGCCGGCTTGCCGTCTATCGCCTTGTAGTCCACGCCCTCGACCTTCCGGCCGAAGGCCACGCGTAGCCGGCTGACGACCAGGGAGCGGCAGTGAGGAATGGCGATGCCGCGCCCGATGCCGGTGGAGCCCAGGTTCTCGCGGCGCTTCAACATCCTGAACAGCATCCCCTCCGACTTCTCGTCCAGACGCAGCAGGCCGATCAGCTCCTTGAGCACGTCGTCCTTGGTCTTGGCGGTGAGCGCAAGGCTGACGGCGTTCGCGGAGAAAAAGTCGCGCAGCAACATGGCGGGGAAGCTACCGCGCGGCCACGGTGCGGGCAAACGACGTGTTGCCGCCTCTGATGCCGCGAATTAGCTTGCGCGCGTGACGTTCCCGTACCCCACCGCTCACGCGGTCCCGCTCTTCCTGGCCCCGATGGCCGGCGTGTCGGAGGCGCCGTACCGGATGCTGTGCCGGCGATTCGGCGCCGATGTCGTGGTGTCGGAGTTCCTGTCGTCAGAGGGCATCCGGCGTCGCAACGACCGCACGCTGGGGATGGCGGCCTTCGAGGACGAGGAGCGGCCGATCGGCATCCAGATCTTCGGCGCCGAGCCGGCGACCATGGCCGAGGCGGCCGCGCTCGTCACCGACGTTTTCGCGCCGGACTTCGTGGACATTAACTTCGGCTGTCCGGCCAAGAAGGTGGTGAAGCGAAACGGCGGGTCGGGGTGCCTCAAGGACCTGGACCTCGTCGTGAGGATCATCCGCGCGGTCGCGGCGGCCACGCCGCTGCCGGTCACGGTGAAGATCCGGTCGGGGTGGGACGAGGCGCTGCGCGACCCGGTGGGCATCGCGCTCCGGTGCCAGGGCGCGGGCGCTCGCGCACTGACGCTGCATCCCAGGACCCGGACGGAGATGTTCTCGGGCGCGGCGCGCTGGGACGAGATCGCCAGGGTAGTCCTGGCGCTCGAGATTCCGGTGATCGGCAACGGCGACATCAGGACCGCCGAAGACGTTCTTAGGCTGCGCCGGACGACCGGGTGCGCCGGCGTCATGATCGCCCGCGGCGCGTTCGGCAACCCCTGGATCTTCCGGCAGGCCCGCGCGCTCCTCGACGGCCTCCCCAAACCCAAGGACCCCACGGCGCAGGGGCGCGTGGAGACGGCGCTCGAGCACGCACGGCTCACCCGCGCCATCGAGGGCGAGTCCCCGAAGGCGGCGCTGGAGTTCCGCAAGCATCTCGGTTGGTACACGCGCGGACTTCCGGGCAGCGGGGCGCTGCGCGCCAGGCTCCAGCAGGTGAATACGCTCGCCGACGTCGAGAGCCTTTTCGAGGGATTCCTCGCCACGGAGGCCGAGCTCGCCGCCGTCTGAACGGCGGGACCGGGTCGTGGCGAGCGGGGCCGCGGCAGGGTAGATTCATCGTTTGTCGCCCGGGGGCGTCTGGATTCGACGGGTCTCGTGGGGCGGCAGCGGCGTGCGGAGGTCCTGGATCCTCCCAAAACTTCCGGGAACGCTTCAACTGCCAACGCGGACTATGCGCTGGCCGCGTAAGGCTTAACCGCCTTGCGCACCTGCCCGAGAGGGAGCCCGCCTGAGGCGACGCTCGGGTATCGCAAAGTCAGGCTGGCCGCGCGCGGCGCCTCGGCGCGCACGGCGAGAGTGTTCGGGGCTCGACCGCTCGAAGGTCGCCTGGGAACCGGCGGGCGGTGACGGCCTGAATCGCAGGCTACGCACGTAGAAGCAGCCGCGGAGCGACGCCCGGACCGGGGTTCAATTCCCCGCGCCTCCACCTCGCAGGGTCAGCATGAAGAGTCGGCCGGCGGGAGCCACGCGCTCCTCACCCGGCCGACTCTTCAACTTTTCGGCCAACCATGGCCTAGCGAGTCAACGGTACCGAAGCCCGCACGTAGACGTATCGGCCATTGTACCCGAACGGCGACGCTGCCGCCCACGGGAACGTCTCATAGTTGTTGTTGAACAACATCGCGGGGTCGGAGTTCGGGTCATCCGGGTCGGTCGGCGTCAGGGAGCTCGGCTGGTCCGGATAGGTGTTGAAGAGGTTCCGGACACCGATGGAGACGTCCACCAAACTGACGCGGTACCCCACTTCGGCGTCGAACAGCGTCTTTGAGCCGTACCGCTCGCGGCAGTTGTCGCAAAACCCCGGCTGTGCGGAGGAGAACTTGCCAAAGTAGGAGGCCCTGGCCAGCGCATGGAGCCGGCCCATCGAATACTGAGCCGCCAGCGTGGCCCGCGAGTCGGGGCGCTCCTCCGTGATCCCGATATAGGTCACCGAATCGATCAGTCCGGGTTCGGAGGAAGCCTGTAGCACAGCGGGCAGTGGGTCGATCCGAATGATCTCATTCTTCGTGTAGTTGAGGGCCCCCGTGAGGTCGAGCGTGCCGGGCCCGGCGGGCAGCCGCAGATTGGCCGTGACATCCACGCCCGACGTCCGGGTGTCCAACCCGTTGGTAAAGTACTGGACCCCCGCGATGTCGGTGAACCCGCCGCCCGTCAGGATGTCCCGCGTCGTGGCGTCGTCGAACGTCGCGCCGAGCAGAATCCGGTCGCTGATCTTGATGTAGAAGTAGTCCGCGGTGAACGTGAGGTTGTCCTGCGGGCTGAAGGCGAGCCCCGCGCTGAGGTTCACCGAGGTCTCCTCGTCGAGCGAGTCCGCTCCGAGCAAGATCGCGGCAGGGTGATCCACGGGGAAGACCCCGATCTCCTCGAACACGCCGCCGATGACGTTCGTGATGACCTTGCTGAAGTGGCTCTGCCCGAGCCCCGGCGCACGGAACCCCGTGCTGCCGGCCGCTCGCAGCGTCAGCCGTGGCGTGGCCTGGAACCGAAAGGCCAGCTTGCCCGTGAGCAGCGACCCGAAGTCGCTGTAGCGCTCGAAGCGCCCCGCCAGATTGCCCAGGAGCCGGGGGGTGAGATTGGTCTCGAGATCGGCGTACGCCCCGAAGTTGGTGCGGCTGGCGTCCGCCTCGTCCGAGGGAGCGAAGCCCGGGAACACCTGGGAGCCGCTGGGTGCATCTTCGCCGTACTGCGTCGTGTCCCCGCCGTCGATCCAGGAGGCCAGCTCCCCCTGCGTGATCTGGAACGACTCCCAGCGGAACGCGGCCCCGACCGCGACGTTCACCGGCGCCGGGAGCCCCACGTCGAGCCTCCTGGCCGCGTTGATCCCCGCCGTGAGCTCGTCGCGCCGCAGCCGACCCGCGAAGAACGAGGTCTGGTTCGGAATCCCCGGATCGTCCGCGTTCCCGAAGACGCCGTCGGGTCCCGGCGCGCACGGCGTTTCGAGGCACGGCCCCAGCGACACGTTCAGCGTGTTCCGCAGGTTGTACTCGAAGCCGTTGTGCCCGAACGCGGCGCCGAGGTCCACCGACCAGCCCCGCGT
>JACQVG010000140.1 GCA_016209905.1 Gemmatimonadota bacterium | reverse complement strand
GGGCGACGGGACGCGCGCCGAGCGGGTCCCCATCGTCTTCTCCGTGGACGCGGGCGGCGAGCGCGTGGTCATGGTGGATTCCGTCGGCTTCGTCACGTCGCTCGGCGACACGGGTCGGACGGTCGTCCGGGCGACGATTCCGAACCACCCGCGGATCCAGCCCAAGCAGATCGCGGTGGACGTGCGCGGCGACTCGGTGCGCTTCGAGCGCAGTCAGATCACCCTGTCGCCGGGGGCGGTGGACACCGTCGCGGTCGAAGTGCCGCAACAGGACCGTGTCCTCAACGCGCTGGGCATCTTCCAGTTCCGCTCCACCGATCCGGCGGTGGTGCGCGTCAATCTCGTGGCTCCGATCGTCGAGGCGCTCACGCCGGGCTCGGCGGTGGTCACCGCCCAGAGCTCCGTGTACGAGGACATGTCCGTCACCGTCACGGTGCATCGCCCGGTCGTGGCGATGGCGGGGACTCCGGCCGACACCATGATCACGATCGCCCTCCAGTCTGAGGCCGAGCACCTGGTCGCGCTCGCGCTGGGCAGGTCGGTGGCGATATCGGTGCGCGCGCTGGCGGCGGACTCGACCGCGGTCCCGGATGCGCCGCTCCGCTGGCAGCTGCCGGACTCCACCATCGTTCGCTTTGACACCACGAGCAATACGTTGCGCGGGCTGCGGGTGGGCGAGACCCGGATCGCAGTGAGCGCGCCATACAGCCGCGACTCGTCGGTTACGTGGAGCAGGCGGATCCGTGTGGTGGTGGGCGGGCTGGCCGTCTCACGATCCCGCCTCGGAGTGGGGATCCGCGAGCGCACGCCGATCGCGGTCCAGCTCCTCGACGAGCGTCGCCAGCCGATTGGGTCGGCGCCGGAGATTGACTGGCGCTCGACGAACGACTCGGTGGCCCGCGTCGAGGACGGCCACATCGTCGGCCGCCGGGTCGGCCGGGCGCAGCTCGTGGCGCGGGCCCCGTGGGACTCCACCGCGAGCGTCGAGGTCTACGTCGTCGGCGACCTCCTGGTCCCGGCGCTGGTCGGCGGCCGCTGGGACCTCTACATGATGAAGGATTCCAGCGTCTTCGTCCCGGTCACGCAGGACACGATGATCGAATCGCAGCCTGCCTGGGCCCCGGACCTGACGCGGATCGCGTACGTCGTGCAGCCGGCCGCGCGTTCCCGGACCCAGGAGCTGTTCGTCGCGAACGCCGACGGCTCAGACGCCACCCGCGTGACCAACGACACGGCCGTCGTCCGCGGGCCTGCGTTCGTGCGCCCGTCGGGCGAGCAGCTCGTGTACGAGTCGAACCGCGGCGGGCGGCCCAGGATCTACGTCATTGGCCGCGACGGCTCGGGCGCGCGCGCCCTCACGAGCCCCGACTATCCGAGCGTCGCGCCCAGCTCCTCTCCCGACGGCCGCAAGGTGCTCTTCGTCTCCCAGCGCGAGACGTCGCCGGGCGACCGGAGCTACGACGTGTACGAGATCAACCTCGACGGCACGGGGGAGCGCCGCCTGACGACCAGCCCGCGGCCGGAAGACGACCCGGCTTACGCGCCCGACGGGCGCTCGATCTACTACTTGCGGGACGAGGGCGGCCGTGCGCCGACCAAGCGTGTCTACCGGCAGGCACTCGAGAGCGACAGCGCGGTGGCGATCCCCGTCTCGCCGGACGGCTTGTACGTGCAGGCGTTTTCGCTCGGCGCCGACGGCAATACCCTCGCGCTCACGGTGCTGGAGGGCGGGCCCAACAGCAGGCAGCCGCCGCGCGTGGTGCTCCTCAACGCCACCACGGGCGTCGTTACAGCCGCGCCGACACCGAATCAGCTGGCGGGGGCGGCGCTGAGGCCCTGAGGGGGCCGCGCCGCCGCGCTCGGCGATTCGACGCAGCAGGTTCCCACGCATGCTCGCGGTCACGATCCGGGCCTATGGCGGGCCGGAGCAGCTTCGTTTCGACGAGGTCCCGCGCCCGGCGCCCGAAGGCCCGGGCGACGTCGTCGTGGCGCTGCGCGCGGCCGCCCTCAACCACCTCGACCTCTTCGTCCTCCGCGGGCTTCCGGGCCTGACGCACACCTTCCCGCACGTCCTGGGTGCCGACGGCGCCGGCGTGGTGGAGGCGGTCGGTTCGGCCGTCCGGCGCGTCCGTCCCGGCGACCGCGTGCTGATCAATCCCGGCGTCTCGTGCGCCGCGTGCGAGTACTGCCTTAGGGGTGAGGAGTCGCTCTGCCCTACCTATCGCCTGCTCGGCGAGCACCTGCCCGGCACCTTCGCCGAGGCGGTGCGGGTCCCGGAGGTGAACGTGCAGCCGGTCCCCGCCAGCGTGACGTGGGCGGAGGCGGCGGCCTTCCCCCTCGTCTTCCTCACCGCCTGGCGGATGCTGGTGACCCGCGCCGCGGTGCGCAGGGGCGAGACCGTCCTCATCTGGGGGATCGGCGGCGGCGTCGCGCTCGCCGCGCTTACGATCGCGAGGCGGCTCGGCGCGCGGGTCATCGTCACGTCGTCCCGCGACGCCAAGCTGGAGCGTGCCCGCGCGCTCGGGGCGGACCTCTGCATCAATCACGCGGTGGCCGACGTGCCGGCCGAGGTTCGCCGGGCGACGGACCGGCGCGGCGCCGACGTCGTGGTCGAGACGGCGGGTGAGGCCACGTGGGAGCGGAGCCTCAAGAGCCTGGCGCGCGGCGGCCGCCTCGTCACCTGCGGCGCGACCACCGGGCCGAGGATCGAGGCCGACGTCCGACGGCTGTTCTGGCGCCATCAGACCATCATGGGCTCGACGATGGGCAGCGCGAGGGACTTCGCCCAGGTGACGCGGCTCTTCGGCCGCGGCGCCTTGAGACCCGTGGTGGACACGATCGTGCCGCTCCGGGAGGCCCGGCGAGCCTTTGAGCGGATGGAATCGGGCGAGCAGTTCGGCAAGCTCGTCCTCGAGATAGCAGCCTAGGCGACAGGGAGGGGGAGGGGGAGGGGCTGTGCAGCAGTACTTCGAGCGTCTGAAGATCGGGCTGACGCAGATCCTGGGCATCCTGCCGGGTCTCGCCCTCGCCCTGATCATCCTGATGGGCGGCTTCGTAGTGGCGCGCATGCTGGAGCGTCTGGTGGACGGCCTCCTCGATCGCCTGCACTTCGATCGCCAAGCCGCGAAGTGGGGGGTCACGGAGGCGGTCGAGCGCACCGGCACGCGCCTGGAGCCCGCCCGCGTCGTGGGCAAGCTCCTCTTCTGGCTCGTCATGCTGGTCGTGATCCTCCTGGCCTCGTCCGCCCTGGGCGTGGAAAACGTCAACGACGTCTTCGCCAACCTCGTGGGCTACATCCCGAGCGTCTTCGCGGCGATCATCGTCGTCGTCCTGGGCATCGTGCTTGGCGAGTTCGTGCGCGCCCTCATCCTGGCTTCGGCGGGTGGCGTGGAGGGTGTGCCCACGCTCGCCAAGGTGGCCAAGGCGGTGGTGATCACCATCTCCGCCTTCATGGCTCTCCAGCAGATCGGCGTGGCTGCGGACATCGTGACGACGGCGTTCACCCTGATCCTCGGTGCCGCCGCGCTCGCCTTCGCCCTGGCGTTCGGGCTGGGCAACACCGGGCTGGCCGGCGAGATGACGCGCCGCTGGTACGAGGCGGGGCGAGACAAGGCCAGGAGTGCGGAGCCGCCGGCCCCCGCCGAGGCCCCGCGTGAGGCGCCGGGTGAGGCGCCGGGTGAGGCGCCGGCGCGAGGGCCGGAAAAGGAGGGAGGAGATTGAATTAACTCTAAACCGCCTATAGATTTAGCAGTCCTCACCGCAGGGTTTCATGACCGCTCCAAATCAGCGCGAACGGATCCTCCCCCGCCTCATCGAAGACGAGATGCGCGAGTCGTTCATCGACTACTCGATGAGTGTCATCGTGCAGCGCGCCCTGCCCGATGTGCGCGACGGGCTCAAGCCGGTACACCGGCGGATCCTCTACGCGATGAACGAGCTGGGGCTGGTTCCCGGCCGGCCGTTCAAGAAGAGCGCGACGGTCGTGGGCGACGTGCTCGGCAAGTACCACCCGCACGGCGACTCGGCGGTGTACGACTCGCTCGTGCGCATGGTGCAGGACTTTTCCCTCCGCTACCCGCTGGTGGACGGCCAGGGAAACTTCGGCTCGGTGGACGGCGACTCGGCGGCGGCGTACCGGTACACCGAGGCGCGCCTGACGCGCATCGCCCTCGCGATGCTCGCCGACATCGACAGGAACACGGTCGAGTTCGTTCCCAACTTCGATGACCGGCTGCAGGAGCCCACCGTCCTGCCCGCGCTCCTTCCCAATCTGCTGGTGAACGGGTCGGCGGGGATCGCCGTCGGGATGGCGACCAACGTCCCGCCACACAACCTGCGCGAGGTCGCGCAGGCAATCGTGCACCTGGTGGAGCATCCCGACGCCGACGTGAGGGGTTTGTCCCGCCTGGTCACCGGTCCCGACTTCCCGACCGGCGGGATCATCTACGGGCGTCAGGGGATCGCCGAGTGCTACGAGCAGGGCCGCGGGCGGATCGTCGTGCGCGCGCGAGCGCAGGTCGAGGAGCGGGAATCCACGGGGCGGTCGCAGATCGTGGTGACCGAGATCCCCTACATGGTGAACAAGGCGCGGCTGATCGAGAGCATCGCCGAGCTGGTGCGCGACAAGAAAATCGAGGGCATCAGCGACCTCAGGGACGAGTCGGACCGCGACGGGATGCGGGTGGTCATCGAGCTGAAGCGCGACGCCACGCCGCTCGTGGTGCTGAACAACCTGTTCAAGCACACCCAGATGCAGACGACGTTCGGCGCGATCATGCTGGCGCTGGTGGACGGTCAGCCGAAGGTCATGAACCTGAAGGAGCTGCTCGAGCGCTTCATCGCCCACCGCCATGCGGTGATCACGCGGCGGACGCAGTACGACCTCGCGCAGGCGGAAGCGCGGGAACACGTCCTCGAGGGCCTCAAGATCTGCGTCGACAGCATCGACGCGGTGATCAAGATCATTCGCGGGTCCGGCACCACGGAGGAGGCGGACGAGAAGCTGCGCGCGCGCTTCAAGCTCTCCGAGCGTCAGAGCAAGGCCATCCTCGACATGCGGCTCGCCAAGCTGACCGGCCTCGAGATCCAGAAGCTCGAGGCGGAGCTGGTGGAGGTTCGCAGCCAGATTCGGGAGTTGCGGGCGATTCTCGCCTCGAAGCCGAAGCGGATGGGGATTCTCAAGCAGGAAGTCGAGGAGCTGGCCGAGGCTTTCGGGGACGCGCGGCGGACGGAGATCGTGGCCGAGGAGGGCGAGTTCTCGGTCGAGGACCTGATCGCCGAAGAGGACATGGTCATCACCGTGTCCCACACCGGCTACATCAAGCGGATCGCCGTCTCCACCTACCGGCGGCAGCGGCGTGGAGGGCGCGGGCTGAACGGGATGGGCACCAAGGAGGACGATTGGGTCGAGCACCTGTTCATCGCGTCCACCCACGACTACGTGATGTTCTTCACCGCCGGCGGGCAGGTGTACTGGCTCAAGGTGTACGACATGCCGCAGGGGGGGCGGGCCGCGCGGGGCAAGCCGATCGTCAACTGCCTCGCCCTGAAGCCGGAGGAGCGGATCGCCGCGCTGGTGCCGGTGCGGGAGTTCAGCGACGACAAGTACCTCATCTTCGCCACGCGCCGCGGCACGGTGAAGAAGACCGCCCTCTCAGCCTACGGCAACGTGCGGGCGACGGGCATCAACGCGATCAATATCGAGGACGGTGACGAGCTGATCGACGTGCAGATCAGCGACGGCTCCAACGACGTCGTGCTCGCGACGCGGCACGGGTTGTCCATCCGCTTCCACGAGAAGGACGTGCGTGAGACGGGGCGCGCGACGACCGGCGTGAAGGGGATCCAGCTCGGCGAAGGCGACGCGGTGATCGGCATGGTCGTGGTGCGCCGCGAGGCCACGCTGCTGGTCGTCGCCGACCACGGGCTGGGCAAGCGCTCGGAGCTGGCCGACTACCGCGTGCAGTACCGGGGCGGGAAGGGCATCCTCACCCTGCGGCGCACGGAGAAGACGGGCGACGTGGTCGCGCTGAAGGAGGTCATCCCTGACGACGAGCTGATGGTCATCACGCGGCACGGCGTGATCATCCGGCTGCCCGTCAACGACATCAGGGTCATCGGCCGCAACACGCAGGGCGTCAAGGTGATCAACCTCGACGAGGGCGACGGCGTGCAGGACGTCGCCCGCGTGGCGAAGGAGGAGGAGGGCGGGGAAGAAGAGCCGACGGGCGAAGTCGAGCCGATGGGAGCCGGAGTGGAGGCCTAGAGGGCGTCCTCCAGGCGGTTCATCGCGGACGCGCCGTTTACGCCGGCTTCCTCCCCGTGAAGGTCGCGCTGGTCACGCCGTACCTCGCCGCCTCCTTCTGGGTAGACGGCTTGCGAAACTCGAACTGCAGCGTTTCGTGCCTCTCGACGTCCACGAAGCCCACGGCTTCGAGCAGCCGGACGAACTCGCTCGCCGGCAGCGCGCCGCCGATTCACGAGGCCCAGAGCTTGGGATCGTTCCGGATCGAGTCGGGGATCAGGCTCTCGCTCACCACGTCGGTCAGGGAAGCCCGCCCGCCCGGCCTCAGCACTCGAAAGGCCTCGGCCATCACCTTCTTCTTGCGGAAGGAGAGGTTGATCACGCCGTTCGAGATCACGACATCGGCGCAGCCGTCCGCCACCGGCGCCTCCTCGATCCGTCCCTTGCGGAACTCCACGGTGGCATAGCCGCGCTCTCGCGCCAGCGCCGTGGCCTTGCGCAGCATGTCCTCGTTCATCTCCACGCCGATCGCTCGCCCGGTGGGACCGGCGCGCCGCGCCGCGATGAAGAGGTCGAGGCCCGCGCCCGAGCCCAGGTCCACGATCGTCGCGCCGGACGGAACCTCGAGGTGGAGGTGCGGGTTGCCGACGCCGGCGAACGACTCCACGGCAGGCAGCGGAGCCGCATCCAGCCACTCGGCGCGGTAGCCGAACCGCTCCGCCGCCGGCCGGCCGCTCCAGAAGTGGTATTCCTTGTCGGGTTGCGCGGCGACGTCGGTGTACATGCCGAGCACGGCGCTCTCGAGCGCCTGCTCGGTGAGTGCGCGTGCGGTCGTCATTGCATGCCTCCGGTCACGGCACAGCGGTTCGGGCCATATTCGAGCTCGGACGGGTCCGCCGTCGGGACGCCGCGGTTCGCGGCGCGGATCCGATCGGAATTCGGCGGCTGCTCGGGTAGCGCGGCGAGCAGCGAGCGCGAGAAGACATCGGCATCGGCGGAGAGGCCGCTCAGCGTCGTCCGCTTGAGATCGCCGAGTCGGGCGGACGCGACGCCGGCAGCGCCGACCTCCGCTGCGCTCGAGATGTGCGCCGGCAGGATCTCGACCCGGTCGCCCAGCGCCGGGATCGTCGCGGTGAGCGTGCGATGGAGCACGCGCGCCAGCCGCTCGCCCTGGCCCGACAAGTCGGGGCGGCCGACGCCGGCCACGAACAGGGTGTCGCCGGTCAGCAGGAAGCGGTCGCCGACCAGGTAGCTCGTGCTGCCGTCGGTATGGCCGGGGGTGTGGAGCGCGCGGACTTGCACAGCGCCGACGCGCCAGACGTCTCCGTCGCCGACGGGCTCGAAGGCGTGTCGCACATCCGTGGCATCGGCCGGCGGCAGGGCGTACGGCGCCCCGGTCTCGCGCGCCACTTCGGGTCCGCCGGAGATGTGGTCCGCATGGAGGTGCGTGTCGGCGACCCGCGCGATCTTCGCGCCCCGCTGGGCGACCGCCGCGAGCGCCGACTCCACGTTCCGACCGACGTCCACCAGGAGAGCCGCGTCTCCGGCCACAAGCGCATAGCCGAGACACCCCTTCCCGAGGCGCCGAAGCTGCAGCAGCGCCGCTTCCGCGCCGAGCGCGTCCGAGCCGGGCACGACCGTCGGCACGACCAGTTCGGACCACCCCAGCATTCCTCCCTCGAGATTCTCGGCCTCGTAGCCGGCGGCGCGGAGGGCGCGCACGATCGGGGCCGCGGTCTCGCCGCGGTAGCAGAAGCACACGATCGGTCCCGCCGTCCCGGGAGCGGGGAGGCCGGCCAGGCCCCCGTCAATATCCTGCAGGAAGCGATCGTACGGGAGGTTCAGGGGCTCCACCGGGCGAGGCGCGTCGAACGGGAAGCCGGCATGGGTGGCGGGATCCCGCGTGTCGAGGAGCAGCAGCGGCTCGCCGGCGGCGATTCGCCGCTCGAGGGACTGGGGGGAAATCGTCGGCACGCCGGACGGTGGCATCGCGTAGCCCGGACAAAGCTTTGCAGTCGGCGGTGAATGGCCACAACCTAGAGACCAACTGCGAGATCGTCAAATGGCTGCGCCATCGCCGCGTCGGGCTATCCGGGACTCCGGGAAACGCCCGAGCGCCGGCGGGCCGGCTCGTCGGGTGCCGCCGCTCCCGCTATCTTGCCGTCGTCTCGCGCAACCTCCACGCCGATGCGCGGCTGAGTCGCGCGGCGAGCGAACCCATGGCGCAGCACACGCACGGCACCTCGGCGCCGGTCCGATGAACAAGCCGCTCACGCTGGGCGGGGTACTCGCCTACTCCCTGCTCGTCGGGGCGCTGCGGTACTTCGGCGTCATCGGGACCACGGGCACGGTCGTGCTTCTCGCGATCATGGTGGTGGATCTCGCGGCCACGAACTGGTTTCTCGCGCGGCGCGCGCGGCGGCGCTGACACCGCTGCGCCGGGCGCACTTGCCGGTGCCGGTCGGGCGCCGTAGCTTCGCGCCTTTGCCGGAGTTCTCGATCGCGTGACGCTCATCGCCGCACTCGAGCTCGTTGGCCTCGAGGCGATCCGCTCGGCCGGTGCCGGGCTCGCCGGAATCGCCGTCCGGACGCCGCTGCTGCCGGTGGACGAGCTCACCGAGCGCCTCGGAGTGCCCGTCTTCGTCAAGCCCGAGAGCCTGCAGCGAGTCGGCGCGTTCAAGCTCCGCGGCGCCTACACGCTGGTGAAAAAGCTGGCGGGAGCGGGCTCGACGGGGGTGATCACCTATTCCTCGGGCAACCACGGCCAGGCGGTCGCGTACGCAGCCAAGCTCTTCGGTCTGCGCGCGGTCGTCGTGATGCCGGAAACCGTGTCGGCCGCGAAGCGTCAGGGCGTCGCGCGGCTGGGCGGCGAGGTGGTGCTGGCCGGCCTGACGTCGGCGGACCGACAGGCTCGGGCGATGGCGATCGCCGAGCGTGAGAAGCTGGACGTGGTGCCGCCGTTCGACCACCCCGCCATCATCGCGGGGCAGGGCACGGTGGGCTTGGAGATCGTAGAGGACTGCGCGGACGTGGCGACCGTCCTGGTCCCGGTCGGCGGCGGCGGCCTGGCCGCCGGCGTGGCGAGCGCGGTCAAGGCGCTCGTGCCCGCGGCTGCGGTGGTGACCGTCGAGCCGGAGGGGGCGCCGACGTTCGCGAGGGCGTTGGCGGCGGGTGAGCCGGTGACCCTCGAGCGCGCCGAGAGCATCGCCGACGGCCTGGTGCCCCTGCGGATCGGCACGCTCACCTTCGCGCACCTGGCCGGGCGCGTCGAGCGCGCGGTGCTGGTTTCCGATGCGGCGATCCGCGAGGCGGTTCGGTTCGCGCTCGACCGGCTGAAGCTGGTGCTCGAGCCGTCGGGGGCGGCCACGCTGGCCTGGCTCCTCGGCCAGCGGGCCGGCTCGGTGCGAGGACCGGTGGTGGGCGTGCTCTCGGGCGGCAATGTCGAGTGGGAGGGACTCCGCCACGTCCTGGGCGACGGCTCCTGATGGACGCGAGCGGGCAGTCCTTCGGGGCCTCCCCCCCCTCCCCCCTCCTCGGCGCGGCGCCCTACCGCGCCGGGGCGGACGGCCGTAACGTGGTACGCCTGTGAGTCAGCGCCGCTGCCCCAAGTGCCGCTCGGTGTACACCGGCGAGGCCCGCTTCTGCTCCAAGGACGGCACGCAACTGGTGGAGATCGCGCCGGCGCCGGCCGCGGCCGCCGCGGGCTCGACGCAGATCCGCCAAGCCGTCAAGCCGCCGCCGAGCGGCACCGATCCGGCGAAGACGTTGCGAAACCAGACGCTCGACAGCCGCTACCAGGTCGTTCGCAAGTTGGGCGAGGGCGGCATGTCGTTCGTTTACGAGGCGAAGGACATCGCGACGGGCGAGAGCGTGGCGGTAAAGATCATGACGCCGAAGCTCGCCCAGGACAAGACCGCCGCGGAACGCCTGCGCCGCGAAGCAGGGCTCGCGATGCGGCTGGACCATCTCAACATCTGCCGTATCCTGCGCCTCGGCGAGACGCCGGAGGGGTTGATCTACCTCGTCATGCCGCTGCTCAAGGGCGAGCTGCTCTCCGACAAGGAGGTGCGCGAGGGGCCTGTCCCGCTCGAGGTCGGCGTGCCGATCATGAAGCAGGTGTGCGAGGCGTTGAGCTTCGCGCATGAGCACGGGATCGTGCATCGCGACCTCAAGCCCGAGAACATCTTCCTCGTGCCCGACGCCGCCGGGCAGGTCAAGGCGGTCGTGACGGACTTCGGGCTCGCGAAGGAGAAGCGCGCCGGGCCCGGCATGGCCAAGCTCACCGCGACCGGCATCATCCTCGGCACCCCGGAGTTCATGAGCCCCGAGCAGATCCGCGGCAGGCAGCTGGATGGGCGGTCCGACGTCTACGCTCTCGGGCTCGTGGCGTACGAGATGTTCACCGGCCGCCTCCCGTTCGAGGGCAAGAGTGCGCAGGACATGATGATCGCGCGGCTGCGCGGGCAGCCGCTGCCGCTCAGGAAGGCGCGAGCCGATCTGGAATTCTCGCCGCAGTTCGAGAAGGCGCTCATGAAGGCGATCGAGGCCGACCCGGGCGACCGGTACCAGACCGCTCGGGAGCTGGGTGAAGCGCTCGAAGCCGCGAGCGCGGGCGGCGGCCTGATGAGCAAGCTCAAGGGGAAGCTCTTCTGAGCGCGCTCGCCTCGCTCCTCGCGCTGGTCGCCCTCCAGCAGGCGCCGGCCGTCACCGCGATCCGTGCCGGCACCCTCATTGACGGAACGGGTCGCGCGCCGGTCCGGAACGCGATCATCCTGGTGCGCGGGGAGCGCATCGAGAGGCTGGGCCCCGGAGTGGCGATCCCGCCGGGCGCGCGCGTCATAGACCTCACTGGCCACACGGTTTTGCCCGGGTTCGTGGACGGCCACGTGCACCTCGCCGGCCGGACCACGGGCGAGGGCGACTGGGTGCACGGCTTGGTCACCGAATCGGCCGCCGACAACGCCATCTACGGCGTCGTGAACGCGCGGCGCACGCTCCTCGCCGGGTTCACCACCGTGCGCAACGTGGGCGCCCGCGGCTTCGCCGATGTCGCGCTCCGCAACGCGATCAACGCGGGCCGGGTGCCGGGGCCCCGCATCCAGGCGGCCGCGCACCCGCTGGGCATCAGCGGCGGCCACTGCGACGACAACGGGTACGTGCCGGGGCTCTTCGGGCGCGAGCCGGGCCCGCTGGAGGGGATCGCGGACGGCGCCGGCCAGATCCGCCAGGCGGTTCGCACCCAGGTCAAGTACGGCGCGGACGTCATCAAGTTCTGCGCGACCGGCGGAGTGCTCTCGCAGGGCGACGACGTGGGCGCGCAGCAGTACTCGGAGGAGGAGATGCGGGTCCTGGTGGAGACCGCCCGCCTGGCTGGCCGCCGGGTGGCGGCGCACGCGCACGGGTCCGAGGGGATCATGGCCGCGGCGCGGGCGGGGGTGACGAGCGTCGAGCACGGCTCCTTCATGACCGAAGAGGCGGCACGCGTGATGGTCGAGCACGGCACGTGGCTGGTGCCGACGCTCATGGCGGGCGAGGCGGTGGGAGGCCCCGGCTCCGAGGCGCGGCTTCCCGCCTGGGCCGCGCGCAAGGGCCGCATGGCCTGGGAGGCGATGCAGCGGGGCATCCGGACCTCGGTGCGCGCGGGTGTCCGCATCGCCCTTGGCACCGACGCCGGCGTGTTCCCGCACGGCACCAACGCGCGGGAGTTCGAGCTGCTCGTCAACCTGGGGGGGCTGACGCCCATGCAGGCGATTCAGGCCGGGACGATGAACGCGGCGACGCTGCTCGGCATGGAGCGCGACATCGGGTCCCTCGAGGAGGGGAAGCTCGCCGACATCGTCGCCGTCGCGGGCGACCCGCTGGCCGACATCACGAGGCTCCAGCGGATCGAGTTCGTGATGAAAGGCGGCGAGGTGACGCGAGCAGCGGCGCCGACGCCCTGAGGCCCGAGACCTGACGCCTGCGGCCTGAGACCCGAGCGCCCTTCTCCGTGAAACGCTATCCCGCCTACGACCCCCCCGAGTACGTCGGCTGGACACCCGATCCCGAGTTGGTGGCAGAGTTCGGCGAGACGGCGCGGCAGGCCCCGGACCGGCGGCGCGTGGTCGAAGCGCTCGGCGAGACGGAGCTGATCGAGCTCTACGCCGGCCTCCTGCGCACGCGCCTGCACGACATCGCGCTGAAGCGCTGGGTCCGGACCGGCGTCATCTCCAAGGCCTGGCTCGGCACGGGCGAGGAGGCGACGACCGTCGGCCCCGTCCACGCGCTGGACCGGACGACCGACATCGTCGCGCCGATGATCCGCAACGCGGGTGCCTGCGCCGAGATGGGGATGCCGGTCGCGGACAGCTTCAGGAGCTACCTCGCCACCGCCGATTCTCCTTCGGGGGGCCGTGACCTGCATCACGGCTCGATGCGCTTCCGGGTCCTCCAGCCGATCTCGCACGTCGGCGACATGGTTCCGGTGATCGCGGGGATCGCCCTGGCGGCGAAGATGCGGGGGGAGCGGCGCGTCGCCGTGACCTGGATCGGCGACGGCTCGACCAAGGCCGGGGGCGCGCACGAAGGCCTCAACTTCGCCGCGGTCCAGAAGGTCCCCGCCATCTTCATCGTCCAGAACAACCAGGTCGCCCTCGGCACGCGGCTGCGCCAGCACCACCTCCCGCGCGACTTCCGCGAGCTGCCGGCGGCCTACGGCATGGCCGGCGCCTCCTGCGACGGGAACAACGTGCTCGATGCATACGCGGCGACGCGGCTGGCGGCGGAGCGCTGCCGCAGCGGCGCGGGACCGGTGATGCTCGTCGCCGAGACCTTTCGGATGGGCGGCCACGCGACCCACGACGAGCGCGAGGCGCGGGCCACCGTTCCGCCGGAGTGGTTCGAGCGCTGGGGCAAGAGGGACCCCGTCGGCCTGTACGAGGAGCACCTCAAGCGGGAAGGCGTGGCGGCGGCGACGCTCGAGGCCGCGGAGGCG
>JACQVG010000132.1 GCA_016209905.1 Gemmatimonadota bacterium | reverse complement strand
GGACGGGGACGGTCTCGAAGTCGATCAGGTCACTCCAGCGCGCGGTCCACTGATCGAGCAGCGCGGGATTGTCGCACTCCATGACCTGGTAGCACGTCGTGAGGTCCGTCGTCACCCAGCTCGACAGGTAGGTCAACCCGCCGGGCGCCTGGCGGCCGCGCTCGCGGAACCGCCGGTAGACCGCAACGGCATCGCCATACCGGAAGCGTTCAATGATCATGTAGAGCCCCGATCTCTCCTGTCACCGGTCGGGTGGCCGTCGATTCGAGGACCTATTCTCCCGGGGGCGCCGGTGCCCGCGCGTAGTGGGCGTGCACGGCCGGTTCTCGGCATCCGAGGCCGCGTGGGGAGCGAGCCGGCCCTCGGCAATGCGACTGTGGACCCTGCCGCAACCGCTCGGGTCGCAGCGCGTATCTCGTCGGTCACCGACATCGGCGTTGCTCCTTCCTGACGGAGACACTACGAAGTTCACCAGCGATGTTCGAGGAGCCCATGCTGCGCGTCTACACGGCCCAGATCGGTACATATTACGGCGCTGACGCCCTGGACATCACGATCAAGTCGGCCCCGCCGGAGGCGCGCCCGTTCGCCCCCGACCGGTGGGACATGGTGCTCGGCGCCAAGCGTGGCCGGCTCTCTCAGAGCGCCTACCACGCCTACTACCTCGATCTCATGCGCGCGAGCTACCGGCAACAGCGGGAGGCGTGGGCGGCGTTGCTGGCGCGGGACGAGGTGACACTCCTCTGCTACTGCCCGGCCACGGTGCCCTTCTGCCACCGGCGGATCCTGGCCCGCGAGATCCTGCCAGCGCTCGGCGCCCGGTACTGCGGGGAGCGCTGAGACACCCAGGGAGACGACGATGAAACCGAACCACGTCCCCGGCTTCCTCATGACCCACAGCGCCCTGGCCTTCGTCCTCGGCCTCGTCTGCGCATGGCTGATCGACCTCGGGAATGGCGTCGAGGTCGTGGTGCTGGGCACCCGGCTGGGCGCCGGCCTGGTCGTCGGCGCGGGCGCGATCGCCACGCTCCTCGTCCAGCGCATCGTCCTCTGGGGCTGGAAGCGTTACGTGCGCGCCCAGGCGAGCCCGACGCCCTCCGGTGAGCGCCGCATGTCGCCAGCGATGGCGGGGCCGGCGGCCGCGGCGAACCATGGCCGGCGGCCGGGGCCGCCTAGGCCTGCACTGCCGTGACATCCCCGTCCTCCTGACGTTCGACTCGAGCGCGTCCGAAGGGGGGACGCGCCATGACGCCAGCGAGGCCGCCGCTCGGCCGAGCGCGCCTGCCCCGGCGGCCGGCGTCGTGCCCGACGGCCCACTCCCCGACCCCCGCGCGCGGGCGGATCCCGTGCCCCTGTCGTTCCCCGTCCTGTGCCGAACGGAGTCACCCATGCCGTTGCCGACCGCTTCCGCTCCGCGTCCTCCATGCCGGCGCGAGCCGCAGCTCGAAGAGGCTCTCGCGCGCCTCACCGAGGCGCGCCGCGCCGCGTCCCGCTGCCCGATGTGCCTGCGCACGCACACCACGAAGCCGACCGGGTGCCTGGCGCTCGCCGAGCGCCGCCACGCTGCGCTCTGCACGCTCCTGCTCGCGGCGCACGCCGAGGGCTGCCGGCTCGTGGTGATGCAGCAGTACGTCGCAACGCTCGCCGACTGACGCCCCGGACGTCCACCGCGTCGACGCCGGTCACCCAGAGGAGCCCGGCCCATGGCCCTTCCGCAGACAAACGGTCTCCGTCTCACGCGCGAAACGCTCGAGCAACACCTCGGCACGATGACCGTCGAGCAGGGCCGGCAGGCCTACCTCGCCTACGGAAACCTGAGCGACACGATCCAGACCCTGCGCGTCCTCGCCCACGGCCATGGCGCGAGCGAGAAGGCGGTCGCTCACGCCATCAAGGCGGTCCGCCGGGGCGCAGCGGAGATCGCGCGGATCCCCCTGTCGCGCGCCCTCAGCCGCGGCTCGTCGGTCCAGGCGCTCGCGTCCTGAGGCCCTCCGCGATCTCATCCCGCGGTGCCGGCTGAGCCGGGCAGCCGGCTCGTTCTGGTCCTCCGCGATGGGCGACGCTGCCCGTCGATGGGAGGTGACCCGGATGCCGGTTATCCATGGACGCGACATCTCTCAAGGGTGCGCGCGTGCCACCCGTACGCGCCTGGCCCGCACCGCCGGCGACCACGCCGACCCCGGCCCCGTCAAGCTCGTGCGACCGCGCAGGACGTGACGTCGCCCGGCTGCCGGGCCGCTCCCCAGGAGTCAACATGACCCTCACGATCGAACTCTACGCGTGCAGCGAGCCCGGCACTCCGGTCGCGTGCACCGTCCCTGACGCGTCGCTGCCTGCTGGCGTGGCGTTCGGCGCCCGGCTTGCTCGCGCCCTCGAGCTCGTCGCGACGCGCCTGCCGCGCGCACTCCAGGCCGGTGACATCGTCGTCGTCGACGGCGCGCGCTACTTCGTCACCGCCCGGGGGGTTCAGGCCGTACCGGCGGACTACCGGCCGACGCTCGACGACCTGCTGGTCGGGTTTCCCGATGTCCAGGCTGACGCGCGATGACGCGCGCCTGGCCTGGCCCGGCCGCGCGCCGCGGCTACCGCGCGACGGGTGAGTCCCGGCGCGCAGCGATCATCGCGCTGGTGCCCGACACCGCCCCGTTGTGGCTCCCCCGGGTCGTCTGCCTCCACGTCACGGAAGCCGGACGGCGCCGGCGCCGCTACGCTCACCCCAGGAGGCCCCGATGCTCGAACGTCGTAGCGACCTCTTCGCACAGGACGCGGACGCCGTCTGCATCACCACGAACGGCGCCGACGACCGCGCGGGATGTGCGGTGATGGGACGTGGCTGCGCGCTCCAGGCCGCGCAGCGC
>JACQVG010000131.1 GCA_016209905.1 Gemmatimonadota bacterium | reverse complement strand
GCGCCGCCCCGGGCAGTGCGGCGAGGAGGCTGTCGGCCATCGCGTCCTCCAGCCCCGTGACGGCGCTCATGGCGGCGAGCGAGAGCACGAGTGAATCGGGCGCCTGTGCGACGGCCCGATCGGCGAGGAGGGCGAAGGCCGCCAGGCCGATGGCGCTACGCGTTCGCGAGCGCATCTTCCAAGGAGGACGGGAGCGCTGCGGCCGGCCCGAAGCTTTCGGTCGTGAGGGAGAGGACCGGCGGCCGTCCGCCGCCGCGAGCTAGGTGGAGGCCGTACGCGCGGACCGCGGCGGGCAGCAGGCGGTGCTCGACCTCGAGCACGCGCGCGGCGAGCGTCTCGGCTGTGTCTCCCTCGCGCACCGGCACCGGCCACTGCGCCAGGATTCGGCCGTGATCGTACTGCTCGTCCACCACGTGCACCGTAGCGCCGCTGACCCGCACGCCGCTCGCCAGCACCGCCTCGTGCACGCGGCGGCCGTACATGCCGGGGCCGCCGAACATCGGCAGCAGAGCCGGGTGGATGTTGAGGATGCGGTCCCGGCAGGCGGCGACGACGGCGTCGGGGACCCGCTTCAGGTAGCCGGCCAGGACCACCAGGTCCACACGATGCGCCCGGAGCAGGGCGATCAGCTCGTCGGCGTCCTGTCCGTCGCGCGACATCACCGCAGTAGCCACTCCGGCGCGCCGAGCCCGCTCCAGCGCGCCCGCATCGGCGCGGTTCGACGCGACCAGCACGATCTCGGCCACGGCTTCGCGGTCGCCGAAGGCGTCGAGGAGAGCCTGGAGATTGGAGCCGTGTCCGGAGGCGAGCACGGCGATGCGCACGCGCGACACGGGGCGGAAGATACCGACGGCTGCGGCCTAGACGCGAGACCGCCCGGGGGCGGACGTGCCTCCGGGCGGTCTGTGTTGCGCGACAGCGCGCGGGCTCAGCGGAGCGTGACCGTGTAGATGCCGGAACGGCGCGTGTCGCCGAAGTTGTTGATCACGATCTGGTACATCCCCGGTGCCGGCAGCGTGTAGACGATTCGGGAGTCGAGGTTGCCGAGGGAGTCGTCGTCCTCTGCCAGCCGGTTCCCCGCGCCGTCGAGGAGCTGCAGATACGTGTCGAACTCCTCCGACCGCAGCTCGATGGTAACCGTCTGCCCGGCCATCGCCTGAAACTGCCAGACGTCGGCCCACGTCCCGTCGTTCATCACCTGATCGCCGGTCTCGAGCCGCCCCTGGACCATCTGCCCGAACTGCACCGTGCCCACCCCACCGGGCGCCGGGATCCCGCCGGTGAGCGGCAGCGCCTGGACGACGGGCGCGGGCATCGTCACGCCGGGCATCGGCGTCGGCTGCATGGCCACCACCGCGCCCATGGACTGGACCTGGAGAGTGTACGGTCCGGGCTGTGTGCTCGAGGTGTACGTCGTCACGGCGAGGCGATAGACGCCGGGGAAGGTGCAGGTGTAGTTGATCCGCGCGTTGAGTCCTTCGCCCGTGTCGTCGTCGCGCGCCACGACGTTGCCCATCGGATCGAAGACGAGCGCGTAGTTGTCCCAGCTCGATAGCACGTCCATCTGGAACGGCTGGCCGGCGTTGCACTGGAAGGTATAGGAGTGGAAGGGCTTGTTGTCCCAGCGTGCGTCCATCGGGGAGAGGGTCCCTGATACCTGCTGGTTCGGCCCGATCGTGCCCACCACGCCGCCCGGAGTTGCCGCGGCCACCGCCACCCCACCCGAGCCGGTCAACTGCACCGTGTAGGGGCCATACCCGCCCGACCGGTACGAGTTGACGATGATCCGGTAGGATCCGGTGTAGGGCAGGGTGTGCTGGAGACGCGCGTTGAGGCCCCCGCCGCCATCGTCGTTCCGCCCCATTTCGTTGCCGCTCTGGTCCTGCAGGATAACGTACGAGTCGAAGGCGCTGGACATGACGTCAATCTGGACGAACTGCCCCGCCTGCCCGTAAAACATGTAGGCGTCGTAATGCGACCCGTCGTTCAGCACCGGATCGCTCATGGCGAGCTGGCCGCTGAACGCCTGCCCGAGAGCGATCAGCTGTTGCCCGATCGCCGGAAGCGTGACGGCGGCCGCGAGCCCGAGGCTCAACGCCAGCGAGCGCGCTATGGGGAATCCCGGACGGCATGACATACGCGACGTTCCTCCTCCGGCACGGAAGGGATCACTGAGGCGGCGACGACCAATCGGTACTCAGTATAGGGCGCCTCGGGGGGTCCAGCAATAGTGCGCGGGACGCGCCGCCGGCGTGATGCGCGTCACGGTCGCGCCGGCCCCAGTTCCGACGCCGCCGCGGCGAGGTCGGCCACGCAGCCAAAGCCAAGCGCGGCCGCCTGTTGGGCCTCGTCGGGCCGGTCCGCGCGGGCGAGCAGCAAGCCGCGGCCGCCGAGGCGGAGCGCGGGCAGGACATCGTGCAGGCGGTCGCCCACGTACCAGGACGCCGTGAGATCGAGCAAGAGGTCCCGCGCGGCGCGCTCGAACAGCTCGACACCGGGCTTGCGGCATCCGCACGGGCCGCTGAACGCGGGATGGTGGGGACAGAAGTAGTGGCCGAGGAAACGCACCCCACTCGGCGCCAGCAAGTCCTCGATGCGGCGCATCACGGCCGCGACCGCCTCCGGGCCGTAATGCCCCCGCGCGATCCCGGACTGGTTGCTGACAACCACCAGCGGCCAGCCGGCTCGGCTCATCGCGCCGAGTCCATGCGCCACACCGGGAAGGAGCACCACGCGGTCGGGCTGGTGGAGGTAGCCGGGATCCTCCACGAGCGTGTCGTCGCGGTCGAGAAAGACGGCTCCGCGCCCTGTCATCAGCCCAGCGCCGCGGCGACGGCGCGGACGACTTCGGCTTCCTCGCCTGGCAGCACGGTGCGCAGGTCGAGCGTCACTTTCCCGCCGCCGACGACGGCCACCACCGGCGTGTCGCGGCGGCGCAGGCGCTCGGCCAGCACGGCCGGTGACGGCGAGCGCGGCGCCAGCGCCACGCCGGTACTCTCGAGCTCCAGGCCGGGGAAGGCGCCGCCGCCGACGGCAGCCCGGGTCGGCGTCACCGCGGCGTTGGCCGGCGCCGGGAGCGCCGCGGCCAGCGCGCGCGCCCGTGCGGCGATGTCGGCGCTGCGCGCCGTCAACATCTGGAGCACTGGGATCTCGCGCCGCGCCCGGGCCGGATCGCGATAGAGCGCCAGGGTCGCAGCGAGGCCGGCGAGGGTCAGCTTGTCGGCGCGCGCGGCGCGCGCCAGCGGATGCGCCCGGCAGCGCCGGATGAAGCCGGCCGTCCCGATCAGGAGCCCTGCCTGCGGTCCGCCGAGAAGCTTGTCGCCCGAGGCGATCACGGCGGTCGCTCCGCTCTGTGCTGCGGCGGGCAGCGTCGGCTCGCCCGCGAGCCCGACGTCCGCGAGGTCGGTCATCAGGCCGCCGCCCAGGTCGTACAGCACGGGCTTCTTCCGCTTGCGGCCGAGCGCCACCAGCTCTTCGAGCGACGCTTCTTCGGTGAAGCCGATCAGCGCGAAGTTCGAGCGGTGCACTTTGAGAATGGCAGTCGGCGAAGGAGGAGCGGTCGTGCGCGCGATGCGGTCGCGGGGCCTCCCGTGCTCCGCCGGCCTTCCGGCACTTCCGGCGCCCGCCGTCGCGCGGGAGACCCCGCCCCCCAGCGCGCGCTCGTAATCGCTGAGGCGGGTCCGGTTCGTCGTTCCAATCTCCAGGAGCCGCGCGCCGCTCTTCTCCATGAGCTCCGGGATGCGGAACCCTCCGCCGATCTCGATCAGCTCGCCCCGCGAAACGATGACGTCGCCGCCTTCGGCGGCCGTGGCGAGGGTGAGGAGGAGCGCAGAGGCGGCGTTGTTGACCACCATCGCGTCCTCGGCGCCCGTCAGGTCCGCGAGGAGATCGGCGCAGTGGACGTGTCGGCTGCCGCGCCGGCCGCGCTCGACATCGTACTCGAGCGTGCTGTAGCCGGTCGCGGCGGCGGCGATCGCCCGCGCCGCCGCTTCGGCGAGGGGCGCGCGGCCGAGATTGGTGTGCAGGACGACGCCGGTCGCGTTGATGCAGCGGCGCAGCGTCGGCGTCGTCGCGGCGGCGAGCGCGCGGGCGACCGCGGCCGCCCAGCCGGCGTCGTCGGCGGGCGCCGCCTCTGGCGCCTCGCGCGCGTCGGCCAGCGCGCGTCGGATCGCCCCGACCAACACGGTTCGCGGCTGGTCCGCGCCAACGGCGGCCACGGCGGCCGTGCGGAGCAGCCGGTCCACGGAGGGCAGGGCGCGTCGGTGATCGGTCATGGGCGCACTCGAGTCGTGTCGCGGATGGCCCGGGTGGAGTCGGCGGCGGCGCGCGTCGTGTCCTCGGGC
>JACQVG010000009.1 GCA_016209905.1 Gemmatimonadota bacterium | reverse complement strand
CTTCGGGAGCTGTGATCGAGTCGCAGTCGTGGGGAACGCGTTCGTGGTCAGCGTCGCCGGGCCGTGGGGTGCACGCGGCATTCGCCGCGCCGGGCGCGCGGCTCATCACGGTGCGCCGCAGGGGCGCCGACACCCTCGCCGTCGTGTCCCGTGAAGCTGGCGTCTCGCTGGTCGCGGCCGTGCCGGACGCCGTGGACCGGAGCGCCAGCCGCGACGGCGATGCGGTGGCGTTCGCCACCGACTCGGGCGTGGCGGTGCTCGAGGACCGCGAGCCGCAACACCCGTGGTTCGTCCGGCTCGCCGGCAGGCCGCTCGCGGTGGCCTTCTCGCCGTCGGGCCACCGCCTGTATGTCGCGCTGCGCGAGCGGAGCGAGGTCGCGCTGATCGACCGGTTCGGGCGCCGCGAGCGGCCGGCGCTCGCCCTGCCCGCACCGGCCTCGGCGCTGCGCGTAGACCCGTGGGGACGCGTCCTGCTGGCGCGCTCGAGCGGCGGAGGCGACAGCGCCATCACCTGGGTCGTGGGCCTGGCGAGGGAGCGCGTGATCGGTCGGATCGCGACGCGATGGGCGAGCGATCTGCCGACCGTCTCGGAGGAGGGAACTCTGCTCAGCCGCGAGGGCAGCTCCGTCGTGGCGCGCGATGTCGGCTCGCTCGACTCCCTGGCCGCGGTCCCGGATGGTGCGCGGGATGTGTGGCTCGTGGGGCGCTGGACCCCCGCGAGCGCGAGCGCGCCGGCCCGCCAGGAGGCGCGCCTCACGGACACCGCGCGGGCCGTGGCTGCCCCGATCCCCGCACCCGAGCGCGCGACGGCGTGGGTGCAGCTGTCCGTGTCGCAGAACGAGGCGTGGGCCCGCGCTCTGGCGGCCGAATTGGCGTCGGCGCGTCACCCCGTCGAGGTGGTGCCGCCGCTCAGGCAGGGTGACGGCTGGCGCGTGCTGATGGGACCGTACCGCTCGCGCCACGCGGCTGACTCGGCCGGTCGCGCGCTCGGCCGCCCCTTCTGGACCGTCGCTCGCGGCAGCGAAAGCGCCGCGCGGCCATGACGGCGGTCCAGCTTCCACCCGCCGCACTCGACCACGACATCCCCGATCTGCTCCGCGGCACCGCCGTCGTCGCCCTGGTGCCCACGACCCTTTCGAGCGAGTGGACGGCCGAGATGGCGTGGCGGGTGGCGCGCGCGGCCGCGGGGTCGGGCCGGCGCACGGCTCTCGTGGACTGCTTCGTGGACGAGCCGGCGTTGCATACGGTCGCCGGCTCGCCGAACGACGTGGGGATTGTGGACGCGTTCGAGTACGGCGCGTCGCTGAGCCGGATCGTCCAGCCCCAGCCCGAGCCCAATCTCTTCTTTATCGCCGCCGGCACCTTCGCACCCGAGCCGCGCTCGCTGATGACGCACCCGCGGTGGCGACGCCTCGCGGCCGGGTTCCGCCATGAGGGGGCGCTTCTGCTTCTCTACCTGCCCGCGGACTGCCTCGGCGAACTCTCCGCGGACCTCGACGGTGTGATCGCCCTGGCGCAGCCCGGGACGGACATCGCGGCGGCGGAAGCCTCCGACGTGGCCGACGCGTTGGGCCGCGGCCTCTTGCTCCTCGCCGTGGTGGGCGAACCGCGTGGCCCGCAGCCGGTGGCGCCCGCCGACGGCGGACCGGAGGCCGCTGCGCCGCCTGGCGGCGTGGCCGCCGCGGCCGGCCCCGCGCCACGGAGGCGTGACAGCGCTCCCATGTCGCTGCTGATCCGGGAGCGGCACGGTACGCCGTGGGGATGGTACGCTGCGCTCTTCGCGCTCGCACTCGGCGTCGCCGGCTACTTGAGCCGCGCGCAGCTGTTGCGCCTCGCCGGGTGGGCACCGGCGGCGATGCCCGTCCTACCGCGGGCCGTGCCGGCCGCACCGGACGCGCGCGCGCCGCGCGCCGACTCGCTGCCCCTCGCCATCCAGGTCTCGGCTTGGAGGTCGGTGGTGGACGCGCAAGCCAGCGCCGACACGCTCGAACGGGACGGCATCCCGACCATGATTTCGCCGGTCCTGCTGCGCGACAGCCGGATCTGGTTCCGGGTGTACGCCGGCCCGGTCACCTCGGGCGCGGAGGTGGATTCCTTGCGGCACGTCCTGCGCACGTCGGGCCATCTCGCCCCCGACGCCGCGGCCTCCCGCGTCCCGCTCTCGTTTGCGCTGGCCGGCGGCCTCACGCCCAACGCGGCGCAGACGGAGCGCGCGCGGCTCCGGTCCGCGGGCGTGCCCTGCTTCGTGCTGGGACAAGGCGACGGCGCCTACCGACTCTTCGCCGGCGCGTTCGAGTCCGAGGAGCAGGCCGACATCCTCCGGGGCCTCCTCTCCGAGGCCGGCGCCGCCGGCCGACTGCTCCCTCGCGTGGGGTTCGTGCCATGAAGCTGCTGCGTCTCGAGCTCTCAGGATTCAAGTCCTTCGCCGACACCGTCGCCGTCCTCGTCGACGACGGGGTGACCGCGATCATCGGACCGAACGGCTGCGGGAAGTCCAATATCTCCGACGCCGTGCGGTGGGTGCTCGGGGAGCACAACCCGCGGATGCTGCGCGGCGCGCGCATGGAGGAAGTGATCTTCCAGGGTTCGTCCGGCCGCAGCGGCCAGAACGTCGCGGAGGTCGGCCTCTACTTCGACAACAGCGACCGGAAGCTCGACCTCGATTTCGCCGAGGTGGTCATCGCGCGGCGCGTCTCGCGCTCGGGCGAGAGCGAATTCCTGATCAACGAAGCGCCGGTGACCCGACGCGAGCTGCTCGCCAAGCTGGCAGGCACGGGCCTGGGGGCCGACCAGGCCGTCGTCATCGAGGCCCGGATGGTGGACGCCCTGCTCTCGGACCGGCCCGACGACCGGCGGGCGCTCTTCGAGGAGGCGGCGGGCCTGGGGCTCTTCCGCGACAGGAAGCGGAGCACGGAGCGCCGGCTGGAGGAGACCACGGCCGACTTGGCGCAGGTCGAGAACCTGATCGCCGAGGTGCAGACGCGGGTGCGCAGCCTGGCGCGGCAGCGGCGCAAAGCGGAGCGCCACGCGGAGCTGGTGGCACGGCGTTACCAGCTCGCCGCGGCGCTGGCTCGGATAGACGCGGCCGCGATAGACGACGCCTTGCTGCTCGTGAACGAGCGGCGGGGAGCGTTGGCGGCCCTGCTGCCGGCGACACGGGAGGCCCTCGCCGCAGGCGAGCGCGAGCGGCAGCTGGCGGTGGAGACCCGAGCGGGTGCCGAGGCGCAGCGCGCGGAAGTGGACCGGCGAGTGGGCGAGGCGAAGCTGTCGGCTGCGACGCTGGAAGGGGACATCGCCCTCGCGGCGGAGCGGTCCACCAACGCTGCGGCGCGCCGGCAGCACGCGCTCGCCGAGCGCGCGGAGTCCCAGGCGGCAGCGCTGCGCGCGGAGCGCGAGCGGGAGGCGGCGGCGGCGGAGCGGCACGCGGCCGAGCGCGATCGCGAATCGGTCCAGAGGGAGCTGGAGCTCCGCGTGCGGGCCGAGGACGCGGCCCGGGAGGCACTGGCGGCGAAGCGGGCCGAGCTGCGCGCGCTCGAAGAGGCGCTCCAGCGACAGGCGGAAGGCGTGCGGCGGCTGGACGGCGAGCGCCAGGCGCTGGAGCGCGAGCTAGCGGATCTCAGGGAGGAGCTCTCGACGGCCGAGGCGCGGCGGGCGGGTCTCGGCAGAGAGCGTGAGGTCGCGGCGGCGCGTGCAGGGGAGGCGGCGGTAGGCCATACGGCGTTGGCGGAGCGCCTGGTGTCGCTCGGGCTGGATGCGGACCGGGCGCGCCATGCGTTGGCCGAGGCGCGGGAGCACGAGGCGAGACTGCGCGCCGACCGGCGAGCCACCGAGGAGTCGCTCGCGCAGGCCGCGGCCCGGCGTGACGCCCTGGCGCAGCTCGAGCGCGACCATGTGGGGCTGGCCCCGGCGGCGGCGGCGCTCCTCGACGCGCGCGGGCGGTTCGGCCCCGGGGCGGTGCTCGGGCCGCTCTCTGACTTCGTGCTGGCACGGCGCGAAGACGCGGCGGAAGCGGAGCACGTGTTGGGCGAGTGGCTGCATGCGGTCCTCGTGGCCGACCTCTCGGCGTGCGACGCCATCCACGCCTGGCACCGGGAGGCGGCGCCCGGCCCGTTGCTGCTGCTGCCGGTCGAGCCCGGCCCCACCGGCGAACGGGAGGAAGGAGAGCTTGTCGGGCGCGTGTCGGGCGAGGGCGCGGCGGGCCGGTGGGTCCGGCGGCTCCTGGCCGGTGCGCGGCCCTTCGCGCCCGCCGGGGATGCGATAATCCGCGCCAACGGCGCTGTCTATCTCCCCGGCTCGGCGGGCTCGGGCGGTCCCCTGCGCCGGCGGGCCGAGCTCGAGGCGCTGGCCGACGACGCGTCGCGTCTGGCGGGCGACCTGGCGGATCAGGATCGAGCTTCCGCCCTGGCCGCCGAGCGGCTGGCCCGCGCCGAGCGGGAAGCGACGGCGACCGAGCAGGCCGTCGAGGCGAGCCGAGGCCTGGAGCGCCACGCGGCGGCCGAAGCCGACGATGCGCGCCGGCAGGTGGCGCACAGCGAGCGGGACCTCAGCGTGGAGGAAGGTCTCGTCGAGCGCCTGAGCGACCGCCTGCGCACGGTCGAGGAACGCCTCGCAGAGGTGAACACGGCGCTGTCGGGCGGCGAGCTGGAGCGAATCCGGCTCGATGGCGAGCTGGGTGAGGGACGCGCGCGCGTGGCGGAACTCGAAAACGAGCACGAGGCCGCGCGGGAGCGCCGGCTGCACTGGCAGGTCGAGGACGCCCAGGTGGGGGCGCGGTACGAGGCGATGCGCGAGCGCGAGGGGCGGGCGGCGGCGGGCGTCCGCGAGTTTGGCGGCCGGGTGGACCTGCTCGCGGAGGAAGCCGGGCGGCTCGAAGCCGAACTCGGCACGCTCGACACGCAGCGGGCGCTCTGGCACGACGAGCTGATCGAGCGACGCGCGGCCCTTGCGGAGCTCGAGCGGGCGGCGGGCGCTGCGACGCACGCGCTCGCGCGCGGCGAGCAGGCGCTGACCGAAGCAGAATCGCGCCTGGCGACGGCGCGTGAGCGGCTCGCGGCCTGCACCGAAGAGTTGCACGGGCTCGAGCTGCAGGCGACGGAGCTCGGCGGGTCGCGGCGCGTCATGGGTGAGCGCCTCGCTGCCGAATGGGGCAAGAGCCTCGACGAGATCCTCGGCGAGCCGGTCGAGGCCCTCGGGACCGTGGAGGCGCTGCGCGCGGAGGCCGACGGGATCCGCCAGGCCGTGGAGGCGCTCGGTCCGATCAACGCGCTCGCGGTCGAGGAGCACGCGGAGGAGAGCAGGCGCCTGTCGCACCTCGTGACCCAGCGCGACGACATCGTGGCGGCGAAGCAGACGCTGCAGGAGAGCGTGCGCGAGCTCGCTGCCGTCGCACGCGAGAAGTTCCTGGAGACGTTCGAGGGCGCACGGGCCAACTTCCAGCGCGTCTTCCAGACGCTGTTCGGCGGCGGGAGCTGCGACGTCTTCCTGGTGGACGGGCACGACCCCCTCGAGTCCGAGATCGAGATTCACGCCAAGCCGCGCGGCAAGCGAACCGAGCGGCTTCACCTCCTGTCGGCGGGGGAGCGGTCGCTCGTCGCGCTCTCGCTGCTGTTCGGCATCTATCTCACCAAACCCAGCCCCTTCTGCATCCTCGACGAGGTTGACGCACCGCTCGACGACGCGAACATCGGCCGCTTCACGCGCCTCCTCGGCGAATTCAAGGCGCACACCCAGTTCATCGTGATCACGCACAACCCGCGCACCATGGCGGTGGCGGACGCCGTGTACGGCGTCACGATGCAGGAGCCGGGCGTCTCGAGCGCCGTTTCCATCCGGCTCGGAGCTACCCAGGCAGCCTAGCGTGCGACACGCCGGGCTCGCCGCCCTCCTCGCGGCGGCGATGGCGGCTGGGGCGGAAGCGCAGCTGCCTCGCGCCATCTCCCCGCGCCTGGCGCGCGCCGCCCTGCAGCCGGACACGGACGTGGTCGTGTGGGTGGTCGCGCGCCCCACGGCCGACCTCGATCGTCTCGCGGCCACGGTGCGGAGCATGGGTGGGCGGGTCCGGCACGTCAGCCGCTTCGTCCACGCGGTCTCCGCCGTCCTCTCGGGGAACGGCATCGTCGCCCTGGCCCGCGAAAGAGACGTGGAGAGGATTCAGCCGGTTGGCCGGTTTGTTCGCGGCCCGGAGCCGGGCGCCGGTCGCGGGGCGGACGCCCGCGCGCGGCGCGCCCCGACTGCCGCCACACCCGACACGCTCTACGGCGCCGGCTCGTGGGTGGTCCGCCAGCTCAACGTCCAGGCGCTCCATGAGCTCGGCCTGCGCGGCGCGGGCGTGCGGATCGCCATGCTCGACGCCGGCTTCGATACGGGGCACCCTTTAATGGCCGGCGCGCGGATCGTCGCGCAGCGCGACTTCGTCTACGGGGACAGCGTGGTGCGCGATGAGGCGGGAGAGGCGGCCGGCGAGATGACACACGGCACGCAGACCTGGTCCCTCATCGCCGCCAACGCGCCGGGCCGCCTGTTCGGGCTCGCTCCCGAGGCGGAGTTTCTCCTGGCCAAGACCGAGTTCGGACCGACGGAAACGCGGATCGAGGAGGACCACTGGGTGGCCGCCGTCGAGTGGGCCGAGTCGCTGGGAGTGGACATCATCTCGTCGAGCCTCGGCTACCTGACCTTCGACGACGGCTCGCGCTACGCGTTCACCGACCTCAACGGCGACGTCGCCGTCACGACCGTGGCCGCCGACAGCGCGGCGCGGCGCGGCACGCTCGTCGTGGTCGCGGTCGGGAACGACGGACCGCAGCTTCGGACGCTGGGCACTCCCGCCGACGCGGACTCCGCGCTGGCCGTGGGTGCGACCGACTCGCTCGGGCGCGTGGCCGGCTTCAGCTCGCGCGGCCCGACGGCGGACAACCGCATCAAGCCGGAACTCGTGGCCCCAGGCGTGGCCGTGCCGGTCGCCGCGGCCGATGGCGGTGTGGCACTCGCCTCGGGCACTTCGTTCTCCACCCCGCTCGTGGCGGGCCTCGCCGCCCTGGTTCAGGGAGCGCGCCCCGGCCGGCCCGCGCTCGCGCTGCGGCAGGGACTGATTGATGCCTCGAGCTTCAGCTTCACGCCCGACAGCGCGCGCGGCTACGGCGTCCCCGACGGGCTCCGGGCGTACGCCTTCCCCACCGGGCTCCGGCCGCTCGGGCCGACCGATAGCGCGCTGGCGACGCTGCTGCTGACCTTCGGCTGGGACGCAGGAGAAAAACCCGCCGGCGTCGGGGCCGACACCTTCCGCCTTAAGGTGGGAGCGGACTCCGCGCTGGCCGAGCTCATCCTCGATACGACGCTCACCGCCTCGTCGGTGACCCTGCCGGTTGCCCCGCGCCCCGGCACCCGCCTCTTCTGGCGGGTGACCGCCCGCTCGCCGCTGGGCGTCGCCGAGTCCACCGCCGTCCGCGGGCCGTTCGTCGTGCCGCCGTGGGTGACGCTGCTGACGCTGAACTCGCCCCGCGGCCACTCCATCCGGGATTCGCTGCCTGTTCTCGTCTGGCAGTCGCCCGCGGTCGCGACGCCTCCGGGGCCGTTCGCCTACGACGTGGCTGTGTATCCCGGGTCGCGTGGTCCGTCGCAGGCGGTCGCCGCCGCCCGCGGCCTCGCCGACACCACCTTCAGGCCCGCGCTGCCGCTCGAGCGCAACCTGCCATACCGGTGGCAGGTCGTGGCGCACCTCGGAGCGCGGGACAGCGTGATCGTGACGAGCCCCGGGACCTTCGTCGTGCTCGACGAATCGGCGCCCCCCGCCACGCTCCTGTTCCAGAACTTCCCCAACCCCTTCCCGAACCCGGCCCTCGGCGTCGCCACGACCTGCATCTGGTTCGACGTGGCCGAGGAGGGGCGCATCCAGCTCGACGTGTTCGACCTCCGGGGCCGGCTGGTGCGCCGCCTGGCGCCGGCGGCGGGTGTCCCGGCGGTGCTGGCCCCCGGCCGCTACGGCCGGCCCCCCGGCGACGCCCCGGGCACCTGCGATGCGCGCTTCGCCTGGGACGGCCGCGACGATGACGGAGCATACGTGCGTCCCGGAGTGTACCTTTATCGGTTGACGGCGCCGCGCTTCCGGGACTCCAGGCGGGTCGTGTTCATGGGTGCGCCGTGAGTCTCGCGCTCGTCACCGTGGGATCGGGGACGGTCGCCCCGTCGGCCGCGCGCACGAGCCCGGCGCACTGGGTCGAGCGCGGAGACGTGCGACTGCTGATGGATTGCGGTGCGGGAACCCTGCATCGGCTGGCCGAGTTCGGGCTCGAGTGGCAGCGTGTCTCGCACGTGGCGCTGACGCACTTCCATACGGACCACTTCGGCGAGCTGCCGGCGCTCCTGTTCGCGCTGCGGCACGCGACGAAGCGCGAGGAGCCGCTGGTCGTCCTCGGCCCGGCGGGGACGGTGCGGCTGCTGCGGAGCCTCGCCGACGGCTTCGGCTCCTGGATGCTGGATCCGGGCTATTCGATCGCCGTGCTGGACCTTAAGCCGGGTGAGCCCTTCCCGCTCGGCGGCGGGGTTCTGCTGGACGTGCACCCGACCCCGCACACGCCGGAGAGCGTGGCCCTCCGGGTGAGCGCCCCGGAGGGGCGGCTGGTGTACACGGGGGACACCGGGCCCAGCGACGAGCTGGCGGCATGGGCCGCGGGATGCGACCTCCTGCTCGCCGAGTGCTCGCTCCCCGACGCTCTGGCGCTGGACCTGCACCTCACGCCGCGCCGGGCGGGGGCGCTGGCGCAGCGCGCCGCCGCACGGCGGCTGGTGCTCACGCACTTCTACCCCGAGGTGGAGACGGTGAACATACGGGCGGAGGCGGCGGCGGCGTATTCCGGCCCGATCGCCGTAGCGAGGGACGGCGACAGGTTTGAAGTTGGAAAGTAGGTGGGAAGTCCCATGCTGGTCGTGATGGAGCGCAATGCGACCGCGTCGGAGATCCGACGCGTGGTCGCGGCGATCGAAGAGATGGGCTTGGAGGCTAGGCTGTTGCCGGGGAAGCAGCGCTCGGCGGTGGGGATCGTCGGCAATGACGGCAGCGTGGACGCCTCGCCCCTCAGCGGGCTTCCGGGCGTGCTCGAGGTCATTCACGTCACCCAACCCTACAAGCAGGTCTCACGGGAGTGGAAGCCCGACGGCACGGTCATCCGGTTCCCGGGAGGGCTGGCGATCGGCGGGGACGACGTCGTCGTGATGGCGGGACCGTGCGCGGTGGAGAGCGAGGCCCAGATCCTCGCCGCCGCCCGCGCGGTGCGCGACGCCGGCGCCGTCTTCTTGCGGGGCGGCGCGTTCAAGCCGCGCACCTCTCCGTACTCCTTCCAGGGGCTGGGCAAGAAGGGGCTCGAGCTCCTCGCCAAGGCCCGTGAGGAGACGGGCCTTCTGGTCGTCACGGAAGCACTGGACCCGGCAGGCGTGGACCTCATCGAGCGTTACGCCGACGTCATTCAGATCGGCGCGCGGAGCATGCAGAACTACTCGCTGCTCAAGCGCGCGGGACAGACCCGCAAGCCGGTGCTCCTCAAGCGCGGGATGGCGGCCACCGTGACCGAGCTCCTCCTCTCGGCCGAGTACCTGCTGGCCGAGGGGAACCCCGACATCATCCTGTGCGAGCGCGGGGTGCGCGGCTTCGACGCGGGCACGCGCTACCTCCTCGACCTGACCGCGATCCCGCTGGTGCATCGGCTGTCGCATCTGCCGATCATCGCCGACCCGAGTCACGGCACCGGCCACCGCGACAGGGTGACGCCGATGGCGCGCGCCGCCGTCGCGGCGGGGGCGGACGGCCTCATGGTGGAGGTGCACCCGACGCCCGAGCGAGCGCTCTCGGACGGCGTGCAGAGCCTCGCGCCGGAGCAGTTCGCGGCGCTGATGAAGGAGTGCCGGATGATCGCCGAGGCCATCGGCCGGCGGGTGGCCGAGCCGGCGGAAGTGCCGTGACCGGGACCCCGGCGGAACGACGGAAGGACGGAAGGATGGTTCTGCTGGCGAGGGTCGCGATGGCGGTGCTCATCCTTTGCGTCGTTCCGACGTTCCATCGGTCCGCCCGTGCTCAGGACGCGGGAGCCATTCTCGATCGGGCGGTGGCGGCCTACGGCAGGGTGCGCACGCTGCGCGCCGACTTCACGCAGGTCGTCCGCGATCCCATGCTGGGAACGGACGAGACGTCGCGCGGCGAGTTCCTCCAGCAGCGGCCGAACCGATTCGCGATGCGCTGGCGCGATCCGCGCGGCGACCTGATCCTCGCCGACGGCCAGCAGCTCTGGGTCTTCCTGCCTTCCTCCGCGCCGCGTCAGGTCGTGCGCTCCGCGCTGAGCGGGCGCGCCGGGGAGTCGGCGGACATCGTGGCCGAGTTCCTCGAGCGGCCGCGGGAGCGGTTCACCGCCGCCTACGAGCGCGCCGAAAGCGTCGGCGACCGGACGGCGGACGTGCTGGCGCTCACGCCGCGCGACCGGGACGCGGCGTATCGTCGCGTGCTGGTGTGGGTGGATCGCGGGGACGACCTGGTGCGGCGGGTCGAGATCGTGGAGGCGTCCGGTGCGACCCGTCGAATCTCCTTCGACAGGCTGCGCATCAACCTGGCGATCCCGGCCTCAAGCTTCGTCTTCCGGCCCCCGGCGGGCATGCGCGTGGTGGACGCGACGCACTAGCGCGCGCCCGGCGGGCTGCGCGCCGGGCTAGTCTCCCAGTGCCGAGAGGAGCGCCCGGGCACGCCCGGGGCCCAGTCCCGCGGTCCGAGCCAGCCGCAGCGTCGCGCGACCCAACACGGAGTAGAGCGCGGCGAGGTCGGCGGGCAGCTCCCGCCGATGCCGGCGGACCGTCCCGACGTCGCCGCGGGCGATCGGCCCGGTGAGCGCGCGGGCCGGTCCCGCGGCCGCGACGTTGTCGAGCGACGCGCGCGCGAGAGGGATGAGCGCGGCGCGGGCCGCCCGCCGCCCGATCCCCGCCCCCACCAGCAGGTCTTCCGCCGTCGCGAGCAGGGCCACGACGTAGTTCGACGCGAACACGGCCCCGGCGTGGTAGCGCGCCTTCACCGCCGCCGTGAGGACGATCGGAACGCCTCCCAGGCGCCGGGCGATGGCGCGGGCGAGCCGCACCGCCCGCACATCTCCCTCGAGCGCGAAGGTCGCTCCCCTGAGGTGCGCCGCGGCGTGCGCCGGATCGGCGCTGACGGTCATCAGTGGGTGGATCGAGCCGACGGCCGCGCCGGCCGCGCGAAGCGGCGCCAGGACCTCGGCCGTCACGGCGCCCGAGAGGTGCAGCACCACCTGGCCGCGCCGCACCGACCGGGAGCGGTGGAGCTCCCTGACGCAGGCGCCGAGCAGCTCGTCACGCACGGCGAGGAACACGATGCCTGCATCCTCCAGCCACGGGGCCGCGCCGCCCACCGAGAGCACGATCCGCGCGGGCACCCGCTTGCGCCGCCTTCCGTGGACCCCGAGCACCCGGACGCCCGCGCGCTCGAGCGCCAGCGCCAGGCCGAGTCCCGCCCGGCCCGGTCCGATGATCCCGACCGGCGGGATGCCGCCGCCGCGCGTGGACGCGGAACGGCGGCCCCGGCGCCCCGACCCGGTCACGGCGCTAGCCGAGGTTCCGCAGCACCAGGTCGAGCCCGAGCAGCGCCAGCAGCACCGCGAAGATCCGCCGCAGAGCCACGACTGAGGACCCGCGGTTCAGGCGCACGCCTAGTGGGGCCGCGAGCACCGCCCCCACGGCGAGAAGGGCGCCGTAGCCGAAGTCCACGTGGCCGACCACCCAGCGCAGCGGGAGCGGGTCCGTCGGCGTGAAGAGGTAGCTCACGCTTCCGGCCGCCGCCGTCACGGCGATGACGGCGAGGGACGTCGGGGCCAGGACCTCGAACGGAAGCCCAAGCACGTAGTACATCCCCATCGTGGCCGGTATGCCTCCACCCACGCCTAGCGCCGCCGAGAGCGCACCGACGGGGAGGCCGAGCAGCGCGGCGCCGAAGCGGTGCGCCGGACGGTCCCTCGGCGCGCGCGGCGACGCGCTCCGGCTCATGCCCAGGTCAACCGACACCGTGAGGAGGAAGAGCCCGAAGCCGAGGCGAAGCGCCGCTCCGGGCAGCCGCGCCGCGAACGGCGCCGTAACCGCCGCCGCGAGGGCGCCCGCAGCGGCGAGCGGCAGCGCCGCGCGCCACCGCACGAGCCCCCGGCCCCGGTAGCCGAGCAGCCCCCGGAACGCAGTCGGCACGATCACTGCCAGGCTCGTGGCGTGCGCCAGCGCCGTGACGTCGCCGGCCGGGACGCCGAGCCGCCCATAAAGCACATAGAGGAAGGGCACCATGAGCACCCCTCCCCCGATGCCGGTCAGGCCGGCGATGAGGCCGACCAGGGCGCCGACCGCCAGGGCGGCGGCGGGAAGCACTAGGGACGCTGCGCCGATGTCGGTGTCGCGGCCGGTGCAACGAGCGCGAACAGCTCGCTCGGATGCCGCGCGCGTCCCGCGAGGCGGTACGCCTCGGAGAGCACCGGATCGGAGCCGGCCAGTCGCCGCACCTCGCCGGCACGGCCGAACGCGAACCTGGCCACCTGCGTGCCGAGCTGATAGTCAATGAACGCCCGCGTCGCGCCGAGTGTCTCCTGGTCCAGCTCGACGCCGCGGCCAGCCAGGAGCGCGAGGAACGCGGCCCGCATCTCCGGCGTCACCTCGAACATCGGGCCGGCGACGCCGCGCCGCGCGCGCACATCCAGTGCGAAAGCCGCCAACGCATCGGTGAACCGTATGACGTTGCGGCCCCCGAGCGCCTGCTGGAGCTGTCGCGCGGCGGCGGCGAGGACGCTGTCGGGCCTCACGACCACGTCGGGCGCGATGCCCCCGCCCCCGCGCAACGGCCGCCCGCGGTCGCTGTGATACGTCTCGGCCGCAACCGCCGAATCGGGGAGCGAGGCGGCTACCTCCTCGTCCGGGTCACGATCCTCGCCGCTGCGAGGGGCGCGCTGGATGCTCCGACCGCTCGGCGTGTACCATCTCGAGGTCGTCAGCTTGAGCGAGGCATCGTTGGAAAGGGGGAAGACCGACTGCACGAGCCCCTTGCCGAAGGACGTCGTCCCGACGACCAGCGCGCGATCGTGGTCCTGGAGCGCGCCGGCCACGATCTCCGAAGCCGAGGCGCTGGCGCCGTTCAGCAACACCACGATCGGCAGGTCGGAGTAGCGTTGCGGAGCGCGGTCCGCGAAGCGGCGGGTGCCGCCCGGGGCGCGGCCGCGGGTGGAGACGATCTCCTGTCCCGGGTCGAGGAAGAGGTCGGCGACCGCCACGCCCTCGTCCAGAATCCCGCCCGGATTCCACCTGAGGTCGAGGACGAGCGAGCGCATCCCCGCGCCCCGCAGACTGTCGATCGCGGCGGCCAGCTCACGGGCGGTCTGCTCGCTGAACGTGCTGAGCTCAACGTACCCCGTGCCGTTGGCGAGGAGCATCGCCAGCCGGACCGAGCGCGCGTGGATCTGCGCGCGCGTGAGCTCGTACGTGATCAGGTCGGTGACGCCCGGTCGCTCGATCCGGATCGTCACCCGGCTCCCGACCTGGCCGCGCAGCGAGCGCACGGCCTGATCCTGGTTCCAGCGCACCGTGCTCTGGCCGTCCACATCGACGATCCGGTCGCCCGTCACGATCCCGGCGCGCTCCGCCGGCGTCTCCGGCAGCGGCGCCACGACCAGGATCGCCCCGTCCCGAACCTCGATCTGCAGCCCCAGGCCTCCGTAATTGCCCGTCGTCAGCTCGCTCAGGCTCCGCACGTCCCGCTGGTCGAGGAAAACCGTGTACGGGTCCCGCAGCTCGCGCAGCAAGCCGTCCACCGCCATCCGGTACAGCTGCCGCTCGTCCAGCGAATCCACGTAGTACTCGGCGACGTGCGCGAGAACGTCATCGAAGAGCCGCGCGCGCTGGTAAACGCTCTCGTCGCGTCGGGCTCCCTGCTGCATGAACCACCCGCCGGAGAGGAACGCGACGAGTGCCACGGCGGTGGTCACGATGAGGCGCTGGCGAGACATGAAACCTTCCTGCGGGGACTCCGGTTCCTACCCCGCGTCGGGGAAAAAGATGTGCGGAAACCGGAGCGCGAGCGCGGCCCACAACTCGGCGTGAACCGCGTCGGCCGTCCGGTCGGCCGCCAGATGAAGGATGTTCGAGCCCGCCGCGTTGCGGAAGGCCTCGGCGACCCGGCGGTGGAACCCGTCACCCTCCGATTCCAGGCGGTCACGCGCCTTCCCCTCGGCCGCCTGACGCGCCCGCCCGGTCTCGACCGGCACCTCGAGGACGACGTACACATCGGGCGTCAGTCCGCCCGTCGCCAGCCGGTTCGCCGCCACGACCAGGGGAGCGTCGAGCCCGCGGCCGGCGACCTGGTAGGCGTGCGTCGAGAGGTCGAATCGGTCCGCGAGCACCACGGCGCCCCGCTCGAGGGCCGGCCGAATGATCCGCTGGACGAGGTCCGCGCGGGCGGCCAGCACGAGGAACAGCTCGGCGGCCGGCGACACCGGCGCCAGCGCGGCCGGAGTCTCGAGCACCAGCCGCCGGGCCTCCTCGGCGAGCGGCGTGCCACCCGGCTCCCGGACCACGACCGCCTCCCGTCCCTGGCGGCGCAACCGCTCGGCGAGCAGCGCGACCTGGGTCGTCTTGCCCGCGCCTTCGATGCCCTCGAGCACCAAGAACGGCCCGCGCGCCCCCCCCCCCGCTTCAGCCGCCATCACCCTGCCCTCTCACGCGCCCGCCCGCGGAGCCAGCCCCGCCCCGCCCGAGCGCACCATACCGCGTACTCCCCGCTCAACGCCGGTCAGATGGTGATGATCCGGCTCTCCGACCCCCGCTTCATGCCCTCAAGAATCTGCTCGTTGACCTTGTACATGAGCTTGTCGAAGTTAGCCTGCGCGGCCACGACGCCCTGATAGAGCGGATGCTCCTGCACCCGACCCACCAGAGCGTCCAGCTCGGCCTGCTGCGCCGCGCCGGGCGCCTCGCCCCGGTCCGCCCGCTCCGCCAGGGCGATCTGCAGCGAGCGCAGCTGCTCGAGCGCGTCCCGCAGCTCTTGCTCGCCCATGAGGCGATCGTTGGCGCGCCTCAGGGCCTGGTATTCCTCGCTCTGGCCGACGAGGCGGCCCAGCTCCAGCGCCCGCTCAACCACCATTCCCGTCCCCCCGTCGGTACGCCACGACGTAGCGGGGTCGCCCGAACATGTCCGCGCCGACTTCGACCCTGCCGAATCCGGTCGCCCTCACGATCGCCGCGGTCTCGTGCGCGCGGCGCGCGTCCGCCTCGAGGGCGAGCAGGCCGCCCGGCCGCAGCGCCCCGCTCGCCTGCCCGACCAGGTCGCGGGTGACCGCCAGCCCGTCGGGGCCGCCGTCGAGCGCCAGGCGGGGCTCGTAATCGCGCACCGCCGGGTCGAGCCTCTCCCATTCGTCCGTCGCCACGTACGGGGGGTTGCTCACGACGGCGTCCACTCGCTCGCCCGAAAGCGGCTCCAGCAAAGGGCCGCACCGGATGTGGATGCGCTCCCGGGCTCCGAGCGCCGCGGCGTTCAGCGCCGCCACCTCGAGCGCTTCGTGCGCGATGTCGCTGGCCACCACGAAGGGCACAGGCCCCTCGAGAGCCAGCGCGACCGCGATCGCTCCCGATCCCGTGCCGACGTCGGCCACCACCGGCTCGTCCCGGCCGAGGGCGCGCTCCGCTCGGACCCACTCCAGGACGCGCTCCACCAGTCCCTCGGTCTCCGGCCGCGGGATGAGCACTCGCCGATCAACCGCGAGCCAGTGACCGCGGAAGTTGACCCGCTGGGCCGCGTACGCCTGCGGCCAGCCGGCCGCGCGGCGCGCCGCTGCGGCCTCGAGGCGCCGGGACGCCGCTCGGCCCAGCGGGTCGTCGCCCTCCACCCACGCGGCGCCGATGGCGCGCCCGACGACCGCGGCATACAGCTCGGCCGCCTCCCGTCGCGCATCGGCGAGGCCGGCCGCCGCGAGGGTCAGCCGGACTGTCTCAAGAGCCTCGGCGACGGTGCCGCGCGCGGGCGCCTCAACCATTCGCGCGCTCCTCCTGGCGCCTGAGCTTGAGCGCCGAAACAATCTCGTCGAGCTCGCCGTCCAGCACCGCGTTCAGGTTGTGGACCGAGAGCCCGATCCGGTGGTCCGTGATGCGGCTCTGGGGGAAGTTGTAGGTGCGGACCTTGGCCGAGCGGTCCCCGGTTCCCACCATCGCCCGGCGCTCCCTTGCGCGCGCCGCCTCCTGGTCGGCGATCTTCCTGTCGAGGAGGCGTGACCTGAGCACCTCGAGCGCCTTGATCTTGTTCTGGAGCTGGGACTTCTGATCCTGGCACTGAACGACGATGCCGCTCGGCAGGTGCGTGACGCGCACGGCGCTGTCCGTCGTATTCACGCTCTGCCCGCCGGGACCGGACGACCGAAAGACGTCGATCCGCAGCTCTTTGTCCTCGATTTTCACGTCGATCTCTTCCGCTTCCGGGAGCACGGCGACCGTCGCGGCGGAGGTGTGGATGCGGCCCGCCGACTCCGTTACCGGAACCCGCTGAACCCGGTGCACGCCGGACTCGCTGCGGAGCTCACCGAAGGCCTTCCCGCGCACGGCGAAGATGGCCTCCTTGAGCCCGTTCAGGGCGCCGGGCGAGAGCGAGATGATCTCGCTCTTCCAGCCGCGGCGCTCGACGAATCGCGTGTACATGCGGAACAGGTCGGCGGCGAACAGCGCCGCCTCGTCGCCCCCCGTTCCCGCCCGGATTTCCACGATGGCGTCCCGGTCGTCGAGCGGGTCGTGTGGCGAGAGACGACCGGCGAGCTCGCTTTCCAGCCGGGCGAGCTGCTCCGCGAGCGCGGCGATCTCCTGGCGGGCGAGCCCCGAGAGGCCGGGATCGGCGGCGAGCGCCATCTCTCGGGCGGCGGCGAGCTCGCCCTGGAGCTTCAAGAACAGCCGTCCCGAGCGCACTATCGGCTCGAGACGCACGCGCTCACGACCCAGCGACTTGAGCTTGGCGGGATCCCGCGCCGTGGCAGCGTCCGCCAGCTCGGCGGCGACCTGCTCGGCGCGCGCGAGCGCGGCCGCAAGTCGGCCGCGCAGGTCAGCTTTCGGCTGAGCCCCGGTACTTAGCACGGAACCGCTCGACGCGGCCCGCGGTATCCACCAGCTTCTGCTTACCCGTGAAGAAGGGGTGGCACTTGGCGCAGATCTCGAGGTGGATCGACCTGGCGGTCGAGCGGGTCTTCCAGGAGTTCCCGCAGGCGCACACCACGGTGACCGTATGATACTCGGGATGAGTACCGGCTTTCACGACCAGGCGTCCTCGGGCACAGGGTCCGCTGCGAAGTGCGCAAATATAACTGGGCTCTAGACTTGCCGACAAGACGAGGCGCACCGCCACATTTGACACCCGTCCCGCTCAACGGTAGACTTGGCGGACCCGACCACCTTGCTCCTCTCGTGCCTGGACTCCATGTCGGCGATTGACGTCCTCAGACGGGTTCCGCTCTTCGCCGACCTCGCGGAGGCGGACCTCTGCCACTTCGCAGAGGTGGCGCGAGGGAGGGAGTACCCCAAGAACAGCGTGATCCTGTTCGAGCACGATCCGGGCGACGCCCTGTACATCGTCTCGTCGGGCCAGGTGAAGGTCGTGCTCGTCGGCGAGGACGGCCGCGAAGTCATCCTCTCCGTCCTCGGCGACGGCGATTTTTTCGGGGAGATGTCGCTGATTGACGACGAGCCGCGGAGCGCGCACGTGATCGCCATGAAGGACTCGCAGCTCTTGGTCCTCAGGCGCGACGACTTCCAGACCCAGCTCGTGGCGAACCCGAAGATCGCGCTCAAGCTGCTGCGGGTGCTGGTCCAGCGACTCCGCCGCGCCGATCTGAGCATCGGCGGGCTCGTGCTGCTCGACGTCAACGGCAGGGTCGCGCGGCTGCTTCTCGACCTCGCGGAGGAGGCCGGCGGGCCGAAGATCACCCGGCGCCTGACCCACCACACGATCGCGCAGATGATCGGCTCCTCGCGCGAGACGGTATCCCGCGCCATGCGGGAGTTGGTCGAGCGCGGCTGCATCGAGGTGAGCCGCCGCGAGATCACGATCAGGCAGCGCGAGGCGTTGGTTGCGCTGGCGGGGTCCCGCGCGTGAGGCGCGTCACGCGATGCGGGTGACCCGCTTCCTTGCCCGTCGGCCCGTGGTTTGCGTAGCGTGGCACGTGCGCGTGGCGGCGTCCCGGCGATGAGCGTCACCGTCACCTTCTGGGGCACGCGCGGGACGGTGCCGACGCCCGGCGCGGGCACCACGCGCTATGGCGGCAACACGGCCTGCGTCGAGGTACGGGACAAGAGCGGCAACCTCCTTATTCTGGACGCGGGGACCGGCATCCGCGGCCTCGGCAAGGCGCTCCTCAGCCGGAGCGACGCGGGCGGCGTGCGCGCCAGCATCCTTCTGTCGCACGCGCACTGGGACCACATTCACGGCCTGCCCTACTTCGCGCCGCTGTTCCGGAAGGGCAACGTTCTGACGGTGTGGGGCCCGAAGCAGGGTGATGTCGCCATGGAGACGATCCTTCGCCAGCTGATGCAGCCGGTCGTCTTCCCGGTCCCCCTCGACGCGCTGGCGGCGACGCTCGAAGTCCAGCACGTGAACGCCGAGCCGTTCGACACCGGCGGGTGCACGATCCGCTCGATCCGTGTGCGCCATCCGGCGGTGACGATGGGCTACCGCCTGGAGATGGCCGGAGGCGTGTCGCTGGCGTACGTGACCGACGACGAGTTGGGGCCGGCGGGGGACTACGACGTCGGGGCCGACTGGCGGCGCCGGTTCGTGAGCTTCCTCGGTGACGCGGACCTGTTGATCCACGACGCGATGTACACGCCGGAAGAGTACGACGCGCACGCCGGCTGGGGGCACTCGACCTTCGTGGAGGCGGTCGAGCTCGCGCACGAGGCGGGAGTGAAGCGCCTGGCGCTGTTCCACCACGAGCCCGAGCACAGCGACGACGACATGGACGTGATCCTGGAGCGCGCGCGCGACGCGGCCCGAGCGGGGCGCGGCCGGCTGGAGGTGGTGGCGGCCGCCGAAGGGATGCAGATCGCGCTGTAGCGGCGCGGGCCGGCGCCGGACACTTCGGAGATCGGAGGATGCAGCCCATGAACCGGATGGCAGCGCAACCCACAGCCCTGGCCCTCGCCGCGCTCGCCTGCGCGGCACCCGCCTGGGCGCAGCAGCAGCGGCCGGCTCCCGGGGCGCCGCCGGCCGCCGCGCAGCAGGAAGCGCGTCCCGGGATGGCCATCCTCGACTTCGATGTCGGGGCCACCATCGGCCAGGATCCGGACGACTACCAGGCGCTGCGGCGCGGCTTGGCCGCGATGACCATTTCCGAGCTGGCCGTGAACCCGGGGGTGCGGGTGGTGGAGCGCACCCAGCTCCAGCAAATCCTCCAGGAGCAGAACCTCGGCACCGAGGGCCGCGTGGAGACGGCCAGCATCGTCCGCGTCGGCCAGCTCATCGGCGCCCGGTACATGGTGACCGGCACGATCTACGACGTGCGCGGCGACTTCAGGATCGACGCCCGGCTCTTCGACGTGCAGACCGGCCAGATCCTGCGCACCCAGCGGGTGGGCGGGCGGCTCGACAACATCTTCGATCTGGTGCAGCGCCTCGCGCAGCAGCTGATGCGCGACGCAAACCTGCCCCCCCTGGAGCGTCGGGTCGAGGAGGAGCGACAGCAGCGCGGCACGCCGCCGACGCAGGCCGTGATGGCTTACTCCCGCGCCGTTCTGTACGCGGATCGCGGCGACACGCAGCGCGCGGTGGATCAGTACCGCCGGGCGCTGGTGGCCTTCCCCAACTACACCCAGGCGAGGGCCGACTGCAACCGCTTGCAGCAGGGGGCCTGCTCGTGATATGCTGAGGCCGTGACGGCGATCGTCGCGGCCATCGGACAGTCGGGAGCGCGCCGGCTTTCCATACTCGGGGGGTTGGCGCGCTTCGCTTTGCGCGCCGGGTCCGCGGCCGGACGGCTCACCCGCACCGGGCGCTGGGTCATGCTGCGGGTGCTCATCAATCAGATCCGGTTCACGGCGCTGCAGGCCATCGGCCTCGTGGCGCTGCTCTCGGGCATCTTGTCCTTCCTGGTCATCTCGCAGACGACGCGGCAGCTCGGTCGCCTGGGCGCCGTGGAGAGAATCGGGGAGATCATGGTGGTGGCGGTGATCCGCGAGCTGGGCCCCCTGCTCACCGCGCTCATCGTGGTGAGCCGATCGGGGACGGCGATCGCGGCGGAGATGGCGACCAATCGGGTCATGGGCGAGGTGACGGCGCTGGAGGCGATGGGGATCGACCCCTACATCTACCTGGTGCTGCCGCGGATGCTCGGAGCCATCGTCTCGGTGGCGTGCCTGATGGTGCTCTTCGACGCGATGGCACTGGTGTCGGGGTACGTCGGCGCCGCCTCGAGCGGGATGAGCTTCACCCGGTACACCAGCATCGTGCTGGCGGCCCTGTCGGCCAAGGACGTGTGGCTTACTCTGGCGAAAGGCCTGACCTTCGGCGCGTCGGTGGCGCTGTTTTGCAGTTACCACGGCTTGGCGGTGAAAGCGGGCCCGACCGAGATCCCGCAGGCGGTCACGCGGGGCGTGGTGGGGACGATCGTGACGATTTTCGTGCTGTCGGCGGTCTTCGCGGTGATCGCGGCATGAGCGACCCGCGCGCGGAGGGCGCGCCTCCGCTCGTCTTCCGGGCCCTTGACCTCAGAGACCGGCCCGACCACCCCGAGCACCGATTCGACGTCACCGTCGAGCGGGGGACGACGGTCGCGGCCGTCGGCGACGAGGACAGCGGCGTGGGCGACCTTGGCAGCTTCGCGCTGGGGCTGCGCCGCCCCATCAGCGGGCGGGCCGAGGTGCTGGGGACCCTGATCGCGGACCTGCCGTACTACGACCTGCTCGTGTTCCGACGCCGGCTCGGCTACCTTCCGCTGGGCGACGGCCTGTTGCAGAACCTCACCCTGCGCGACAACGTCGCCCTGCCGCTGCGCTATGCATCGGACCACCGCCTGAGCGAGGTGGACGGGCGCGTCGCCCAGCTCGTGGACGAGCTGCACCTGCGCGCCGCGGCGGGGCTCCGGCCCGCGCAGGCCAACGAGGAGGACCGGCGCCGGGCGGCCGTGGCGCGGGCGATCGCACTCGACCCGGAGCTGGTCGTGCTCGAGGCCCCGTTCGACGGGCTGACCGGACGGGCGGCGGTGGACCTGCTCGAGCACGCCGGCCGACGCGGGGACGGCACCCGCCGCACGGTGTTCCTGACCGCCCAGGAATTGGTGCCTTCGGTGCAGCGCCTGCTGTCGCGCGTAGTGAGAGTCGTGGACGGTGAGGCCGTGGACGACGAACCCAACCCAGCCGATCGCCCGTGAACGTTCAACGCACCGATTTCTACGTCGGCCTCTTCCTCGTCGGCACCATCGCGGCCGTGGTCGCGGCGGTGATCGCGACCAGCGGCTGGGGCGAGGACCGGTACGACATCTACGTGCGTACGGACAACGCGCAAGACATCGCCGTGGACACGAAGATCTACCTGCAGGGTCTCGAGGTGGGCCGCGTCACGCATGTGACGCCCCGGCCGGCCCCCTCGGGGCACGGGCTCGAGTTCATCATCCAGGCCTCGCTCGTCGCCAAGTACCCCGACGGGACGCTGCTCAGGCTGCCGCGCGGCACCGAAGCGGAAGTGATCACGGGGCTCCTCGGCGGCTCGACGCTGAACTTCGCGGTCCGCGACACCCTGCGGGGCACGCTGGCGCCCGATGACACGATCGACATGCGCCGCTCGGCACCGGCGATGGAGGCGTTCGGGGCGCTGGCGCGCGACCTCAAAGGCACGATCGAGGCGGCGCTGGTCGCCGCGACCGGTACGCTCGACGCGGTCAAGCACCTGGCCGACAGCCTCACCGTGGCCACGGGCACCAGCCGCCGCTTCATCGCGGGGATCCAGCCGGCGACGGAAAAGGCGATGGCGGGGGTGGCGGTGAACCTGGACCGCCTCCGGCTGGTCCTGGATAGCGCCAACGCGCGCACCGGCCTGAGCTTCACCGAGGTCAACGCCACGATCGCGCAGTCGCGTGCGCTCCTGGTGAGCATGGACTCGCTGACGCGCTCCGTGACGGCGATGGGCGGGGAGAACCGGCCCGAGGTCCGGGCCATCATGGTCAACATGCGGCAGCTGTCCGAACAGCTCCAGTACGTGCTCGAGCAGGTGGGCCGCCGCCCGATGCGGCTCATCACCGGCGTGCGACTGCCGGACAGCCTGAGCGTGGAGGGCCGGGACACCACCCGCGGGGCCGGCGCCGGCGCGGCGGCGTCCTCGGCCCGCCCGGGCGCGTCATCGGACACCACGCGCGCGGCCCGCGCCGCACCCGGCGACACGGCGCGACCGCCGCGGCGGACCCCGGTGGAGCGCAGCCCGTGAAGTTCGTGCTCGTGCACAGCCCGTCGTGGGATCCCGGCGGCGTGCGCGAGGCGCTCGACGCGGAGCAGGTCATCCGCAAAACCATCACCGCGCTGGCCCCCGGCTGGATTGACGACCGGCCGACGGTGCTGCTGCTCGACGAGACGCTGCGCCGACTCCTCGGCCCCTCGGGCGTGCGGAGCGCCGCGGAGGCCGGGGCCGGCATCGTCGCGCTCGGCGCGCCGGGAGAAAGCGACCTGCCGGCCGACCTTCCCGGCGCCGAGGTGGTCGCGGCCTTCCTGACCCATCCGGCCGGGCCCCGCCAGCTTCTGGCGGCCCTCAAGACCGCGTACCGGGAGGCCGCGATGCGCGCCGAGGCGGGCCGGGCCCGGGCCGAAATCGCGGCGCGCTCGCACGAGATCGCCGAGCTCACCCGGATCGGCGTCGCCCTCAGCACGGAACGGAACTACGACGTCCTGCTCGAGCTGATCCTGACCCAGTCGCGCCACGTCACCCAGTCCGACGGCGGCTCGCTCTATCTCGTCGAAGGACGCGACTCCCCCAAGCCGAAGCTCCGCTTCAAGCTGGCGCAGAACGACACCGTGCCGAAGGCCGGATTCGTCGAGTTCACCATGCCCCTCGACCACTCCAGCCTGGCCGGCTACGTCTGCTCCACCGGCGAGCCGCTCGTGATTGACGACGTCTACTTCCTGCCGCCCGACGTCGAGTACTCGTTCAACCGCAGCTTCGACGAGCGCAACGGCTACCGGTCGAAGTCCATGCTCACGGTGCCGATGCGGAACCATCGGGACGAGATCATCGGGGCGCTTCAGCTGATCAATCGGAAGCGGGATCCGGGGACGCTGCTCACCTCCCCCGAGGTCGTCGTGCAGCAGGTGATCCCGTACTCGCGTCGGACGGTCGAGATCGTCTCCGCCCTCGCCGGCCAGGCGGCGGTTTCCATCGAGAACAGCCTCCTGTACGAGAACATCGAGCGCCTCTTCGAAGGCTTCGTGACGGCCGCGGTCTTCGCGATCGAGCAGCGCGATCCCGCCACGTTCGGTCATTCCGGCCGCGTGGCCACGATGACCGTGGGGCTCGCGGAGGTGGTGGATCGTGCGGGCGACGGGGCCTACCGGCACGTCAACTTCAGCCGCGAGCAGATCAAGGAGATCCGCTACGCGGGCCTGCTGCACGACTTCGGCAAGGTCGGGGTGCGGGAGCAGGTGCTGGTGAAGGCGAAGAAGCTCTACCCGCCCGACCTCACGCTCATCAAGAGCCGTTACGCGTTCATCAAGCGCACGGCGGAGGCGGAGTACCACCGCCAGCGGGCCGATTTCCTCGCCGGTCGCGGCCGCGAGGGGTACGAGGAGTTCCTCGCCGCGCTCGACGCGGCGCACCGCAAGGAGGTGGAGGAGCTCGAGGCGTTCCTCAAGACGGTGCTCATGGCGAACGAGCCGTCGGTGCTGCCCGAGGGAAGCTTCGAGGAGCTGCTCTCCCTCGCGGAGCGGCGGTTCGCGGACATCGAGGGTCAGGAACAGGCGTATCTGACCGACGATGAGGTGCGGTTCCTGACCATCCGAAAGGGGAGCCTGGACGAGACCGAGCGGCTCGAGATCGAGAGCCACGTCACCCACACCTACCGCTTCCTCCTCCAGATCCCCTGGACCAAGGAACTGGCGCAGATCCCGCTCATCGCGTACGGGCACCACGAGAAGCTCAACGGCAGGGGCTATCCGAGACGGGTGCGCGCGGCCGAAATCCCCATCCAGACGCGGATGATGACGATCAGCGACATCTTCGACGCCCTCACGGCGGCGGACCGGCCGTACAAGCGGGCCGTGCCCCTCCAGCGGGCGCTGGACATCATGACGCAGGAAGTCGGGGAGGAGATGCTGGACGGGGAGCTGTTCCGGTTGTTCGTCGCAGGCAAGGTCTTCGAGAAGTTGGCGAGCTGAACGACCGGGCTGCGCTGCGGCGCGGCGCGGCGAGACGCGGCGGGAACATGACCGAGCTGGACTCGCTCATCACGGCGATCGCGGAGTGCAAGACGGGCAGCCCCGTCCTGGCGACGCTGATGAAGGTCGCGGGGTCCGCCTACCGGGGAGCCGGCGCGCGCATGCTGATCCGGCCCGATGGCACGCTGGTCGGCGCCGTGAGCGGCGGCTGCCTCGAGAAGGACCTGGCGGCGCACTCGGAGCAGGTCCGCGCCGCCGGCTGCCCGAAGGTCGTCAGCTACGACCTCACCCAAGACGACGACGCGCCCTGGGGACTGGGCATGGGCTGCCACGCGGTGCTCGACGTCCTGCTCGAGCCCCTCGCCGCCGGTGAGCCGCCTGCCCATCTCGACTTCATCGCCGCCCAGCTCGAGCGGCGAGAGCCGGCGGTGGTGGCCACCCTGTTTCGCGCACCGCCGGCCGCCGCCGTGCCCGTCGGCGCGCGTCTGATGATGAGCGCCGACGGCCGGGTGCAGGGCGATCTCGTCGGCGGCGCGCTCGGCGGCTCGGTCCGCACGGACGCGGCGCGCGTCCTCAGGGAGGAGCGCTCCGATGCCGTGTCGTATCGGATCGAAGGTGGAGAAGCCGAGGCGCTGATCGAGTTCGTGCCGCAGCCCGTCGCGCTCGTGGCCTGCGGGGACGGAAACGACGCGCCGCCGCTCGCGGCCCTCGCCGGGGCGCTGGGCTGGCAGGCCCGGATCGTCAGGAAGGACGACCCCCTCGGGCCGCTGGACGATCGCACGGCCGTCGTCCTCATGACGCACAACTACGCACGCGACCTCGCGCTGCTCGAGGCGCTGCTGCCCTCACGGGCGCGCTACATCGGCGTCCTGGGTCCGCACTCGCGCACCGAGCAATTGCTCGACGATCTCCGCGGGAGCGGGCACGCGCCGAACGACGTGCGGCTCGCCCGGGTCCACGCCCCCGTCGGCCTCGACATCGGCGCCGAGACGCCGGCGGAGGTCGCGCTGTCGATCGTGGCGGAGATCCGGGCCGTCTTCGCGGGCCGGCAGGGCGGCGCACTAAGGAGCCGGGAAGGCCCGATTCACGACCGGCGCTGAGCGGCCCGCCGCGCCCGCGGTGGGGCCGCGGCCCGGAGGGTGAGTACTGGGGTGGGGCGCGTGAAATAGCGCCGCCGAGCGTTGGATTTGGTGGGGCTGGTGAGGCGGACATCCGGCAGATTCGGGGATGGTCGCTTCGCATCTGTCCTCGCAGTCCAATCCGAAACTGTTGACCCTGATGCGGTCGAAGCTCCGGCCGGGGCACTATAGCCGGCGAACCGAGCAGGCCTACGTCGGGTGGGTGATCCGGTTCGTGCGTCATCACCGATTGCGGCATCCGGCGCAACTCGTGGAGCAGGACGTGATGGCCTTCCTCCAGCACCTGGCGGAGGAGAGACGGGTGGCGGCGGCGACCCAGGGGCAGGCGTTGGCGGCGCTCCTGTTCCTGTATCGGCATGTCCTCGGTCGGCCGCTGCGGTTGGAGGGACACCTGCCGCGGGCGCGGACGCCGACGCGGCTGCCGGTGGTGCTGACGCGATCGGAAGTGGCGCGGGTGTTGGGGCAGCTTGATGGTGGCTATCGGCTGGTGGGTATGTTGTTGTATGGAAGTGGGATGCGCCTGCTCGAGTGCCTGACCTTGCGGGTGAAGGACGTGGACCTGGAGCGGGGGGAGATCCGGATCCGGCGGGGGAAGGGTGGTGTGGACCGGGTGACGGTGCTGCCGGAGGCCGTTCGGCCGAGCCTGGCGGCGCACCTTGGGCGGGT
>JACQVG010000130.1 GCA_016209905.1 Gemmatimonadota bacterium | reverse complement strand
CCTCCAGGGTGTGGCGGTAGTGATCGAACAGATCGTCGCCGTCCTTCTTGATGAGGCTGGGCCAATTGTATTTGTCCGGCACCGGGCTCTTCTGGTTGTACGGCGCCCTGGTGCGCTCGTCGGCCATCTTGAGGAACAGCAGGTAGGTGAGCTGCTCCAGGTAGTCGCCGTACGACAGGCCGTCGTCGCGGAGGATGTTGCAGTAGTTCCAGAGCTTCTGGACGATCCGCGTGGCCGCTGCGGTCACCTAATTCTATCTCCCACAACCTGTTACGCCGCCCTTGCGTCCCGTCAACGCCGAGCGCACATTTGATTGCAAGTGGATTGGGGGTTCCCGATCGGCGCTGGGCTCCGGAGTATTTCGGGGCCCTTCGACTTTCCTGGGGATGAGCGTCCTTTCACGGGAACACCTTCAGCCCCCACCCCTCGATGCGACCGGCGGGACTCCGCCGGAACTTCGCGCTCAAGATGTCCCACGCCCGGTTGGGCTGATCCGGGCACAGGACGTAGCGGCCGATCGGCCGGGCGATCAGGTCGCTGAACTGGAGGCCGGCAGAGTTCGCCTTCTTGTCCACCATGACGAGGTCGAGGCGCATGCGGTCGCCGGTAAAGTTGTGACCGTCGCAGACGCGCCGGAAGGCCAGCTCCAATTCACCATCCTCGCGGCCGCCACGCTGCTCGCAGACCACGTGCGTCAATCGCCCCGCCTGGCCGCGATCCGCCAGCCACCGTCCGAGCCGCTCGAGACCGAACTCCAGGGCGAGGTGATACGGATGTTCAGGGGTCGCGTACTGTTTCAATCGCCGCTCCCGAAGTACCCCCAGGCCGAGTGGCACGGACCCCGAGGTGGTGGTTCGCCCGCTGCTGAGCGTCGTGCGGTCGCGCGTCTCACTCCGCGAGCGGATTGACCCAGCGAAGATGTCGGAAGCGACTGAAGTCGCCGTCCGTCGAGCAAAGCTCGCACCCATTCTCGATCGCGAGCGCGGCGAGGTGCGCGTCCGTCGTCAGGTTCCCCGCCGTGCCTGACTCCGCCAGCAGCCCGCGGAGGATCCTCCAGTGCTCCGGGCCGGCGTCGAGCGCCACCACCGACGGAAGCCGGAGCCACCCATCCACCACTGACATCGCTTGCTCCGCCCGCAGCCGCCGCGTGAGGATGCGGGGGCTCGTGGCGATCCGCAGGAAGCCCAGGAGGACGACCCACGGCAGGGCCACCGTCTCCTCACCCGACAGCGTGGCCTCGAGCCACAGCTTCGCGCGCTTGTGACGGGCGCTGTCGCGGTTGACGGCGTAGAGCAGCAGGTTGAGGTCGATGAGCTTCACCGGCCGCTACTTCCGCAACTCCAGCTTGCGGGCCACCTCGGCGTCCTCTAGCTCGGCGGCCAGCTCGAGGGCGCGGTCGAGGTCCACGCCGGCTACGGGACGCCCCATCGAGAACGACGGGCACCGGTAGGACCTGGCGGGCGCGGCGGGACGGGCGTCCAGCCCCTGGCGCAGGAGGCGGTTCAGGAAGTGCTTGAACGGGATGCGGCGCCGGTGCGCCTCGAGGCGCAGGCGCTTGAGCAAGCCGTCATCCACGTCCACGGTGGTTCTCATGTTGAGATGCTAACGCATCATTTCCATGATGTCAAGGCGTCACACGCCCACCGATCCCGCCTGGGAGGACGCCCGGCCCGTGGCCCCCCGCCGCTCATGGCCTTCGCGCGGAACCTCGCGGCGCGCGTCGAGAGGACCATCGTTGGCCGGAATTCCCGGATGGGCCTTATCTTTGCGGCACCGACTCGAGCGCCCCAGCGAGCGATTCCACCGTGTCATCAGACATCTTCCGGACCATGAACGCCGGCTATGCGCAGGTGATGTACGAGCAGTACCTGCGCGACCCGGACTCGGTGGACGAGGGGTGGCGGGAGCTGTTCGAGAACGGGGTCCGCGGGCTGGAGCCGGCACCGCCACCGGTGGCCGCACCACCGGGTTCCGCTCCCTCCGCGCCCGTCGCCGTTTCGGCCGCCGAGCCCCAGGCGATCGCCACGGCGATGTCGGTCGTGAAGGCGTTTCGCACCCACGGTCATCTGGGCGCGCGGCTCGACCCGCTGGGCAGCGAGCCGGCGGGCGACCCGGCGTACGACCCGGCGAGCGTGGGTCTCACCGAGGAGGCGATGCGGCGCATCCCCGCGTCGCTGCTGCGCATCGCCGTGCCGGGCGCCACGTTCGCCGACGCGTTGCCGCACCTGGTGGCGACCTACTGCGGCACGATGGCGTACGAAAAGGAGCACATCGCGAGCCACGAGGAGCGGGTGTGGCTCCGGCACGTCATCGAGGTCGGCGCTCACCGCAAGGCGCTCGCCCCGGACGAGAAGAAGCGGCTCCTCTCGCGCCTCACGGCCGTGGAGGCGCTGGAGCACTTCCTCCACAAGGCCTACCTCGGCCACAAGCGGTTCTCCATCGAGGGGCTCGACGTCACGGTGCCGATGCTCGATCTCCTGATCGAGCTGGCCGCCGCGGCCGGGGCGCGGACGGTCGTGATCGGGATGGCGCACCGCGGACGCCTGAACGTCCTCGCCCATGTGGTGAACCTTCCGTACGAGACGATCTTCGCCGAGTTCGAGGGCGGCCGGAACGTCGAGGAAACGCTCGCGCCCGAGGGCGGGACGGGCGACGTGAAGTACCACCACGGCGCGGAGGGCGTCCATCGCACGGCGACCGGTCCGGTGACGGTGACGCTGTCGCCCAATCCGAGCCACCTGGAGGCCGTGAACCCGGTGGTGGAAGGCCGCGCGCGCGCCGTGCAGACGGACCGCCGAGGCCTGGAGGCGCCGCACGACGGCACGGTGGCGGTGCCGGTCCTCATCCACGGCGATGCCGCGTTCGCCGGCCAGGGAGTGGTCGCCGAGACCTTCAATTTGGCGAGGCTCGCCGGCTACGCGACCGGCGGGACCATCCACCTCATCGGCAACAACCAGGTGGGCTTCACCACGGACCCGAAGGAGGCCCGCTCCACCGACTATTCGAGCGATCTCGCCAAGGGGTTCGACGTCCCGATCATCCACGTCAACGCCGACGACCCCGAGGCGTGCCTCTCGGCGGTGCGGCTGGCGATGATGTACCGGAACACGTTCCACGGCGACGTCGTCATTGACCTGGTCGGCTACCGGCGTCACGGCCACAACGAGGGGGACGAGCCCTCGTACACGCAGCCCGTGATGGTGGAGCGGATCCAGCGGACGCCGACGGTCAGGCAGCGGTACGCGGCGCAGCTGGCGCGGGAGGGTGTGCTGGATGCCGCCTGGGCCGAGGCCGAAGCGGAGGCCGCGTACCGGCGGCTGGCCGACATCCAGCAGGCGCTGAAGGCGAGCCTGCGGGGCGGGCAGGGCGAGGAGCCGCAGCGGATCTCGGCTCAAGCCGCGCCGGAGCCCGAGACGGCGGTGCCGGCGGGGCTGCTCGCCCTGCTCAACGCCGAGCTGCTCGCCGTGCCTGAAGGGTTCACGGTCAACCCGAAGCTCGCGAAGCAACTCGAGCGGCGGCGGGAGGCGCTCGGTCCGGCCGGCGGAATCGAGTGGGCCCACGCCGAAGCGCTGGCCCTGGCGTCGCTCCTCGTCGAGGGAACGCCGATCCGCCTCACGGGGCAGGACACCGAGCGCGGCACGTTCAGTCAGCGGCATCTGGTCCTCCACGACGCCTCGGACGGGAGGCGCTACGCTCCGATCCGGCACCTCGCCCGGGCGCGGGCCCCCTTCGAGCTACACAACAGCCCGCTCTCGGAGTTCGCCTGCTTGGGCTTCGAGTACGGCTACGCGGCCGCGGCGCCCGAGGCGCTCGTCGTATGGGAGGCGCAATTCGGCGATTTCGCGAACGGCGCCGAAGTGATCGTGGACCAGTTCATCATCGCGGGGCTGGCGAAGTGGGGGCAGACGTCCCGGCTCACGTTGTTGCTCCCGCACGGCTACGAGGGTCAGGGCCCCGAGCACTCCAGCGCGCGGCTGGAGCGGTTCCTGGCGCTGGGCGCCGAAGGGAACATCGGGGTGGCGAACTGCACCACGCCGGCGCAGTACTTCCACCTGCTGCGCCGGCAGGCCCGGCACGCCGTGATGCGTCCGCTGGTGATCATGACGCCGAAGAGCCTGCTGCGCCTGCCCCAAGCGACCTCGCGTCTTTCCGACCTTGCCGGCGGCGCCTTCCGGCCGGTGCTCGAAGACCCGGAGGCGGCCGGACGGCGGGACGCCGTGACCCGGCTCGTGCTGTGCAGCGGGAAGGTCTACTACGACGTGCAGAACTCGCCCGCGCGGGCGGCGGCGCCCCACGTCGCCGTCGGCCGGGTGGAGCTTCTCTATCCCTTCCCGGCCGCGGAAGTCGGCGCGCTCGTCACCCGTTACCCCCGTCTCGCGGAGGTCGTCTGGGTGCAGGAGGAGCCGCGCAACATGGGGGCGCGCAAGTTCGTGCTGCCGAAGCTGCGCGATCTCGCGCCGGCGGCCGTCGCCATCCGGGACGTGTCGCGGCCCGAGCGCTCGAGCCCCGCGGAGGGCTACCCGGCGGCGCACGCGGCCGAGCAGGCGCGGATCGTCCGGGAAGCGCTCGAGCCCTAGGCCGGCCGCGTCAGCCGATCACTTGAGGAAGCGAACGCAGTAGACGGGCGGGCAGGGCACGTGCCGCTGGATGGCGTGAGTGAAGACGACCCGCGCCACTAGCCGAACCGCGCGACGTGGAAGTGCTCGGGCCGCGGCGCCAGCCGGCCGCGGCCGGCCGTGAAGTCCTTCCAGCTCACGGGCGGGGCGCCGTTCGGGATCTGCTTCATCGCGATGCAGCCATCCACCGGGCACACCAGCGAGCAGAGATTGCAGCCGACGCAGGCCTCCTCGATGATCTCCACGGCGTGCCGGCCGCCGGCCCGGTCGGCGTCGTCGTGGCGCCGGATGGCTTGGTGCGCCCCGTCCTCGCAGGCGACGTAGCAGAGCTCGCACTCGATGCACTTGTCGTAGTCAATCTCCGCCACGAGGTGGTAGTTGAGGTCGAGCTGCTCCCAGGTCGTGACGTTGGGGAGTGCCTTGCCGCGCAGGTCGTCCAGCGTCCGCAGCCCGACCTCGTCCATCCAATTCGAGAGCCCGTCCGCCAGGTCCTCGACGATGCGGAAGCCGTAGTGCATGACGGCCGTGCACACCTGCACCGAGGAGGCCCCGAGGGCGATGAATTCAGCCGCGTCGCGCCAGGTTGCGATGCCGCCGATCCCGGAGACCGGCAGGCCGACGTCGCGATCGCCCGCCACGGCCGAGACCATGTGCAGCGCGATGGGCTTGACCGCCGGACCGCAGTACCCGCCGTGGCTCGACTTGCCCCCCACGGCCGGCAGCGGCGCGAACGTGGTGAGGTCCACCCCCATGATCGAATTGATGGTGTTGATCAGCGACAGGCCGTCGGCGCCGCCCTGGCGCGCGGCCCGCGCGATGTAGGTCACGTCCGTGACGTTGGGCGTGAGCTTCGCCAGCACCGGCCTGGTCGCCACTTCCTTCACCCACCCCAGGATCCGCGCCGTGTACTCGGGCACCTGGCCCACGGCGCTCCCCATCCCGCGCTCGCTCATGCCGTGGGGGCACCCGAAGTTGAGCTCCAGCCCGTCGGCGCCGGCGTCCTCGGTCCGTTTGACGATCTCGTGCCACGCCTCGCGCTTGCTCTCCACCATGAGCGAGACGACCAGCGCGTTCCGGGGATAGTCGCGCTTGACCTCGGCGATCTCGCGGAAGTTGTCCTCGAGCGGGCGGTCGGTGATGAGCTCGATGTTGTTGAAGCCCATCACGCGGTTGCCGCCGAGGTCCACCGAGCCGTAGCGGGAATAGACGTTGATGATGGGCTCGCCGATCGTCTTCCAGACCGCACCGCCCCAGCCGGCATCGAAGGCGCGGGCGACCTGGCCGTAGGTGTTGGTCGGCGGCCCCGAGGCCAGCCAGAACGGGTTGGGACTCTCGATGCCGGCGCAGTTCGCGCGAAGGTCAGCCATGCCCGCCTCCCAGCATTCGATGGATCGCCGCGGCGCCCTTCTTCCCCTCGGCCGCGGCGTTCACGATCTCCGCGCCGCCGTTGGCGCAGTCGCCGCCGACGAACAGCTTCGGGTGCGCCGCCGGCGGAACGAACTCCGCGCGCGGCGTCTGGCCCAGCGCCTTGATCACCATGTCGCAGGCGATCACCTCGACGCCCGCGGGCGTCTCGACTTCGAGGCCCTCGACGCGCGCGTTGCCGAGGACCCGCCTCGGGCTGGCGTGAAACCGGAACTCGCAGCCGTCTCGCTTGGCGAGCTCGTACTCGTAGTGGTAGCAGCGCATGTCGGCCTCGCCGCGCCGATAGACGATCATGGCCCGCTCGGCGCCGAGACGCTTGGCCTGGGTCACGGCGTCGATGGCGGTGTTTCCGGCGCCGATGACCGCAACGCGCCGGCCGACCGGCGTCTCGGAGTAGGGATGGCTCTTGAGATGCGCGATGAAACTCAACGCGTCCACGACGCCGACGAGCTCCTCGCCCGGGATGCCCAGTCCGCGGTTCGAGCCCAGGCCGACGCCCACGAACACGGCGTCGTACTCCTCGAGCAGCGTCTCGAGCCCGACGTCGCGCCCGACCACGACGCCGGTGCGAAGCTCGACGCCGAGGTCGAGAACCATCTGCGCCTCGGCCAGCGCCGTGGCGGGCCGCATCTTGTACTCGGCGATCCCGTACGTGTTGAGGCCGCCCGGCTTGTCCTGGGCCTCGAGCACCGTCACCGCATAGCCCCACCGCCTGAGGTCCTGGGCGCAGGAGAGGCCGGCCGGCCCCGCGCCGACGATCGCGACGCGCTTGCCATTCGGCCGTCCAGGCGCGAACAGCCGGAGCTTCCGCTCCAGCGCGTAGTCGGTCGCGTGGCGCTGGAGCAGCGCGATGTTGATGGGCTTGACGTCCCGGTCGTTCAGGACGCACGCGCCCTCGCACAGCACCTCCACCGGGCAGGCGCGGGCGCAGGAATGGCCCATCGGGTTGGCGTCCAGGATGACGCGCGCCGAGCCTCGGAGGTTGCCCGTCGCGATCTTCTTGATGAACGCGGGCACGTCAATGTGGGTGGGGCACGCCTTCGTGCAGGGCGCATCGAAGCAGTAGAGGCAGCGGTGCGCTTCGGCGATCGCCGCGTCGGGCGTGAGGGGCGGGGCGATGTCGGCGAAGTTGCGCTCCAGCTCGGCCGCGGGCAGCGGCGGCGCGTAATGGGTCACGGGTCGGCCGACTCCGCCGCGGGCGCGCCCCCGGCCCGGCCCAGGGCGGGCGCCGGGTGGAGGATCCGCATCCCGACGAGGTAGAGCGTGGCGGCCAGGAGGAAGCCCACGAACCACGCCCACTGGTAGATGGAACGCCACAGGCCTGAGACCTCGACGGCGCCGAGGGCGGCGAGGAAGCCTGGGAAGTTGGGAAGCACCCCGAGCGCCAGCGCGGCCATCGCGACCCAGTTCACCCCGCGCCGGTACTCGTACGCGCCGCCGCGCCGAAACAGGTCGTCGAGCGCCAGCGCCTGGCGGCGCAGCACGAAGTAGTCGGCGATCATGATCCCGGCCACGGGACCGAGCAGCGCCCCGTAGCCGATGAGCCAGGTGAAGATGTAGGCCGCCGCATCGTTGTAGAGCCGCCACGGGAGCATCACGATGCCGATGACCGCGGTGATCATGGCGCCGGCTCTGAAGGAGATGCGGCTCGGCGCCAGGTTGCTGAACCCGTTGGCCGGGGCGACGACGTTGGCCGCGATGTTCGTGGTCAGCGTGGCCACCGTCAGGCCGAGCATCGAGATCACGATCAGCAGCGGCCCGCCGACCCGCGCCAGCAGCGCGACCGGATCGGCGATGCGGGTACCGAAGATCACGGCGGTCGCGCTGGTCACCGCGGCGCCGATGAAGGCGAACACCGCCATCGTGCCCGGCAGGCCCACCGCCTGGCCGACCACCTGATCCCGCTGGCTGCGGGCGTAGCGCGAGAAGTCCGGGATCGAGAGCGCCATCGTCCCCCAGAAGGCGACGGCCGACGTCAGCCCGGCGCCGAACACGCTGCCGAGCCTCGCCGTCGTGCCGCCCGGGTTCTCGAGCATCGGCGCCAGGCCGCCGGCGCGCGAGAAGGCCCAGATGAAGAGCGCCACCCCCACCGCCAACAGGAACGGCGAGCCCCACGACTCCAGGAACTTGATCGAGTCCATCCCGCGCAGCACGATCCAGACGTTGAGCGCCCAGAACGCCATGAAACACAGGAACTCGCCCGTGCCGAGGCCGACGACGGCGGGCAGGACCTGCGGCAGCGAGGCGATCCGGGGCCACATGACCTCGAGCAGCTTGAAGATGGCGAAGCCGCCGATCCAGGTCTGGATGCCGAACCAACCGCAGGCGACGAGGGCGCGGAGCACGGCGGGCACGTGGGCGCCCTGCACGCCGAACGAGGCGCGCGCCAGGACCGGGAAGGGGATGCCGTAGAGGGTACCGGCGTGCGAGTTGAGGGCGATGGGGACGAGGACCACCAGGTTCCCGAGCACGACCGCGCCGACCGCCGCCTGCCAGGTCCAGCCCTGAGCGACGAGACCCGAGGCCAGGGTGTACGTCGGGATGCAGATCGCCATGCCGATCCACAGCGACGCGATGTGCCACCAGGTCCAGGTCCGGCGCGCCGGCGGGGTGGGGGCGAGGTCGGGGTTCCAGAGCCGGGGGTCGTACGCGACGTCGGCCGTCGGCGCGTCAGTCATCGGCGTTGATCTCGCCCAGCGCCCGGTCGAGCAGCCGCGCCCCCTCGTCAATGTCGCCCTCCGAGATCAGCATCGGCGGCGCGATGCGGAGCACGTTACCGTACAGGCCGCCCTTCCCGATGAGCAGTCCCTGCCGCTTGGTGGCCTCCATCAGCCGCAGGGTCTTCCCTTGGGCCGGCTCCTTCGTCTTGCGGTCTTCCACCAGCTCGATCGCCTGCATCAGGCCCATCCCGCGGACGTCGCCGACGAACCGGTACTTCTCCTTCATGGCCTCGAGATGCCCGCGGAGCCGGGCGCCGCGCTCGGCCGCCCGCTGCGGGACGTTCTCCCGCTCCATCACGTCGAGCGTCGCGTCCACCGCGGCCATCGCGACGGGATTGCCGCCGAACGTCGAGAGGCTCGAGCCGCGGAGCGAGTCGGCGACCTCCGGCCACGCGATCGTGGCGCCGACCGGCATCCCGTTGGCGATGCCCTTGGCCATCGTCATGATCTCCGGCTCGACGCCCCAGTGCTCAATGCCGAACCATTTCCCGCCCGTCCGGCCGAATCCCGTCTGCACCTCGTCGCAGATGAAGACGCCGCCGTACTTGCGCACGATGCCGACCGCGATCTGGAAGTACTCCGGCGGCGGCGTGATGAAGCCGCCCACGCCCTGGACGGGCTCGGCCAGGAAGGCCGCCGGCCGACCGGTGGTCTCGGTGCGGATCAGCTCCTCGATGTCCTGCGCGCACTTGACTCCGCAGGCGGGATACTCGAGCCCCAGCGGGCAGCGGTAGCAGTACGGCGAGAGCGCGTGCTTGATGCCGGGGACCTGCGTCGGCAGGAGCCGCCACGGGGCGTGGCCGGTGAGGCCCAGGGCCAGCAGGCTGCGCCCGGAGTAGCCGTGGCGCAGGGCGATAATCTCCTGGCTGCCGGTGTAGAGCTTGGCCAGGAGGATCGCCGTCTCGTCCGCCTCGGTCCCGCTGTTGGTGAAGAAGCTCTTCTTAAGGCGGCCCGGGGTGAGCCGGGCCAGCCGCTCGGCCACCGTCACGGCGCGCTCGGTCGGGTAGAGCGTCGAGGTGTGCCCCAGCGCCTGCATTTGCCGGTGGACCGTCTCCACGACGTGCGGGTGGCAGTGCCCCAGCGAGACGGTCAGGATCCCGCCGAAGAAGTCCAGGTACTCGCGGCCGTCCGCGTCCTCGACCCGCGACCCGGCGCCGCGCGTCAGGACGACCGGCTCCTCGTAGTAGTTGGCGACGCAGGGAAAGAGGAACTCGGTGTGTTTGGCGCGAACGGTCGCGGAATCCATGGTCGTCACCCGTGTGTCGGTTCGCGGGCGAGAAACTGCCCGCGCCCGATCGTCCCCACGAACTTGCCGCCCCTGACCTGCACCTGCCCCCGCACCGTGACGACGGCGGCGCACCCCCGACGCTTCCAGCCCTCGTAGGCGCAGTAGTCCACCTTCGAGTGGCCGGTCTTCCGCGAGAAGGTGCCCCTCTCGTCGGGGTCGTACACGACCAGGTCCGCGTCGCTCCCCACCCGGATGGCGCCCTTCTTCGGGTAGAGCCCGAACAGGCGCGCCGCCTGGGTGCTGCAGGCGTCCACCATCGTGTTGAGAGTCAAGCGTCCCTCGCAGACGCCGTAGGTGTGGATCAGGTCCACCCGCTCCTGGATCGTGGGGATGCCGTTGGGGATCTTCGTGAACGCCTCTCTTCCCATCACCTTCTGCGTACCGAAGCTGAAAGGCGCGTGGTCGGTAGCGACGGTGCTGATGGCGCGGCTCTTCACGCCGTTCCACAGCACCGCCTGGTTGGCCCTGTCCCTGAGCGGCGGGCTCATCACGTACTTCGCGCCCTCGAAGTCCGGCTGCTCGGCGTACGTCCGGTCGAGAACCAAGTGCGGCGCTACGGACTCGATCCATACGTTGACACCCCGGTGGCGGGCCGCGAGCGCCGCGCGCACCGCCTCGTCGCACGAGGTGTGCACGGTGTAGACGTGCGTGCCGATCAGCTCGGCGAAGGAACAGAGGTGATGCACGCCGTCCGCCTCGACCGTCGGCGGGCGCGAGGGGCCGTGCCACTCGGGGCCGGTCTTCCCCGCGGCCAGCAGCAGCTTCTGCATCGCGTCTATGGCGTCGGCGTTCTCGCAGTGGGCGGTGACGATGACGCCCAGCTCTCTGGCCATCGTCATGCAGGCGAACAGGTGCTCGTCCGACAGGTTGAGCGCGCCCTTGTAGGCGAGGAACACCTTGAACGACGCCACGCCGGCCTTCACGATCTTCCGGAACTGCTCGCGGACGTCGTCCTCGAAGCGGACCACCGACATGTGGAAGGTGAAATCCACGGCGGCCAGTCCCGTCGCCTTCGACTTCCACAGCTCGAATGCCTCCCAGGGATCGTCCTGGGGCCCCGGGCAGATCATTTCTATCAGCGTGGTGGTGCCGCCCGCCAGCGCCGCCTGGCTCGCCGACTCGTAGTCGTCCACGGCGTAGGTGCCCATGAAGGGCAGGTAGATGTGGACGTGCGGGTCAATGAAGCCGGGGAAGACGAGCTTCCCGGAGGCGTCCACGATCTCGGTGTCCGGAGGCAGCGACCGCGGGTCGATCGCCTGCTCGATGCGGGCGATGGTCTCGCCCCGACAGTAGACGTCGGCGACGTAGTCGTCGGTGGCGGTGACGATCCGGCCGTTGCTGATCAGCAGTGGCATCGCATCACCCTCGTCCTACGGCAGCTGCTTCACCATGTCCTCGTACGTCTCCGGGCGCCGGTCGCGGAAGAACTGCCAGGTACGCCGGACCTCCTCGATCACGTCGAGATTCATCTCGGCGACCACCAGCTCGTCACGGTCCTCGCTCCCCTGCGCGAGGACGTCGCCGCGCGGGTCCACGAAATAGCTCGAGCCGTAGAACTCGCCGAGGTTCCACGGGGCTTCCGTTCCCACCCGGTTGATGCAGCCCATGAAGTAGCCGTTGGCGACGGCGTGGGCCGGCTGCTCGAGCTTCCAGAGGTATTGCGACAGCCCCTTGACGGACGCCGACGGATTGAAGACGATCTCCGCGCCGTGCAGGCCGAGCAGCCGCGCCCCCTCGGGGAAGTGGCGGTCGTAGCAGATGTACACGCCGATGTCGGCGTACCGGGT
>JACQVG010000129.1 GCA_016209905.1 Gemmatimonadota bacterium | reverse complement strand
TTCAGGGGCAGGCGCGGCGCATTGTGGGGCGCGAGCGCCGCGCCGGGCTGGTGGCCGGACTGCTCACGGCGTGGGTGTACGACAACCTCGAGAAGCGGGTCACGGTGAGCGTTCCCAGCGCGGCGCGGGTTCTCGAGGATCGGCGCGGCGACTGCAACGAGCACACCGTGCTCTACGTCGCGCTGGCGCGCGCGCTGGGCCTTCCCGCCCGCACCGCGGCGGGCGTGGTCTATCTGCGCGGGCGCTTCTACTTCCACGCCTGGCCGGAGGTCTGGCTGGGCGAGTGGGTGGCGGTGGACCCGACCCTGGGCCAGTTCCCGGCCGACGCCGCCCACTTGAGGTTCGTGGTCGGCGGCCTGGCCCGCCAGGTGGAGCTGATCCGCCTCATCGGGCGCCTCCAGCTCGCCGTGGTGGGCACGCGGAGCTAGCGCCGTGATCCGCCTCGAGAGCCTGACCAAGGACTTCGGCTCGTTCCGGGCCGTGGACCGGATCTCGCTGCACGTCCCCAAGGGGACGCTGTACGGGTTCCTGGGCCCCAACGGCGCGGGGAAGACGACCACGCTCAGGATGATCGCCGGCATCCTGCGTCCGACCGGCGGGCGGATCCTCGTCGGCGGCCACGACGTGCAGGCCGACCCGATCGCGGCGAAGGCGCTCCTCGGCTTCATTCCCGACCGGCCGTTCGTGTACGAGAAGCTGACCGGCGCGGAGTTCCTCCGCTTCGTCGCCGGCCTCTACGGGCAGGACGGGCAGGTGGTCGAGCGGCGGGTGGACGAGCTGCTGGACGTCTTCGAGCTGTCCACCTGGAAGAACGAGCTCATCGAGTCCTACTCGCACGGGATGCGGCAGAAGCTGATCATCTCCTCGGCGCTGATCCACCGGCCCGAGGCGATCGTGGTGGACGAGCCGATGGTGGGGCTCGATCCGCGCGCGGCGCGGCTCCTCAAGGAGCTGTTCCGCGGCTTCGTGCGCCGCGGGGGCACGGTGCTGATGAGCACGCACACGCTGGAAATCGCGGAAGCGCTGTGCGAGCGGATCGCGATCATGCAGGGGGGCAGGATCGTGGCGGCGGGGACGATGCCGGAGCTGCGCACCCAGCACGCGGCGGGCGACGTGGGCCTGGAAGACCTGTTTCTGCGGCTCACCGGCGGCGCGGCGGCCAAGGAGCTCCAGGCGGTGCTCGAAGCGTGAAGCAGCCCACGCTGGTGCACGTGCTCCAGCCGAAGTGGCGCACGGCGCTCACGCGCCTGCAGCAGGAGCGCGCGACCGGCGGGCGCGGGAAGATGATGGTCCTCGGCGCCGTCGGTCTGGTGTTCTGGGCGGGCGTCTTCGGCGTGCTGTTCCGCGTGCTGCGCTACTTCCGCGGCGTCGAGGAGATCGGCGCCCTGCTCGCGGCCAAGCTCCTCTCCCTCGTGCTGCTCTCCTTCGCCTCGGTGCTGCTGCTCTCGAACGTGATCACGGCGCTCTCGTCGTTCTTCCTCGCCAAGGACCTCGACCTCCTCGTCTCCTCGCCGGTGGACCGGCTGCGCCTCTACCTGGCCAAGCTCGGCGAGACGCTGCTGCACTCCTCCTGGATGGTGGCGTTGATGGCGGTCCCGATCTTCGCCGCCTACGGGATCGTCTACGGCGGCGGCTGGCTGTTCGCCCCGCTCGCCGTGGCCGCGTTCGTGCCGTTTCTCGTGCTGCCGGCGGTGCTCGGCTCGGCGAGCACGCTGATCCTGGTCAACGTGTTTCCGGCGCGTCGCACGCGGGATCTGCTTTCGATCATCGCCTTGGGCGCGGCGGCCGGAGTCATCCTCCTGTTTCGGATCATTCGGCCCGAGCAGCTCGCCCGGCCGGAGGGGTTCCAGAACCTGCTGGACTTCATCGCCGTGCTGCGTACCCCGGCGTCGCCGCTGTTGCCGAGCGAGTGGGTGACGCGGGCCGTGATGGGGCGCCTGGAGGGGACGTGGGACTGGCTGCCGCTCTACCTGCTGTGGAGCACGGCGGCGGCCTTCGTGGCGGGCGGGGCGTGGCTGCACGGGCGGCTCTACGGCGCCGGCTACACCAGGGCGCAGGAGGGGGCGGAACGCTTCGTCCGGGGCGGGTTCTGGAACTGGTCGCTGGGCTGGGCGCTCGGGCCGCTCGGCGCGGCGCGGCGCGAGTTCGTGCTCAAGGACCTGCGCCTGTTCTTCCGCGACACGACGCAGTGGAGCCAGCTCATCCTGCTGGCGGCCCTGCTCGTGGTGTACCTGTTCAACATCAAGGCGCTGCCGCTGTTCCGCGGCGAGCAGGTGCCGTTCGTCCTCGTCTCCGTCGTCTCCTTCCTCAACCTGGGCCTGGCGGGGTTCGTCCTCGCCTCGATCGCGGCGCGTTTCATTTTTCCGGCCGTGAGCCTGGAGGGGAGGCAGATGTGGCTGCTGCGCTCCAGCCCGCTCGAGCTCCGGGCCATGCTGTGGGCCAAGTACTGGGTGGGGACGATCCCGCTGCTGGTGCTCGCCCTGGCCATCACGGTGCTCACCAACCTGCTGCTCCGGGCAACGCCGTTCATGATGGCCGTCGGCGTCGGCACGATCCTGCTCCTCACTCTGGCCATCGGCGCCATGGCCCTCGCGTTCGGCGCGTTCTACCCGCAGTTCGAGACCGAGAACGCGGCGCAGATCCCCACCAGCTTCGGCGGGCTGGTGTTCATGATGGCGACGATCGCGTTGCTCGCGGCCGTCATCGTGATCGAGTCCGTGCCGGTGTACCGGTACCTGCAGGCCGCTTTCAACCGCCAGCCGCTGGTGGTGACGCCCCTCATGCTGGGCGCCTTCGCCCTCGCCGCGGGGCTGTGCGTCGCGGCGACGGTGGTGCCCCTCAAGATGGCGCTCCGGCGGATGGAGGCGCTGGAGTTCTAGGCCAGGGGCTTGACGCGGGCGGCGCGTCGGTTTATCAGTAAATAGACTTCGAAACTGGTTGACCCGATGCGCGACGCCCGCATCTTCGATCTCCACGCCGACGTGTGCAAGTCCCTCGCCAACCCGTGGCGCCTGCGTCTCATTCAGGCCCTCCGCCGAGGCGAGCGCCCGGTCGCGGAGCTGATCGGTGAGCTCGGCGCCCCCAAGGCGAACGTCTCGCAGCACCTCGCCGTCCTGCGGGCCAAGGGCGTCGTGGAGAGCCGGCGCGAAGGGGCGCACGTCTATTATCGGCTGGCGGATCCCCGGATCATCGCGGCGCTCGAGCTCATGCGCCGGGTGCTGCGCACGCGCCTGCGCCGCAGCGGCGAGCTGGCTCGACGGCTCGACGGCAGGGCGGCATGAACGCGCTCGTCCTCGTGAACGATCCGCCCTACGACACCGAGCGTGCCTACAACGCGCTTCGGCTGGCGACCGGCCTCGCCAAGCGCGAGGGGGTCCGCGTGCGGCTGTTCCTGATGGGCGGCGCGGTGGCCTGCGCCCTGCGGGGGCAGCAGACGCCCAAGGGCTACTACAACACCGCCACCATGCTGCGCGCCTTCCTCGGCAGCGGCGGCGAGGTCGGCCTGTGCGGCTCCTGCATGGACGCGCGCGGGATCGTGGAGGCCGAGGTCGTGCAGGGCTCGCGGCGCAGCTCGATGGAGGAGCTGGCCGACTGGACCGTGGCGGCGGACCGCATCATTCCGTTCTGACGGAGGGGGCTCCCGTGGGCAAGACCATCCTCGTGCTCGGCGGCGGCGTGGGCGGCCTCGTCGCCGCGAGAGAGCTGCGCTCCCGCCTGGGCCGCGAGCACCGCATCATCCTGGCCGACCGCACGGGCCAGCACGTGTTCTGGCCGTCCCTCCTCTGGGTGATGACCGGCGATCGCGCACCGAGCGCCATCGTCCGCGACCTCGATCCCCTCGCCCGCCGCGGCATCGAGGTCCGGCGCGCCGAAGTGGCGGCGATCGATCCAGCGCGCCGCGCGGTGCGGCTCGACGGAGCGGAGGTCGTCGCCGACTATCTCGTCCTCGCGCTCGGCGCCGACCTGGCGATGGACGCCGTGCCCGGCCTCGGGCAGGCCGCCCACGAGTTCTACTCGGTCGCGGGCGCCGAACGGCTGGCCGCAGCGCTGCGCGAGTTCCGGGACGGGCGGATCGTGCTCGTGGTGCCGTCGCTACCCTACAAGTGCCCGGGCGCGCCGTGCGAGGCCGCGCTCCTGCTCGAGTCGCACTTCCGCCGGCGCCGCGTGGACGCGGAAGTGACGATGTACACGCCGGAGCCGATGCCGCTTCCCGTCATCGGCGGCCCGGTTTCCGAAGCGGTGCTCGCCGTGCTCCGCGGCCGCGGCATCGCCTACCACGCTGAGCAGACCCTGGCGCGCGTCGAAGCCGAGGCGCGGCAGCTGGTCTTCGCGGATGGCCGGACCGCCCCGTACGATTTGCTCGTCGCCATCCCGCCCCTGCGCCCTCCCGGCGTGGTGCGAGAGGCCGGACTGCTGGGCGAGAAGGGCTGGATTCCCGCCGATCGTGTCACGCTCGCCACGCGGCACCCCGGCGTTTACGCCGTCGGCGACACCGTGGGCATCATGCTCGCCCACGGCAAGCCTCTGCCCAAAGCGGGGGTGTTCGCCAAGCGGCAGGCCGTGACGGTTGCCGCGAATATCGCCGCCGAGATCAACGGCCTGGGCGGGCGCACCGCCTTCGATGGCTGGGGTGCGTGCTTCCTGGAGACGGGCGATGGCCGCGCCGGCTACGGCTCGGGGAACTTCTACGCCGAGCCGGCGCCAGAGGTCAGGTTGCGGCCGCCGTCCCGGTGGTGGCACTGGGGCAAGGTGGCGTGGGAAAAGTACTGGCTCTGGAAGTGGCTGTAGACGAGCCAGCGCGAGCCGCGACGCCACAGCGCCCGTCCTCCTCTCACTGTCTCGGATTCAGCGCCCGCTCGATTCGATACCGCAGATCCTCGAGGTGCGCCCGGGTCGTGCGGTCCAACGACCTGGCGAGCGCGAGGCGCAGGGAGGCGTCGAGGTCGCGCAGCTCGGCGCGGACCAGCGCCCGCGCGTCACCGGGTCTGGGCACCGCCGGGGCCGCGGCCCCCGGCAAGGGCGACCCAGGCGCCGGCCGCGCGGCCAGCGGCGTGTTGAGCTTGGCGTCCATCAGCTCCACGAACGCCCGCTGGAGGTTGCGCCGGTACGCGTCCAGCGTCACCCGCGGCGCCGACAGCTCGGAGAAGACGCCCCGCCGCACGTCTCGGAGGAGATCGGCGATCGAGTAAGCCGGCGCCCCTGCGGCGGCCGTCGCCGCCTGCTCGGCCAGCCGCGACAGCCGCCCGTCCTGGAACAGGGTGGTGAGCAGCGCGCTCTGCGCCGTGCGGATGCGCTCCACGTGGCCCGTGGGCTCGATGCGCCGCAGGATCTCCGGATCGAACAAGTAGTCGGGGGTCCGGAACGCGCTCTCGTTCAGGAACGCGACCGCCGTGGCCTGTCGCGCCCGCGGCACGACGGTGTGGATCACGCCCGCCTGGCTCGGATACTTCTCGTGCCGGTTGACACCGCCCACGACCGTCACGACGTGACCCATCTCGTCCCGCCACTGTCCGATGAGCCGCCCGTACATTTCGGTGAGGTCGCTGTAGTCGCTCAGCCGGTCGGACGTCGTGGCCGGGACCAGCATCGGCACCAGGCGCCGGATGTTCATCAGGCCGTACCGCGTGGCCGCCAGCGGGTCGTCGCCAAGGCCTTCGGTCTGCGCGTCGGGATCGATCCCGTCCGCGCTTCCGAAGCGGAGCATCCGGTTCGCGTCCTGAAGCCGCGCCAGCGAATCCAGGATCGGCCGCTCGGCGTCGGGCGTGGACGCGCCCGGAATGCGCCGGTAGCCCCAGTCGGTCGCGAAGAAGTCGTAGGGGCCGATCAGCGGCTGGAGAAACGCGCCGTCGCCGGGCTGGGCGACGTAGTTGAAGCGCGCGTAGTCCATGATGGACGGCGTCGTGCCGTAGCGCCTGGTGAAGCTCGCGCTGCGGAGCGAGTCCACCGGGTAGCTGCTCGAGGCGATCATGTTGTGCCGGAAGCCGAGGGTGTGGCCGACCTCGTGCGCCGCAACGTAGGCCACCAGCTCGCCCATGAGGGAGTCGGGCAGCGGGAGGCGCGCGGCGCGGGGATCGCCCGCCCCCACCTGCACCCAGTACAAGTCGCGCGCCAGGTTCAGGATGTTGTGGTACCAGTTGATGTTCGACTGGAGGATCTCGCCGGTGCGGGGATCGTGGACGTGCGGGCCCGACGCGTTCTCGATGAGCGAGGGGAGCCAGCGGATCGTCGAGTAGCGCGCGTCGTCCAGGTCGAACTCCGGGTCCTCCCCGGGCGTCGGCGCCCGGCGGCCGACGATCGCGTTGCTGAAGCCGGCGGCCCGGAACGCGGGCTGCCAGCTTTCCACCCCGCGGATCAGCCACGGCACCCACTTCTCGGGCGTCGCCGGATCGATGTAGAACACGATCGGCTTCACCGGGTCGGAGACGGCCGCGCCGGGATCCCGCGGCTCGAGCCGCCAGCGCGTGATGTAACAGCGCTCGCCCACGCCGTGCTCGTCGCGGCCGAAGTCCTCCTGCTCGACGGAGAAGAAGCCGACGCGGTTGTCGCAGAGGCGCGGCGTCATGGGCTGGTCCGGGAGCAGCACCATCGAGAAGTTCATCAGCATCGTGACCGTGTAGAGCGCGGTGTCGCTCGGCTCGCCGGCCGGTCTCCAAACGGAGTCCAGCTCGAAGGTCTGGAGCGCGCTCACCTCGACGTTGCGGGGGAAGGCGCGCGCCCGCTCGATCAGGGAGCGCGACGTGTCGAGCCGGCGCGCCCGGACCCGCCGCCTGACGGAGATCTCCGGCACGTCGGTCGTGAAGAGCCGCGTGACCTCGATGACGGCGTTGCTGTCACGCTCGCTCCACGAGGCGATGTCGAAGCTCATGATGACCGGCTCCTGGTTCGAGAGCCGAACGGCCCGGCTGACCGGCTGGTTGCTGTCGGCGACCATGGCGTACGAGACGAGCCTGAGCAGCACGCGACCGCCCATGCGCTGCCACCGCACCACCCGGCTCGTGACCTGCTGGCCGGCGAAGCCGACGCCGCGCTGCGCCCCCCGGCGGTCCGCGATGAACGTGAACTCGCGCTCGAGCTGGCCCCGGGGGATCTCGTAGAAGAGCTTCTCGCCGACGCGGTGGACGAGGAAGACGCCCGAGTCGGTCACCGCCTGCGCCGTGATGACCTCCCGATACGGCCTCAGGCCCTCCGGCTGCTGCGGCCGGGCGCCGCCCTGAGGCTGGACCGCGGGGGCCTGACCGGCCGGCTGGCCCTGGGGTGGCGTGGGCCGCGGATTCTGCGCGGCGGCGGGGCCGAAGCCGGCGGTGATCAGCGCGAGGGCGGTCGCCAAGCAGCGTCTGGGCATCGGATCGTTCTCGGATAGAGAGGGGACGTGACAGCTACGAGCAAACGGACGAATACGTTGCGGCGCGGAGTCCGGGCGCGCTAGAGGCGGGCGCCGCACTCGACGCAGAACCGGCCGCTTCCCTCCAGGGGGGCGCCGCACTCGGTGCAGAACCTGCGGCCTCCCGCCGCGGTGCGGGCGCTCGCGATCAGCGCTTCGACCGGGTCGAGCGTCGGAGAGCCCCCCGGCAGGGGGCCGTCCCGCGCCGCGGCGGCGGCCGCCGCCGAATCCTCGACGCGGATGGCCGCCAGCGCTTCCTCCGTGTACCGGGAGCGCATCCGCTCGTAGTCGGCGTCGGACAGCTTCCCCGTCGCGCGGTCGAACTCGATCTCCTTGAGGGCGGCGAGAGCGAGCTCTTTGCGCTGGGGCCCGCGGGCCTCGTCGGGCTCGCGCGGCGCCGGGCCCGGCGCCGGAGCGCGACCCCGGAGGATGGGATCGAGCACGACCGCCACGGCGAGCAACGCGAGCAGGAGGCCGAGCAGGAGTTGCACGCTACGATTCGATCCGTTCCAGCTCGCGCCGCAAGCGCTCGAGCTCCTGCGCCGTCGCTCCGGCCGCTTCGCCCGCCGGCTCCGGCGACGGCTTCGGCCGCGCGCGGACCCAACGCCGCATCACGAGCCCGAGGACGACCAGCCCCGCGCCGAGGCCCGCGAAGGGCATCAGGTAGGCCGCCCAGTTGAACCCGCGCTTCGGCGGCGCCATCAGCACCGCCTGGCCGTACTGCGCCTCGAAGGCGGCCACCACCTGATCGGGGGTCAGCGCGGAATCGAGCCGCGCCAGCACGAGCCGGTGCATCGCGGGCGACGTCGTGCAGGTGAAGTCGGTGGTGCGGCAGGTGAAGACGTCGAGGTTGCATCCGCAGGTGCAGCGCATCCTCCCTTCGATCGCCTTGACGAGGAGGTCGTTGTCGCGCGCGGTCACCCGCTCGCGCGACTGCACCGCGCCCGGCGCCGCCAGGCGCCCGACGGAATCTGTGGACGGCGGGCGCGGGCCGGGCGTCTGCGCCATCGCCCCGCTCGCCGCCAGCAGCAGCGCGACGCTAAGCGACCTGTGCGACATAGCCGGCCGGCTCGACGCGGCGGAGGCTCGCGGGGGTCGGCCCGCCGCCGCCGGGCCACATGGTGATCAGCGCGCCGAGGACCAGCACGACTCCGCCGTACCAGACCCACCAGACCAGCGGGTTGACGGTGATCCGGTAGACGGCCTCCTCCGTGCCCTGCACCGACCCCGCGTACACGATGTACAGGTCCTCGCGCACGTCGCTCCGGATGGCCACCTCGGTCGAAGGCTCGAAGGTCGGCCGGCCGAACGAGTCCGTGTGCTGGCGCTTCTCGCTCTTCATGACGCCGAGGTACCGGCCGTCCCGGAAGACGTCCACGCTCGCGGCCGAGACGAAGCGGTTGAGTCGCTCGTACTGGGAGACTCCCTGGTGCGTGATACGGTACGTGTGCCCGTACGGCGACCGTACCTCGACCGACTGGCCGGGCTTCAGGGTGGCCTCGGTGTCGCTCTTGAACGCCAACCCCGCGAACCCCGCGAACAGCATCACCATCCCGAGGTGGACCACGTACCCGCCGTAGCGCCGCCGGTTGCGGCCCACCAGCCGCACCAGGGCCAGCGGGTACGGTTCCCGATGGAGCCTGTGGCGCGCGCCGGTGCCGCGGACGAATTCCTGCGCCACGGTGGCGGTCACGAACGCGCCGAGGGCGTAGGCGACGATGGCCCATCCGTCCGACATGCGGATCGCCACGAGCGCCGCCGCGACGACCAACGTGGCGAGCGCCGGCGCGAGGAACTGCCGCCTGAGGTTGGCGGGCGAGGCGCGACGCCAGGCGATGAGCGGGCCGATGCCCGTCAGGAGCAGCAGGAGGAGCCCCAGCGGCACGTTCACCTGATTGAAGAACGGCGGCCCCACGGTGACCTTCGTTCCCCGCAGCCACTCCGACAGGATGGGGAAGAGCGTCCCCCACAGGACCGAGAAGGCGATGACGATGAAGATGAGGTTGTTGAAGAGGAACGCCGCCTCGCGGCTCGCGACGGACTCGAGCTTCGACTCGGCCTCCAGGCGCGGCCACCGATAGGCGAGGAGTGCGAAGGCCACGGCCGCCGAGAGGACGAGGAAAATCAGGAAGAAGTAGCCCACCCGAGACTGGGTGAAGCTGTGCACGCTCGAGATGACGCCGCTGCGCGTGATGAAGGTGCCGAAGATGGACAGGAGGAACGAGCCGATGACCAGGCCGACGTTCCACCGCTTGAGCATCCCCCGCTTCTCCTGAATCATGACCGAGTGGAGGAACGCCGTCATCGTGAGCCAGGGCAGGAGCGACGCGTTCTCGACCGGGTCCCAGGCCCAGTAGCCGCCCCAGCCCAGCTCGACGTACGCCCACCACATCCCCAGGACGACCCCCGCGGAGAGGAAGAGCCAGGAGAGCAGCGTCCACTTGCGGATCGCGTGAAGCCACCCGGTATCGAGCCTCCCCGAGATCAGGGCGGCGACGGCGAAGGCGAAGGGGATGGTGATGCTGGTATAGCCGAGGTAGAGCATCGGCGGGTGGATCGTCATCCCCGGGTTCTGGAGCTGCGGGTTGAGGCCGTTGCCGTCGGGAGGCGTGAAGCCGAGCCGCTCGAACGGGTTCGCGGCGAAGAGCATCACCGCCACGAAAAAGCTGACCACGACCAGCACGACCCCGGCGACGTAGGGCATCAGCTCGCGGTGCCTGCCCCTGTTCACGAGCAACGCCGCCGCCCCGAACGTCGCAACGACGACCGCCCACAAGAGCAGCGAGCCCTTCTGGCCTGCGTAGAAGGCCGACCAGGTGTACCAGACCGGCAGGTTCCGGCTGGTGTACGAGGCGACGTACTCGACGTTGAAGTCGTGGGTCAGGAGCGCCTTGAGCAGCCCGGCCGTGGCGACGAGCAGGAGTCCCCACACCACGTAGGCAGCGCGCTCGGCGCTCCGCGCGAGATCGGACCGGCCGCGCCTGCCGCCGAGAAACGCGACCGCGCTCCCCCACACACCGATGAGGAGCGCGATCCACAGCGCGATGTTGCCGAGATCGGTCATCCGCGCTCAGGCGCGAGCAGGGGCCGCCTCGAAGCGGGAGCCGCACTTGGCGAGGAGGGTTGTTGCGTGGAATACACCGTCGCGCTGAAGCCGGCCTTCAAGCACCACGTCAGCCTCGTCGGTGAAGGTGTCCGGGGCGAGGCCGCGGTACACCACCGGATAGCTCTGGACGCCGTCGGTGACGCGAAAAGCGATCGTCTGCGAGGCGACGTCGCGCCGGACGGAGCCCTGCACCACCCGCGCGCCCAGCTTGAGCCCGAGGTTGTAGAAGGACGGATCGGCCCCGATCCGCGCGGCCAGCTCGGAGGGCGTCAGGTAGTAGACGCCGGTCTCCTTGATGCCGGACGCCATGAGATAGCCGACCGTGGCGAGCACCAGCCCGCCGCCGACGAGAAACTTGGTCCGCGCGTTCATGGATCGAAGGCCACCTTGTGAAAGATACCCGAACGCAACACCCCGCAAAAGTAATACCACGCGGCGGTGCGATCGGTCCGCCGGTCGTGGGACGAACCGCCCCAAACCAACGGGTGGCCGAGTACAGGGTGTCGCGAGTCGGCCGTCAGCCCCCGGGGCTGGATCCGAGGTCCCGTGGCGCGCGGCCCTCCTCCGCCCAGCCGAGCGTGGCCCGCACCGCGCGCTGCCAGTCGCGCCAGCGCTCTTCGGGCAGCGGGCCGGGGCGGAACTCCTCGTAGCGGCGAGCGGCGAAGAACTCGTCCGCCGAGCGCCAGACGCCGGTGGCGAGGCCGGCGAGGCCGGCGGCTCCCAGGGCGGTGGACTCGACGAGGTCGGGACGGCGCACCGGGACGCCGAGGACGTCGGCCTGGAACTGCATCAGCCAGTCATTGGCCGCCGCGCCGCCGTCCACGCGCAGGTCAGCGAGGGCGAGACCGGCGTCCGCGGTCATCGCGTCCAGGACCTCCTTGGTCGAGAAGGCCATCGCCTCGAGTGCCGCCCGGGCGAGATGCGCCCGGCCGGCGCCCCGCGTGAGGCCGAACATCGCGCCGCGCGCGTCGGCGTCCCAGTGAGGGGCGCCGAGCCCGACGAAGGCGGGAACAAAGACGACGCCACCCGTGTCGGGGACGCTCCGCGCCAGCTCCTCGCTCTCGGCCGCCGCGCGGATGACGCCGAGGCCGTCGCGAAGCCACTGGAGCGCCGCGCCGGCGATGAAGACCGACCCCTCGAGCGCGAAGGCGGGCTCGCCTCGCGCATCGCAGGCGATAGTGGTGAGCAGCCCGCGCGAGGAGCGCACCCGCCGCTGCCCGGTATTGAGGAGCAGGAAAGCACCCGTGCCGTAAGTGTTCTTCGCGCCGCCGGCGTCGAAGCAGCCCTGGCCGAAGAGCGCCGCCTGCTGGTCTCCGGCGATTCCCGCCACGGGGATCTCGTGGCCGAACCACTCCGCGTCGGCGAGCCCGAAGATCCCCGAAGAGGGGCGCACCTCGGGCAGGATCTCGCGCGGCACCCCGAACAGCTTCAGCAGCTCCTCGTCCCACGCCTTGGTCTCGATGTCGTAGAGCATCGTGCGCGAGGCGTTGCTGGGGTCGGTGACGTGGGCGCGCCCCTTGGTGAGCTTGTGGACGAGCCACGCGTCCACGGTGCCGAAGGCCGCGCCCCTGACCGGGCCGAGCGCGGTGAGCAGCCACTCCAGCTTCGAGGCCGAGAAGTACGGATCGGGCACGAGGCCGGTCTTCGCGCCGATCAGCGCCCGATCCAGCGCGCGGCAGCGCTCGGCGGTGCGCCGGTCCTGCCAGACGATGGCGCGGTGGAGGGGCTCGCCCGAGCGGCGATCCCAGAGCACCGTCGTTTCTCGCTGGTTGGTGATGCCGATGGCGGCAACCTCCCGGCGGCTTATGCGCGCGGTGCCGAGCGCTTCCCGGCCCGCCTCGAGGGTGACGCGCCACATTTCCGCAGGATCATGCTCGACCCAGCCGGGGCGCGGAAAGTGTTGCGTCAGCTCCCGGTAGCCGCGCGCGAGCACGCGGCCCTCGGCGTCCACGACGATCGCGGTGCTGCCGGTCGTTCCTTGGTCGAGCGCCAGGACGAGGGACACGGGCAGGGAGCCGGCACCCGAGCGTCGCGGGCTTCACTCCCCGCGACGCTCGCCGCTAGCGCGGCGCCGCCGAGGCCATTTGGAGATAGCCCAGGATCCGTTGCGCCACCTCGGGGGTCACGCCGGAGACCTTCATCCGCTCCATATTGCGCTCCATGCGCATGACCACCACCGGCCAGTCGGGCGCCGAATGGATGCGCGGGTCGGGGAGCACGTGACAGCGTGAGCAGGTCTCCTCGAACTGGGCCCGGCCGGCGCCGGCCGGTAAGTTCTCAGGGACCCTAAGGGCGTGGGACGTGAGGTAGTTCAAGAGTTGGGAGCGCTCGGCCATGCTCGGAGTCGCGATGCCGAGGTCGCCCCGCATCTTGTCGATCCGCGCCCACATACGCCGGGCCACGGAGGGCCAGTCCACGGCGCCGTGCATCGCCGGAGAAGGCAGGGCGTGACACTGGACGCAGTATTGGGCCAGCATCCTCGCGCCCGGCTGGGTCGGGTCGGGCAGGCTGTCGGGCGTGAGGCCGGCGGGCGGCAGGGCGATGGTGGCCGCCACCAGCAGCCGCCGCTCTTGGACACTCAGGGCTTGGTTCGCCTCCGCGCCCGACGGGACCGAGACGCTTGCCTGCTCGTTGGAAGCCGGGCGACAGCCGAGAATCACGAGTCCGAGCAGGAGCGCGAGCTGCTTCATGACAACCTCCCAAGTGGGGACCCGCCGATGACGACGAGGGCAAATCGCATGCCAAATCGAGCCCGTCTCGAGGCGGACGTGCGCCGACTGGCGGTGCCCCGGCACGCCGCCTTTGCCCCCGACGCCCTCCGCGCGGCGGAGGACCTCGTCGCGCTGGAGCTGGGCGCCGCCGGGCTCAGGGTCGAGCGTCAGATCTTCGAGCTTAAGGGGCGTGAATTCCACAACGTGGTCGGGACGCTCGACGGCGCGGAGCCGGAGCGCCCGTGGGTGGTGGTCGGCGCGCACTTCGACTCGGTGGCAGGCTCCCCCGGGGCGGACGACAACGCCAGCGGCGTGGCGGCGATGCTCGAAACCGCTCGCCTGCTCGGCCGCAGCCGGCCCGGCGCGACGGTGCAGTTCGTTGGTTTCAACCTCGAGGAGATTCAGGACTACCTCGGCCATTACCGGATCGGGAGCCGCGCGTACGTTGAGTGGCTGAGGGCGCGCGGCGCAAGGGTCGCCGGCGCGCTCGTCCTCGAGATGGTCGGCTTCACCGGTCCGTCGCAGGTCGTGCCGGCGGCCGTGCGCCTCGTCAAGAGGGTGCCGCGGGAGGGCACGTTTCTGGCCGCCGTGGGCGACGGTGGCTCCAGGGCGCTGCTCCGGACCTTCGAGCGCGCGGCGGCCGACACGGTGCCGCTGGTCACTCTCGCCGTGCCGCTCAAGGGGTGGCTGGTGCCCGACACCCGTCGGTCGGACAACGCGAGGTTCTGGGACGCCGGCTATCCGGCGCTGTTGCTCACGGACACGGCGGACCTTCGGAACCCCAACTATCACAGGGCAAGCGACACGCCCGAGACGCTGGACTACGCCTTCCTGGAAGGCGTGACGGCGGCCGTTGCCCGGGCGGCCCTGCACATCGCCGGCTGAGCCGGACGGGGGCCGGCGGGATCAGTCGAAGGGCGGCGTCCGAATCCCGTTCTCGGTCACATAGCCGGTGATCAGAGCCGCCGGCGTCACATCGAAGGCGGGGTTGTACGCCGCCGTGCCTTCGGGCGCCGCCTGCCGGCCGAGGGGACGGGTCACCTCGTCGGCGGCCCGCTGCTCGATAGGGATGGCGTCACCGCCGGGGCACGCGGGATCGAAGGAGCTCGACGGGGCCACGACGTAGAGTGGGACGCCGTGGTGCCTCGCGATCAACGCGAGGGCATAGGTGCCGACTTTGTTGGCAGCGTCGCCGTTGCGGGCGACCCGGTCGGCTCCGACCAGGGCCAGATCAACCTTCCCCGACCCCATGAGCGATGCCGCCGCGTTGTCGGGGAGCAGCGTGTGCGGAATGCCCGCGCGTGCTAGCTCCCAGGCCGTGAGCCGGCTTCCCTGGAAGAGCGGTCGCGTCTCGCTCACCCAGACGTGGACGCGCAGGCCGCGCTCCGCCGCGACGTGAACGATGCCGAGCGCGGTGCCGATGCCGCCGGTGGCGAGCGCGCCCGTGTTGCAGTGCGTCAGGATGTTGGTCCCGTCCATGACCAGCGCCTGGCCGTGCTCGCCGATGGCGCGGCACATGGCGCGATCTTCGTTCCAGATCGCCTGTGCCTCCTCCCCCAGGGCCGCGAAGATCGCCGCGACGTCGCCCGGCGTTGCCCGCGCGCACCGCCGCATCCGGTCCATCGCCCAGGTGAGGTTCACGGCGGTGGGGCGGGCGGCGGCGAGCGCGGCGCATCCGGCGTCCGCCGAGGCGAGGAACCGCTCGCGCGGCTCGATGAGCGAGCGGCGCAACGACGCGACCAGGCCCATCGCCGCCGCGATGCCGATGGCCGGCGCGCCGCGCACCCTGAGGGAGCGAATCGCCTCCACCACGGCGTCCACCCGATCCAGCTCGAGCCAGCGCTCCTCGGCCGGCAGCAGCGTCTGATCGAGGATCCGGAGCGCGCCGGAAGCGGCCCACTCGAGCGCCCGCACTTGCATGGCGGGCAAAGTAGGGCGCCACTACTTTTCCCGCCATGACCTATCAGACGCTCCTCCTCGACATCCGGCTCCCCATCGCGTTCCTCACCATCAACCGCCCCGACAAGCTCAACGCGCTGAGCGATCAAGTCGTCGCCGAGCTCCACCATGCGGCGCGCGCCGTGAAGCAGGACCCGAGCGTGCGCGGCGTGATCCTCACCGGCGCAGGCCCAAAGGCTTTCGTGGCGGGCGCCGACATCGGCGACCTCGCCAGGCAGGGCGTGCTCGACGGGCGTGAGCGGGCGATCGCCGGCCAGGCGATGCTCCGGGCCTTCGAGACCATGGGCAAGCCCGTGCTGGCGGCGGTGAACGGCTTCGCGTTGGGCGGCGGCTGCGAGCTGGCCATGGCCTGCCACATCCGGATCGCGAGCGACAACGCTCGCTTCGGACAGCCGGAGGTGGGCCTCGGCATCACGCCGGGCTACGGCGGAACGCAGCGCCTGCCCAGGATCGTGGGCAAGGGCAACGCCCTGTTCCTGCTCCTGACGGGCGAGCAGGTGGGCGCGCAGGAGGCGCTCCGCCTCGGGCTGGTGAGCAAGGTGGTGCCGCCCGATCAGCTGGCCGCCGAGGCGGAGAAGCTGATGCGGACCATCCTCGGCAAGGCGCCTCTCGCCGTGGCGCTGACGATCGAGGCAGTGGACCGCGGACTCGAGACGACGCTGGAGGAGGGGCTCAGGCTGGAGGCGGACGCGTTCGCGCTCGTCGCGTCCACTGACGACATGAGAGAGGGCCTGAGCGCCTTCCTGGAGAAGAGGCCGCCGCGATTCCAGGGCCGGTGACGATGCCGCTAACCCCTTGATTTATCAGGGGTTCCCTGCTAAATTGCCATTTGTGATATGGCTCCGGCTGGGTGCGTTCGCCACGGTCCGCCAAAGGAAGCACCGTGGCGTTTTTCGTGCCTCGGGCACGGACGCAGCGGGCAGGCGGTGAAGGAGGCGACGGCGTTGGCGCGAACGAGCCGGAGGTCGGCAAAGCCTGTACGGGTGTCGGATGTGCTGGGCAAGTACCTGAAGTCGGCGGGCCTCGCCGAACGGGTGGCCCAGGCCGGCATCATCGAGGCGTGGCCGAAGCTGGTGGGGCCGGAGATCGCGCGGGCGGCGACGGCCGAGACGG
>JACQVG010000137.1 GCA_016209905.1 Gemmatimonadota bacterium | reverse complement strand
GTGCTCACGGGCGACAAGGGGCTGGACAAGGACGGCGTGCCGATGCCGAACCACGAGCCGGGCGCCGAGGTGCACGCCGCGGCGACGGTGCTGAGCGAGGGCGTGACCGGCCATCTCGCGGCCGCGCTCATCGAGCGCTTCGGCCTGCACGGGCCAAATCCGCAAATCTACGCGCTGGGCGTCAAGGAGGTCTGGGACGTGCCGCGGGCGCCGGACCGCGTGATCCACACCATGGGCTGGCCGCTCCGCGCCGGGAAGGCCCACCGCGAGTTCGGTGGCAGCTTCATCTATCCGATGGGCGAGCGCCAGGTCTCGCTGGGCCTGGTGGTCGGGCTCGAGCACGCCGACGCGACGCTCTCCGTGCACGACCTGCTGCAGGAGTTCAAACTGCACCCGCTGGTCGCGCCGATCCTTGAGGGGGGCGCGCGGAACGAGCGCGGCTGGGGCGCGAAGACCATCCCCGAAGGGGGCTTCTACGCGCTCCCCCGGCGGCTCAGCGTGCCCGGCGCCCTGCTGGTCGGCGACGCGGCCGGCTTCGTCAACGTGCCCGCGCTGAAGGGAATCCACTACGCGATGTGGTCCGGTATTCTGGCGGCGGAGAGCGTCTTCGAGGTGCTGAAGGCCGGGCGGGACCCGCGGGCGGCGGGCGCGCTCGACGGCTACGATGCCGCCGTGCGCGCGAGCTTCATCTGGAGCGACCTCCACCGCGTCCGGAACATGCGGCAGGCTTTCCGGGTGGGCCTCCTGCCGGGTGTGGCGCTGGCGGCGCTGATGACGGCGTCCCGCGGCACCTTCCCGGGGTGGCGGCTCAGGGTCGCGGCCGACGCCGATCATCCCGTCCATTTGGGGCGGCGCCGGTCCGCTGCGCCGGACGGCGTGCGCACCTTCGACAAGCTCTCGAGCGTGTACGCGAGCGGGAACCGCACCCGCGACACGCAGCCGAATCATCTGCGCGTGGAGCCGAACGTGCCGCCGGCGGTCGGCGAGACGTGGATTCACATGTGCCCCGCGGCGGTGTACGAGTGGGGTGAGGATGGGGCCGGCCGAGCGCTTCGGGTCAACCCCACCAACTGCGTGCAGTGCGGCGCGATCAGCGCGAAGGGCGGCAGGCTCACGCCGCCCGAAGGCGGCAGCGGGCCGGAGTACACTCTCACGTGACCAGGCGCCCCCGCCGCGGCCGGCTGCACGGCGCCCGGATCCTGGTCCTCGGCGGAGGCTTCGGCGGCATGTACACGGCGCTCAACCTCGAGCGCCGGCTGCGCGGCCCCTTGCACGAGCTCACCCTCGTCTCGAACGAGAACTACATGCTCTACACGCCGCTCCTTCCCGAGGCGGCGGCGGGCGCGCTCGAGCCGCGGCACGTGGTCGTGCCGCTGCGCACGGCGCTCAAGCGAACCCAAGTGATCGTCGCCACGGTGGTGCGGGTTGACGTGCGTGCCCGAACCGTCGCGGTGCGCCCGCCCGAGGGACCGGACCGCGCGATCGGCTACGATCAGCTGGTGTTCGCCTTGGGCAGCGCCACCCGGATGCCGGACACCGTGCCCGGCCTCACGGAGCGGGCCGTCGGGTTCAAGAATCTGGCCGAGGCGATCTACCTCAGGAACCGGGTGCTCCAGCACCTCGAGCTCGCGGATGCGACCTCGGACCACGACGCCCGCCGCAAGCTGCTGACGTTCGTGTTCGTCGGGGGCGGCTACGCCGGCGTCGAGGCCGCGGCCGAGCTTCACGCGATGGCGGAGGACGCGCTGCGCTACTACCCCAATCTGGTGCGGGCGGAGCTGCGGTTCGTCGTGGTGGAGGCCGGTCCCTCGGTGCTTCGCGAGCTCGGCGACGCGTTCGCGGGCCGGGTCGAGAGGCGCCTGGCGGCGCGGGGGATCGAGATACTGACCGCTACGACGCTGCGCGAGGTGCGCGCCGACGCGGTCGTGCTCTCCTCGGATGAGGTGGTGCCGACGGAGACGGTGGTCTGGACCGCCGGCGTGTGCGCGAGCTCGCTCACCGCGCACATCCCGGCCCAGAAGGACGCGCTGGGGCGCATCGTCACGACGCCCGGGCTTCAGGTGCCCGGCCTCCCGGGCGTGTGGGCGCTCGGCGACAGCGCCGCGGTGCCGGACGACGCGACGCGCGGCCAGCCGGCGCCGGCGACGGCGCAGCACGCGCTCCGCCAGGCGCGCACGCTCGCCAACAACCTCGCCGCGACGCTCGAGGGCGGGACCCTGCTCAGGTTCTCGCACGGCACGCTCGGCATGCTCGCGACCCTGGGCACACACGACGGCGCGGGGCGGCTGCTCGGCGTGCCGGTGCACGGCTTCCTCGCGTGGTGGATCGTGCGCACCTACCACCTGCTCCAGCTCCCGACCGTGGCGCGCAAGGTGCGCGTGGTCCTCGACTGGACGATCGCCCTTTTCTTCCCGCGCGACATCGCGCAACTGGGGAGCCTCGGCCGCGTGCGCCCGCGCGCGGAGGCGGACCAAGCGGCGGCAGGCCCCGGCTAGCGGCTGACGGCGAGTCGCTACGCCCCGGGCGGCCGCCGCCGGTGCCAGTCGGTGCGCTGCTGAAGCTGGTTCGCGATCGCGAGCAACGTGTTCTCCTCCCAGGCCCTTCCCACGAGCTGAATGGCGGTCGGCAGCCCGCTCGGGCCGAAGCCGTTGGGCACCGAGATCGCCGGCACGCCGGCGAGATTCGTCGCGCCGATGATCGGCGAGCCACCGCGCAGCCCCGGCGCCGCGTCGCGGAAGGCGACGGTGAGCGGCGAGGCGACCGTATTACGCGTCGGCGCGACGACGGCGTCGAACCGCCGCAAGAGCTCGTCGAGCCGCCGGCCGATCACCGCCCGCATCCTGAGCGCCCGGAGGTAGTCCGTCGCGAAGACCACCGTGCCCGCATACCCTCCGGTGCGGTCCTCCGGCGCCGTGAGTTCCGCGAGGCGGCCGCTCTCGATCAGCTCCTCGAAGGCGCTCGCCCCCTCCACGTCAATGATGGTTCGGAGCACCGCGCCGTAGGGCAGATCGGGAAGCTCGACGTCCGGGACCAGCGCGGCGAACCGGCCGAGTAGGTCCAGGGAGGCGCGGAAGTTCGCGGCCACCTCGGGCTGGGCGCTCTCGGGCGCCAGCTTGATCACGCCGATCGTGAAGCCGCCGGCGGGGAGGCGGCGCAGATCGTAGGCGTAGGGCCGCTCCGCCGCCGTCGGGTCCTCCGCATCGGCGCCCGCGATGGCGTGGAGGACGAGGCCGCAATCGTCGGCGCTCCGGCACATCGGCCCCAGCTTGTCCATCGTCCAGGACAGCGCCATCGCGCCGTGCCGGCTCACGCGGCCGTACGTCGGCCTGAGCCCGCTCACGCCGCAGTAGGCGCTGGGCGTGAGGATCGAGCCCGAGGTCTCCGAGCCGATGGCGAAAGCGACCAGGCCCGCCGCCACCGCGGCGCCCGGGCCCGTCGAGGAGCCGCCGCTCCAGTAGTCGCGATTCCACGGCGTTCGCCCCGGGCCCGTGAATGAGGCGTTCGGCTGGTTGTAGCCCATTCCGCCGGCCAACTCCACCATCGCCAGCTTCGCGATCAGGATCGCGCCCGCGTCCCGCAGGCGCCGCACGACCGTCGCGTCGCGCTCGAAGACCTGGGCGCGGTACGGCGCCGCTCCCCACGTCGTCGGCACGCCCGCGGTCGCCAGCAGGTCTTTCGCCCCGTAGGGGATCCCGTGCAGGGGGCCAAGGTAGCGCCCGGCGCGGATCTCGCGCTCGGCGCGGCGCGCTTCCTCGAGCGCCGAGTCACGCATCAGCGTCACGACCGCTCCGAGCTCGGGGCCGATCCGCTCGAGCCGCGCGAGGTAGAGCTCGGTGAGCGCGACCGGGCTCAGCGCGCGGCGACGCAGCCGCTCGGCCAGGTCCCGGATAGTGGCGTACGCGAGCTCGGCCTCCTGGGCGGCGCGCCCCCCGCGCGGCCGGACGGCCGCGGGGGCCGCGGCGGCCGCGGCGGCGCTCACCGATCGCTCCGGTAGGGCGCGAAGCCGAACGCCGGCTCGTCGCCGTTGGCGAGCCGCTGCTGGCGCAGCGTCGCGGCGCGCCGGAGCGCGCCTTCGATGTCGCGCGTGAAGGCGGCGTACTGCTCGACGCTGAACCGATTGCCGAACCGCTCGCGCAGCACGTCGGCGAGGGCCCGGGCGGAGGCCGACGGCTCCTGCTGCCGCGCCGGCGCGGCGTCGGCCGACCCGTCGCCCGACCAGCCCGGTCCGGCTCCGTTTCCCCGGTCCGCCCGTCCGCCGGCCAACACCGCCGGCGCGAGCGCCGCCGCCGTCACCGCCTTGGCGAACGTCCGCCGGTTCATCCGTGCGCTGCCTGCCATCGCTCCCTCCCGAGTTCGCGTCCCTGCGAGGCTAATCGTCGCCGCCGCCCGGGAGCGCCGTCAAGCGAGGTCAGGCGGCCGCGGCACGCTGTCGAGGATTCGCCGGACCTCGCCGCCGAGCTCGATCGCGTCGAACGGCTTCGGCAGGAAGGCCGTGGCCCCGAGGTCGAGCAGCACCTGGATGTCCTCCGGGGCACTGTAGCCGGAGCACACCAGGACCGGCAGACCGGGGCGGCGGGCGCGCAGTTGCCGGAAGGTCTCGACGCCGCTCATCTCGGGCATGACGACGTCGAGCACCACCAGCGAGACCCGGTCCCCGATCTCGTCGAATCGTTCCAGGCCGACGCGCCCGTTTTCCGCCTCGACCACCGTGTAGCCCAGGTAGCGCAGGATCCGGCTCATCGCGTCCCTGAGATCCTGCTCGTCGTCAATCACGAGGATCGTCTCCGTGCCACGCGGCACCGCCGCCGGCGCCTCCGTCGCCAGGGCCGCCGTCTCGGGCACGTCCAGCGCCGGCAGGTACGCGTCCAGCCGCGTGCCGGCGCCCGGGGCGCTTTCCACCACGATCCCACCCCCGTGCCCCGTCACGATACCGTACACCATGGCCAGGCCCAGGCCCGTGCCTC
>JACQVG010000125.1 GCA_016209905.1 Gemmatimonadota bacterium | reverse complement strand
TGTGGCATACCCATAGTCTGCTCGGCTGCAGGGGGACGTGGCAAGAGGACACGCTTCACGGTACTGCGCATCCGCGCCGCGGCCGTCACCGATTCGTTGGGTTGCGGAGCGGAATCATGCAGGCCCCGCTCGGCTCACGTGCCGGGTCTCTCCAGTGCGTTTCGCCGCGCAACGAGCCGGGGGCGAAACCCCTCGGCTCGCTTGTGTTCAGAGCGGTGCAGGTAACGCCTCAGGAGGCAGTAACGCGGCACCGAACGTGCCGATTAAGCGGCCTGCCCATGCGCTCCCGCTCGATGGCTCGGGCAGGCCGTCTGGCCACGTGGCCGCGACCGCCGACCTCCTACACCAGCGTCGCCAGCGCCTCGACCCCGACCGCCCTCACACCGGGCCTGAGCGCCTCCCCTGCCGCCGTGGGCGGCCCCGGCCGGTGAACGACCAGCCGAGTGACGCTGTACCCGGCGACCGCCCGGCTGAGCCGGAGCAGCGGCTCCGCGTCGCCCGGACGCACCGTGCGCGAGGCCTTGGCCTCGATCAGCAGCAGTTTGCGGTGTCCGGTGGGCACCACGAAATCCACCTCTAGCCCCTGCTGGTCCCGGAAGTGATACAGCTCCGCCCGCCGGCCACCGGCGGCCTGCGCCTACGCGATCTCCCCCGCCACGAAGCCCTCGAACCGCGGGCCGAGGAAGGGTGAGGTCGCGAGCGCCCGCTCGGTCTCGAGGCCGAGCAGGTGAGAGGCGAGCCCCGAATCCGTGAAGTAGAGCTTCGGGGACTTGATCAGCCGCTTCCCGAACGACTCGAAGAACGGAGGCACCAGCAGGATCTGGCCGGTGATCTCCAGGATGCTCAGCCACTGGGTCACCGTCGGCACCGACACACCCAGCGGGGCCGCCAGGTCGGTCTTGTTCAACAGCTGGCCCATGCGGCTTGCCACCAGCGCGAGGAACCTGCGGAACGTCGCCAAATCGCGGATCCCGGTGACGGCGCGGACGTCGCGCTCCAGGTAGGTCTGCACGTAGGATCGGAACCAGATGTCCGCGGCGGCGGGCCTGGCGATCACCTCCGGATACCCGCCCCGCCGCAGGGACACCTTCGCCGACTCGGCGATCGAGAACGGCAACAGGTGCAGTACGGCCGCCCGGCCCGCCAGGGACTCGGTGACGCCGCGCATCAGCGGCGCCTCCTGGGACCCCGTCAGCAGCCAGCGGCCGGTGCGCCGCGGGGCGCCGTCCACCCGCGTGCGGACGTAGCTCAGCAGCTCGGGGGCGTTCTGCACCTCGTCCAGGATCACCGGAGGGCGCAGCCCGTCCAGGAAGCCGCGCGGGTCGGCGCGGACCCGGGCCAGGATGTCGGGATCTTCCAATAGCACCCATGCCGCCCGCGGGAACTGCCGCCGCAGCAGCGTGGTCTTGCCCGCGCGGCGAGGCCCCGTGAGCAGGACGGCCGGGAACTGGCGCGCCGCGCGCGCCAGGCCGGCGGCCAGGAGGCGGGGGACGTAGCGCATGTGAGAATCCTAAAGTTGCGCCTTAGAAAACTCAAGTCCCCGCCGCAGGCGCGGCGCGTCAAGGACGCAGCGGGTCGGTGGGCGGGGGCGGCCGGTCGGCGTCGCCCCGGCGGTGGGCTCCGGGAGCGCGGGGCAAGCGCGAGGCCGCGCCGCGGGCGGTGGTGACGGTGCGAGTGCGCTAGGCGCTTCGCTCTCCCGCCAGCGCGCTCTCGAGCGCGTCGGCTACGAGGCTGAGCGCCGACACCACGACGGCCACCATCAGGGCCGGCGCGCCCGCCACCCACGGCGCCACCATCAGCGCGTCGCGCCCCGACGCGATCATGTTGCCCCACGACGGCGTCGGGGGCTGCACGCCCAGGCCCAGGAACGAGAGCCCGGCCTCGAGCATGACGGCGTTGCCGACCCCGAGCGCGGCGGCGACCAGCGCCGGCCTCAAGGCGTGAGGGAGGATGTGCACCGCCACGACGCGACGCGGGCGAGCGCCCAGCGCATGGGCAGCCTCCACGAACGGGCGGGCGCGCAGCGACCGCGTCTCCCCCCGCACCAGGCGCGCGACGGTCATCCAGCCGGTCAGGCCGAGGGCGAGGATCGTGACCACGACGCCGGGCTCGAAGAGCGCCACGAGCAGGAGGAGAAAAGGGACGCGGGGGATGGCCAGCGCGGCGTCGGTGACGGCGATGATCGCGCGGTCGAGCGCTCCCCCGGCGTAGCCGGCGACGGCGCCGCCGACCGTGCCGACGGCCATCGCGACGAGGGCGGCCAGGACGCCGACGGCCAGGGAGACGCGGGCGCCCACCAGCAGGCGCGCCAGCACGTCGCGCCCGAGGCGGTCGGTGCCGAGCAGATGGAGCGCGCCGTCGCTCGTGCGGCCCAGCGGAGCGACGAAGCGGCGCGCCACGACGTCGCCCAGCTCCGAGGACGGCGCCCCGATGACGAGCGGTCCGAGCACCGCGGCCGCGGCGAGCACCAGCACGGCGGCGGCCCCGGCGCGGGCGCGCCGGTCGCGCCAGAGCGTCACGACGATGGGCGAGACCCGGGGCGCGCTCACCGGCCTACGCGGACCCGCGGGTCCACCAGGGCGGCGAGGGCGTCGGCGAGAAGGTTGCCCGCCACGACGAGGGTCGCGAAGACCGCGGTCGCGGCCATGACGACCGGGTAGTCGCGCGCGAGGACGGCCTCCACGGCGGCGCGGCCCATCCCGGGCCAGGCGAAGATCGTCTCGACGAAGACGACGCCTGAGAAGAGCGCCGGAAGCTGGAGGCCGAGCAACGTGATGACGGGCAGGAGCGCGGTGCGGAGCGCGTGGCGCGCGAGCACGCGCCCTTCCTTGAGCCCCTTGGCGCGGGCCGCGCGGACGAACGGCTGGCGCAGGGCGTCTACCATCGCGGCCCTGACGAAGCGCGCCACGCCGGCGGCGCCGACCAGCGCGAGGGTCGCGACGGGGAGCACGAGATGCCGCAGTCGATCGGCGAGACGCGCCGCGGGGCTCAGGTACTCCGCCCCGACCCCGGCGGCGCCGAGCGCGGGCAGCCGCAGCGCCGCGGGCCAATCCCACAGCGCCGCGCCGTACGCGAACACGAGGACGAGGCCGAGCGCCAGCACGTAGGCCGGTAACGCGTACAGCACCGCGGAGAGAGCGGTGAGCGCGGCGTCGAGGCCGGTGCGGGGCCGGGTGGCCTGCGCGGCGCCGAGGGCGATCCCGCCCGCGTAGGTCAGCAGCAGGGAGAGTCCCGTGAGCAGCAGCGTCGCCGGCAGGGCGTCGCCGAGGACGCGCGTGACCGGGCGGCGCTGCGCGATGCTGACGCCCCAGTCTCCCGCGACGAAGCGGCGCAGCCAACCCACGTATTGCACGGCGAGGGGTCGGTCGAGCTCGAGCGCGCGCCGCGCCCGCGCGGCCGCGGCCTGGTCGGCCGCGGGGCCGAGGTAGAGGCGAACCGGGTCTCCGGGGGCGAGGTGCAGGCCCGCAAAGGTGACGGTGAGCACCAGCAGCACCGTAGGCACGGCGAGGAGCAAGCGTCCGGCGAGCGCGCTGCGCATCGCGGCCAATCTCGCGCGGCTGCGGTCAATTCTCTAGTTTCCCCCGCCGTGATCGGGCTCAGGCTCGCTGCGCTGCTCGCGCTCGCGGGGTGCGGCCCCGCGACGCCCGCGGGGACGGTCTTCTACGCCTCGGGAGCCGATCTCCAATCCATCAATCCGCTCCTGACCGTGCACCCGCTCGCGGGGCAGGTGCAGCGGCACGCGCTCTTCACGACCCTGGCGCGCTACGACAGCGCGCTGCGTCCCGAGCCGTACCTCGCCGAGCGCTGGCGCTGGTCGCCCGACCGGCGCACGCTCGAGCTGGAGCTGCGCCGCGACGTCCGCTGGCACGATGGCGTACCGACGACCGGTCGCGATGTGGCGTTCACGCTCGACGCGGCGCGGGACCCGGTCACCGGCTACCCCAGGGCGAGTGATCTCGCCTGCATCCGGGGCGCGCAGGCGGACTCGTTCACCGTACGGGTGACCTTCTGCCGCGCGATGAACGGCTTTCCCGACCTGTTCGCCGACCTGGCGATCCTGCCCGCTCATCTCCTGGCGGGCGTGCCGCGCGAGTCGCTGCGGGTCGCCGCCTTCAACGAGCGGCCCGTGGGCAACGGGCCGTTCCGCTTCGTCGCGCACCAGCCGAACCGGCGCTGGGTCTTTGCGGCGAACCCGGCCTTCCCGGTCGCGCTGGGCGGGCCGCCCGGCGTCGAACGGCTGGTCGTCGTGGTCGTGGACGAGGCGACGACCAAGCTCGCCGGGCTGGTGAGCGGCGAGCTCGACTTCGCCGGCATCCTGCCCATGCACGCGTCGCTGGTCCGGCGGATCCCGAGACTGGCTGTGCTGGACTATCCGGTCCTGTTCACCTACGGTCTGGTCTGGAACACGCGCAGGCCGCCGTTGGGCGATCGGCGGTTGCGGCGGGCCCTGACGATGGCGCTCGACCGCCGGCAGATGGTCGCCGCGCACCTATACGGCTTCGGCGAAGTCGCGGATGGCCCGGTGCCGCCCGCCCATCCGCTGGCGGTCGCGGTTCCGCGCCTGCCGTTCGATCGGGCGGCGTCGCATGCGCTCCTGGACTCGCTGGGGTGGCGCCGGGGCGCCGGCGGGTTGAGGCGCCGCGGCGGTGTGCCGCTCGCCTTCACGCTCCTCACGGTGGGC
>JACQVG010000128.1 GCA_016209905.1 Gemmatimonadota bacterium | reverse complement strand
TGCGCGGAGGAGGGGGCGACTCTCACGTCACCGAACGCGTGATCAGCCAGCTCCTCACCGAGCTGGACGGGATCGAAGAGATGCGGGGAGTGGTGGTCCTGGCCGCGACCAACCGGCTCGACATCGTGGATCCCGCGCTGCTCCGGCCGGGGCGGTTCGACTCCCTGATCGCCATCCCCCTCCCGGATGAGGCGGCGCGGCTGGCCATCTTCGGGGTCCACTGCCGAGGCAAGCCGCTCGCCGACGACGTAGACCTGGCGGCGCTGGCACGGGGGAGCGAGGGTTGCTCGGGTGCCGACATCGAGGCCGTGTGCCGCAAGGGCACGATGCTGGCGATCCGCGACTACCTCGAGGCGCACCCATGGGGCACCGACCCCGCCTTTCGGGCCTACGCGCTCCGGATGTCCGATCTCAGCGAGGCCTTGCGGTCGCTGCGGGCATCGGAACAGGAGCGCGGATGGGCGAGGTGAGGGGGAGGGGGAGGGGGAGGCTCCTCGTCGTGGAGGATCAGCGGGATCTTCGCGAGCTGCTCGGTCCGGCGTTTTCGGCCGAGGGGTACGCGGTCAGCACGGCGGCGAGCGGGGAGGAAGCGCTCGCTCTGGTGCGGCGGGAGATGCCCGACCTGATCGTGCTGGACCTCGCGCTGCCCGGGATGGGCGGGGTCGAGACGCTGAGGCGGATCAGGGAGGGCGGCGGCGCACCCCGGGTGGTGATCCTCACGGCGCACGGAACGCCGGCGCACGTCAGGGAGGCGATGGCGCTGGGCGTGCGCGAGTTCATCGGCAAGCCGTTCGACCTGGATCGGCTGCTCCGAGTGGTCGCCGACGAGATGGCCGGGGCAAAGCCCCCGCCGTGTGAGGGATGAGGGAGCTACTGTATGTCCCCATCGTCCACAGCGTGGCGGACATGGGCTCCAAGGCGGAACTGCTGAAGCAGCGGTTCGTCGAGCGCTTCGGGCCCGAGCGGTGGTCGGACCGCCGCGCGCTGATCGAGGAGTTGTGGCAGGGCATTCGAGAACGGCTGCTGGCTCAAGATCTGCGGTGGGAGAAGGTGCGGCTGTACCAGGACGGGCTTCCGGTCTGCGGTCGGGAGCTGGAGATCGTGCGGGAGGTGGCCGCCCAAGGCAGCAGGAACTACGCTCTGGTCCTGGAGCTGATCGGCAAGGGCGCGCGGCTCGAAGGCACCGAAGAACCCGCGCTGCTGCGCAGAGAGTACGAGCTCACCAGCGCCGTCGCGAGCGCCAACGACGAGGAGTTTCGCAGGCTAGCCAGAGACGCGTACGCCGAGGAGGGGCCCAAGATCCTGAAAGCGCGCGACGAGTTCATCGGCCGTCGCATTGACCAGACGCTACGCGACGGCGAGGTGGGCGTGCTGTTCGTGGGGGTGCTCCACGAGGTGGACCGCTTTCTGCCGAAGGATATCCAGGTCCGGTACTTGATCCATCGGCTGCGGCTGGAGGGGGGTCTGGAGCCCTGATGCGCGCCGCCCGCGACGTCCCGAACGTTTCCGCCGCGTCGCCGCCCGCGCACGGTTGGTACGTGTACGCGCTGGTGCTGCCGGGGAACCTCGTGCCCCCGGAGGGGATGGACGGCGAGTCGCCGGTCACCCTGCTCGCGTCCCGCGGAATCGGCGCCGCGGCGAGTGTCGTGCCGCTCGCCGAGTTCGGCAGCGAGCCGCTGCGGCGAAACCTGCAAGACGTGGGATGGCTCGAGGAGAAGGTGCGGCGGCACGAGCGGGTCGTGGAGGCGCTGCTTGCGCGCGGGCCGGTCCTCCCGCTGCGGTTCGGCACCGTCTTCCTGGGCATCGAGCGGCTGCGCGCGGTGCTGGCGAAGAACGCGCGGACGTTGCGCGAGGCCCTGCGGTACGTGGCCGGCAAGGAGGAGTGGGGGCTGAAGGGCTTCTCGCACCGCGTCTCTCTGCGGACGGCGCTGTTGCGGGGGGACCCAGCCATCTTCGCCCAGGGAGCCGCCGCGACCGGAGCGTCGCCCGGGCACCGTTTCTTCGCGCTAAGGAAGGCCGAAGAGCTGCTCGCCGCGCGGTCGCTGGAGCGGGAGGTGGAGCTCGCTGACGACGCGGTGGCCGCGGTGGTGCCACGGGTAGCGAGGCTGGTTCGGAATCCCATTGCCGCCGAGTTTGCCCCCGAGGGCGAGCGTGTCGTCCTGAACCTGGCCTGCCTCCTCGATCGCCGCGCGGTCGAGCCCTTTCTTGAGGAGGCGGAACGCTGGAATCGGGATCATCGCCACGACGGCTTTCGCCTCACGGCTTCGGGCCCCTGGCCCCCGTACCACTTCACGCCCGGGTTGCCGGTAGATGCCTGAGTGTGTGGCGGAGTCCCTCCTCGAGCGGCAGGTGACGCTGCTCGAAACGCTGGACCGTGTCCTCAACCGCGGGGTGGTCGTCGCGGGCGACGTCACGCTGTCGGTCGCCGATGTGGACCTGATCCACGTGGGGCTTCGCCTCTTGCTCTGCTCGGTGGAGACGGCGAGGGAATGGCGCGTCCCCAGCGCCCTCTCCCACCCCCACCTATCCCCGCAGACTAGCTCAAGCAGCGCTCTTCCGCCTCCGACTTTGAGCAGACCTGCCCCTGGCAACCGTACCACTTCGCCGACGGCTCGGCCGATGAGTGACGCGAGGTGGGATCGGGACGACACCCTGCGTGACGTGGCTCGGGAGCTCGGGCACGTGGCCGGAGCGCTGCCAAGGAGGATTGACGCGAGTCCGGACCAGGCGGCGCAGGGCCTGGCAAAGCTCGTGCTCACGCTCATCGAGCTGTTGCGGCGGCTCCTCGAACGTCAGGCCGTGAGGCGAATCGAGGCGGGCTCCCTGAGCCCGGAAGAGATCGAGCGCATGGGCGTCACGTTCATGAGGCTCGAGGAGAGAATGGCCGAACTCAAGGCGCACTTCGGCCTGAGCGATGACGATCTCAACCTCTCGCTCGGTCCGCTTGGCGACCTGATGTAGGGGAGGGGGGCCGGGAGAACCTGACGGCGGCGCGGCTCGTGCGGCCGTAGCGGCCCCTCGGCTAGCGCCGGCCCATCACCATCCGTACATAGGCTAGCACACCGGGGTGTCCCTCCTGCAGGAACTGCGACACCTTCCGAGGCCCCCCGTTGTAGTCCACCAGCGCGAGGCGTAGGTCGCCGTCGTACCGGGCGATGAGCTGCCGCAGCAGCTTGAAGCCCAGGTGCAGGTTGGTCTCGGGCTCGAAGATCTGCTCCATCGTGATGCCCGGCATCAGAGCCCGAGCGGTGTTCGGCATGAGCTGCACCAAGCCCACCGCACCGGCCGAGCTCACCGCTCGGGGCTCGAAGCCGCTTTCAGCGTTGACCAGTCGAAACCCGAGATCCGGATCGAGGCCCTCCCGGAGCGCGCCATCGTAGATGAGCGCCGCGAGATCGGCGGGCACCTTATAGCGAGCGGAGTACCGGAACAGCGAGTCGAAGCGCTGCGCACTGATGCGGAGAAGCTCGATCTGGCCTTGGGCGAGGCGGAGCTGTTCCGCGAGCCGCTCGCCCCGGCCGAGCCCTTGCACCGCGACCTGCGCGCCGGCGCTCGCCAACAGCAGCGCGCCGGCGCCTGCCAGTACGCGCAACCCTTGCGCAGTCAGGCCGGAGGGAGCAATGGGTTCGTGGTCGAATGCCATGGCATGGCTGTTGCCCCCGAGCGGTGAAGGGCGTGGCAGCGTCAGCTCCACGCAGGACAAGGAGCACAGGTCGTGCCGCGGGGGAGGTTGAGTGCAGGCGGGCGCTCGAAGTGTCCGCCCGCGAAGGCGTTGGGGGAACCGGTCGCTGGCGCGGCCGGGCCTCCGAAACGGGCGTCAAAGCAAGAGTTGTGGCGGAGGCGCCCTGGTAGGCCTCGTGGGCTGGGGACAGTTGCGCGACACTGTTGACCGCTCCAGTTCACCGAGGCGAGTGGAGCCTGATCCGAGGTCTTGGAATGCCGGGCGGTGGTCGCGGGGCGCTCGCGGCACGCTCACTCTCAGCGCCGTCGCATCCCTCCCTGGCCCCGCGCGTCCAGCTTCGCTCCCCACCGCGCGTGGCCTCGCACCTCTACCCCCGACTCAACCGGCAGGAGGAGCGGCCATACGATCGGCCAAATGCCCGATCATCATACGTCGTAATGGCTTGACTTGCCGGCAGCTAGTCAGCATGTTCGTACCGGCCAGATGCACGGTTATTCGAACCCAGGTACGTTCTCCCTGGAGCCCCTGCTGCCGGAGCCGGGCGCCCTGGATGACCTCGTGCTGGCGGCCGTGCGCGAAGCAGCGGCGCTCGAAGCCGCCGTCCACCCCCGCGTCCGGGAGTCGGTCGCTGATCTCCTTCGCAGCATCAACACCTACCACTCCAACCTGATCGAGGGTCACGACACGCGGCCCCGTGACATCGAGCGCGCGCTCGCGGGTCACTACGCGCGGGACCCCGAGCGACGCGCGCTCCAGCTCGAGGCGCGGGCCCACATCGAGGTGCAGCGGTTCGTCGAGGCGCGACTCGCCACCCAGCCCGACCTCGCGGTCACGGGCCGCGACTTCGTGTGCTGGCTGCACCGGGAGTTCTACGTCCGGCTCCCGGAGGAGTACCGGTTCGTGACGAGCGCGTCGGGCGGCCGCCGCACGGAGGTCCTGCCCGGGGCCCTGCGCACCGAAGATGTCGGCGTAGGCGCGCACCTGCCGCCGCCGCCCGCGGCTCTACCGGAGTTGCTGGATCGCTTCGCCGAGGGCTACGAGCTGCGGCACCACGCGGGCCAGAGCGCGGTGGTCGCCGCTGCGGCGAGCCACCACCGTCTGCTGTGGATCCACCCCTTCCTTGACGGCAACGGACGCGTGGCACGGCTGATGACCGACGCCATGCTGCGGCGCGCGGGGATCGGGGCCCACGGCCTGTGGACGGTCTCGCGGGGCCTGGCGTCACGGCGGGCCGCCTACCTCGCCGCGCTCGCCGCTGCGGACGCGGAGCGGTGGGACGACTACGACGGCCGCAGCGCGCGGTCGCTTCGGGCGCTCACGGAGTTCTGCCGCTTCTTCCTTAAGACCTGCCTCGACCAGATTCGCTTCATGCGCTCGCTGCTGGAGCTCGACGGCCTGGCCCGGCGGGTCGGCGGTTACGCGGACCGCCGCGCCGCCGGCGTGCTTGGCACGCCGCTGCCCGCGTCGGCGAGGTACATCCTGCTGGAGGTGCTGCGCGCGGGCGAGATGGCCCGCGGCGAGGCGGCACGCGTCGCGGGCGCGAGCGAGCGCACCGGGCGGCGCCTGCTCTCCCTGCTGCTGCGCGAGGGGTTGCTTCGCCCGACGTCGGCCAAGGGGCCCGTGCGACTCGGCTTCCCGACGGCGGCAGTGGGTTACTACTTCCCGCAGCTCTATCCCGAGGCGGCGCTCGACGAGCCGTAGCGGTAGGACCTATCCGTCGCCCTCCAGCTACACGTCCAGATTCTTCACGAACCTCGCGTGCTCCTCGATGAACTTGCGGCGCGGCTCGACCTCGTCCCCCATCAGCGTCTCGAACAGCTGGCTCGCCTCGAAGGCGTCCTCCATCTCCACCTTGAGGATGGTCCGCGTCGCCGGGTCCATCGTCGTCTTCCACAGCTGCCCGGGGGTCATCTCGCCCAACCCCTTGTAGCGCTGGATGACGACGCCCCGGCGGCCGCCCGCCCGCCCATCGCCTTCACTTGCGCCTTCGCCGTCTGAGGAACTGGCAACCGGGCTCGCGAAGTTTGCGAGCCGGTTGACGTAGTCGTCCCGCTCGGCCTCGTCGTAGGCGTAATACTCCTCCTTGCCCTTGGCCACCCGGAAGAGCGGCGGCTGCGCGATGTAGATGTACCCCGCGTCAATGAGCTGCTTCATCTCCTTGTAGAAGAAGGTGAGGAGCAGCGTCCGGATGTGCGCGCCGTCCACGTCGGCGTCGGTCATGATGATGATCTTGTGGTAGCGGGCGTCCTCGACCTTGAACTCCTCGCCGACGTTGGTGCCGATGGCGGTGATGATGGTGCGGATCTCCTCGTTGGAGAGGATCTTGTCGATCCGCGCCTTCTGCACGTTGAGGATCTTCCCCCGAAGCGGCAGGATCGCCTGGAACGAGCGGTCGCGGCCCTGCTTGGCCGAGCCGCCGGCTGAGTCGCCCTCGACCAGATAGATCTCGCACAGCGTGGGGTCATCCAGCGAGCAGTCGGCGAGCTTGCCGGGGAGGATCCCGCCGTCGAGCCCGCTCTTCTTCCGCACCAGCTCCCGCGCCTTGCGCGCCGCCTCGCGGGCCAGCGCGGCCGAGCAGGCCTTCTCCACGATGGCCCGCGCGACCGGCGGATGCTCCTCGAGGTACGTGCCGAGCAGGTCGTTCACCACGCTCTTCACGATCCCCTCGACCTCGCCGTTGCCGAGCTTCGTCTTGGTCTGGCCCTCGAACTGCGGCTCGCGCAGCTTGATCGAGAGCACCGCCGTCAGCCCCTCGCGCACGTCGTCGCCGGAGAGGGTGAAGTCCGCCTTCTTGAGCGCGCCGCTCTTCTTGGCGTACTCGTTGATCGTGCGCGTCAGCGCCGCCTTGAAGCCGGTGAGGTGCGTCCCGCCCTCGTGGGTGCTGATGTTGTTGACGAAGGTGAGCGTGTTCTCGGTGTAACCGGCGTCGTACTGGAGCGCGAGCTGGATGTCCACGTCCTCCTTGACCGTCTCGATCGTGATCGGCTTGGGATGGAGGGGCTTCCTATTCTGGTTCAGCCATTCGACGAACTGCACCAGCCCGCCCCGATAGCAGTACGCCTCCTGGCGCTTGCTGTCGGGCCGCTCGTCCGCGAGCTCGATCGTGAGCCCCTTGTTGAGGAACGCCAGCTCCCGCAGCCGGTTGGCCAGAATGGTGAAGTCGAGCCGCGTCTCGGCGAAGATCCGGCTGTCGGGCTTGAAGCGGACGATCGTCCCCGTCCCCTTCGCCCTCCCGGTGACGTTCAGCTTCTTGGACGTCTCACCCCGCTCGAACGCCATGTGGTGGCGCTCGCCGCCCCGATCCACGCAGACCTCGAGCCGCTCGCTCAAGGCGTTGACGACGGAGATGCCGACGCCGTGCAGTCCGCCCGAGACCTTGTAACTCGTCTTGTCGAACTTGCCGCCCGCGTGCAGGACCGTGAGCGCGAGCTCGACGCCGGGGATCCGTTCCGTCGGATGGAGGTCCACCGGGATGCCGCGGCCGTTGTCCTTCACGGTCACGCTGTCGTCGGGGTGGATGATGAGCTCGATCCGGTCGCAGTGCCCGGCGAGGGCCTCGTCCACGGAGTTGTCCACGACCTCGTAGACCAGGTGGTGCAGTCCGCGCGATCCGGTCGAGCCGATGTACATGCTCGGCCGCCGCCGCACCGCCTCCAGCCCTTTGAGGACCTGGATCTGCTCCGCGTCGTACCCGGTCGGCTTCTGCGCTCTCGTCATGCTTCCCCTGGCCACGGAGTTGGTTCGCCTCTCCGTCGTGGGTCCGCCGCGCCGCCGTGATCGCCCAGGGCCTCGGACCGACGATACATGCCGAGCTACCCGGCCATCGCCGACGCCACATGCTTCGGCGTCGTGATCAGCCTCAGCGTCACCGGCGCCGCCTCGAGGCTCGCGAAGCGCGACGCTTCAGCCGGCGCCACCGCCGGCGCCGCCGTCGTCCGGTCCCGCCACCGCCTGCGCAGCCGGACGAATCGCCGGTACAGCTTCTGCCGATCCTTCGCCAGCCGCTGGCCCAACGCCGGCCACGGCCCGGCGAAGAAGCCCTTGCCCTCGTCCATCCAGCCCAGCAGCAGGTCGTGATCGTGGATCTCGCCCAGGCACTCCTGGAGCTGCCGGGCGAGCTTCCGCTCCGGCGCATACGCCACTCCGCACGAGGCCGCGTGGAAGTCGAGCACGTAGCGCAGCCTTTTGACCTCGATCCGCAGCCGGTGCAGCACCGCCGGCGACGGCGCCGGATCCGTCATCGCCGCGTGCCGGGCGATCTTGCCGGCCCGCCGCTCGATGGCCTCGGCCAGAACCCGTTCTGCCGGCGCCTTCTCCTCGCCGCCGAAGCGCGGGCGCGCAGCGAACTCGCGCAGCGCGACGCGCAGCTTCCGGTACCGGCGGCGAGCCAGGCTCGTCTCGAGCTTCTGCTGCGCCCTGAACCGCCTCTCCTTGAGCCGCGCGATCAGCGTCTCGAGCCGCGCGGCCTCGGTCCCGGCCAGCGCGCCGAGATGGCGCTCCTCCAGGAGCGCGAGCAGCACGTCGTGGTCGCGCACCCGGCCCAGCCGGCGCGCGATCCGGCTGAGCCCCCGGCGGATCCGTCGCCCGGGGACCAGATAGCGCCGGAACACGCGCAGCCCCGCCCGCAGCCGGCGTGTGGTCACGCGCATCTGATGCACCGCGACCGGGTTGCCGCCCGCGCGTGCGCCCCTCTCGTGCCGCTGGAGCTCCCGCACCTGCTCGGCGACGAGACGGCCGGCCGCCTGCCGTACGGTGAGCGCCGGGGCCGGTGTGAGTGTCCCGCTCATCCAGGCACCGCCGTTCGCCCCTCGCCTCCCGTCATCCATCGGATCCGCACGATCCGTCCCACCTTTCGCCCGCGGTTGAGCAGCGCGAGGATCTCGGGCGCCATCAGCGACAGCTCCTGCCGCCACGCGCTCGACTCCACCCGCACGAAGAGAATCCCGTCCTGCGTGACCGTCTCGGCCGTCGCCGCCCGCGCGATCTCCGGCCCCACCAGCTTCGGCCACGCCTCAATGATGCCTGCCTGGGCCACCCGTTCGGCGAGGCCCGCCGATTTCAGGTACTTGCCCAGCACATCCGACACCCTTACCGGTTTGGCTGACCTCCGGCTCGTTCGCGCCAACGCCGTCGCCTCCTTCACCGCCTGCCCGCTGCGTC
>JACQVG010000123.1 GCA_016209905.1 Gemmatimonadota bacterium | reverse complement strand
TCGCCGGCGAGCGGGCCGTGCGTCGCGTTGACCCCGACGAACTCGGTCAGCAGCTCGTCGAACGTCAGCCCGAGGCGATCGAGCCTGGCGCGGAGGACGCGATCCGCCTCCCTGGCCTTGGCGTAGGCGTCGGGCCATGCATACACAAGCGTGCCGACCGCCTTGTGGCCGCTCAGGTAGGCCACCGAGACCTTGAGCATGTCCGTCGCCGGGCGTCCCCGCACGCCGTGCACCCGGACGCGATCGGGCCCGGCCTGCTCCAGCCGGATGGTGGTGAAGTCGGCCACGCAGTCGGGGGTGACGTACTCGCGCGGATCGCCCATCTCGTACACGAGCTGCTCGGTCACGCCCGCCACGGTCACGGCGCCTCCGGTGCCGGGATGCTTCGTCACGGCGAAGGTGCCGTCCGGCTCCGCCTCGACGATCGGGTAGCCGACGTCTTCCAGGGCCGGCGTGGCGGGCCAGCCGGCGAGGTAGTTGCCGCCGGAGCACTGCGCGCCGCACTCGATGATGTGGCCGGCGACGGTCCCCGCGGCCAGCCGGTCCCACGCGTCCTCTCCCCAGCCGAACTCGTGGATCATCGGGGCCAGCGTGAGGCCGGTGTCGGTGACGCGACCCGTGATGACGACGTGCGCGCCCCGTCCGAGCGCCTGCGCCACGGGCCGCGCGCCGAGATAGGCGTTCGCCGCGACGACGCGGCCTCTGATCTCGGCGAGGGGACGGCCGGTGTCCATGTCCTCGAGGGCTATGCCGCGCGAGAGCAGGTCGTCGAGGCGGGCCAGGAGGTCGTCGCCGGTAACGACGGCGACCCGGAGCTTGCCGGCCAGGCCCAGCTCCCGGCCGGCGGCGACCACGGCCGCGGCGCAGCTCTCCGGGTTGACGCCGCCGGCATTGGTCGTGACGCGGATGTTGCGCGCGACCACGGCGGGGAGGATCCGCTCCAGTAGCGGCACCACGTCGCGCGCGTAGCCGAGGCCGGGGTCGCGGGCTTTCTGCTTCTGCATGATGGACATGGTCACCTCGGCGAGGTAGTCCATCATGAGGTAGTCTATCGGCCCCCCTTCCACCTGGCGGACCGGCGCCTCGGGCCAGTCGCCCCAGAACCCCTGGCCGGCTGCGATACGGACGACGCGCGGCATCGCCGAGGCCGTCCCTACGCGATCGTGGGCGAAAGAACGTACGGGCCGAGGTGCGGGCCGGCGTAGTTGGCGGCAACGCGGAGGGCGAAGCCGAGCGTCTGCCGCGCGTCCTCCGGAGTGACGATGGCGTCCACGAAGCCGCGCGCGCCCGCGAACGTGGCGCTGAGCTGGCGCTCGTAGTCGGCGCGCATGGCCTCCACCGCCGCCGCGAGGTCGGGCGATGGACCGCCCGCCGGCTCCGCCCGCTCGAGCTCGGGTCCGTAGACGGCCGAGACCGCGGACTCCCCTTCCATCACCCCCATCCTGCCGGTAGGCAGCGAGAAGATGAAGTCGGGATCGAACCCCTGCCCCGCCATGGCATAGTATCCGGCGCCGGAGGCGTGGTTGAGGGTGAGCACGAGCTTGGGCACCGTCGCCGTCGCCATGGCCTCGACGAACGCCGCTCCGGCGCGGATGATGCCCGAGGTTTCCGCCTCCGGCCCGACCATGAAGCCGGAGACGTCCTGCACGAACAGAATCGGCAGGCCTTCCCGGCTGGCCGTCTCGATGAAGTACGCCACCTTCTCCGCGCTCTCGGTGTAGATGATCCCGCCGAAGCGAGCCGGGCCGCCGCCGGGCGCCTTCACGATCCCGCGCTGGTTGGCGATGAGCGCGACCGCGTACCCCTCGATCGCCGCGTGGGCGCAGATCATCTCCCGCGCGAGGTCGGGCTGGAACTCGGCGAGCTTGCCGCCGTCGAGCAGACAGGCCAGCACCTCCCGCATTTCGTACGACATGCGGTGGTCGCTCGGCAACAATCCGTAGAGGTCCGTGGGCGGCCGTTTCGGCGGCAGGGGCGAGGCCGCGCTGCGCGCGGGGATCGGGCGCGGCAGACGAGCGACCTGTTCCCTCAGCAGGGCCAGGCACGCGCGATCGTCCTCGGCCAGGTAGTGCGCGACCGCGCTCGCGGAGGTGTGCATCCGCCCGCCGCCCAGGGCCTCCGCATCCACCGTCTGCCCGGTAGCGCCCTTGACGAGGTTCGGGCCGCCGAGCCCGAGGAAGCTCGTGCCATCCACCATGATGATGACGTCCGACAGCGCGGGAAGATACGCGCCGCCGGCGATGCACGGGCCCATGACGGCGGCGAACTGCGGCACCCTGAGATAGCGCCGCATCAGGGAGTTGTAGTAGAAGATGCGCCCCGCCCCGTACTGGCCCGGGAAGACGCCGCCCTGATAGGGGAGGTTGACGCCCGCGGAATCCACCAGGTAGACGATGGGGATTCGCTGCCGCATCGCCACTTCCTGCGCGCGCAGGATCTTCTTGATCGTCTCGGGCCACCACGAGCCCGCCTTGACGGTGGCGTCGTTGGCGACGACGACGACCTCGCGACCCGCCACGACGCCGACGCCGGTGACCACTCCGGCGGCCGGGGCCTGCCCGTCGTACTGATCGAACGCGACGAGGAGGCCGATCTCGAGCCAGGGCGCGCCCGCATCGCACAACAGCGCGACCCGCTCGCGAGCCGTGAGCTTGCCGGCGTCGTGCTGCCGCTTGATCTTGACCGGCCCGCCGCCCAGGCGGAGCCGCTCGGCGAGCGCCCGGTACTCGTCGCTCAGCGCCTTGAGCCGACCCACCTTCGCGCCCATTAGGGTCTCAGGTGCTCGCTCGCCCAAGACCGGATGTAGGCCACGAGCTCGGCGGTCGCGGTGCCGGGGCCGAACAGCCGGCCCACGCCGCGCCCCTCCAGGGCCTCCATGTCTTCCTTGGGGATGATGCCGCCACCCGTGACGAGGACGTCGCCGCGCCCCGCGGTGCGGAGCAGCTCCACGACGCGCGGGAACAGAGTCATGTGCGCCCCGGAAAGGACGGAAAGGCCGACGACGTCGGCATCCTCCTGCACGGCCGCAGCCACGATCATCTCGGGCGTCTGGTGGAGGCCGGTGTAAATGACCTCCATCCCCGCGTCGCGCAGCGCCGCCGCGACCACCTTCGCCCCGCGGTCGTGGCCGTCGAGGCCGGGCTTCGCGACCAGCACCCGGATGGGACGCGATGGCCCCCCGCTCGACGACGCGGCGGCGGCGTTCATGGCGCGCGGAACCTACGCGGCGTCAAGGGCCCTAACAAGCTCGCGGCAGAAGGCAGGGACGTCCCGCGTGGTGCGGCAGTCGCGATCGCCGTACCGGCCCAGGGGATCGACCAGCACGGGCGTGAGGCCCGCGCGCCGGGCCCCGACGACGTCCACCGGGTAGAGATCGCCGACGTAGAGCGCCTCGCTCGGGGCGACGCCGGCGCGCTCCAGGGCGATCTCGAAGATCCTGGGATCGGGCTTCTCGACCCCGACGGCGCCGCTATCCACCACGAACGCCAGCTCGGCGAGCAGGCCGGCCCGGTCGAGCACGCGGTCCACCGTCCCGTCGGCGTTGGAGATGCACGCCACCACCAGGCCCCGCGTGCGCAGCGCGGCGAGGCCCTCCGCCGTTCCCGAATCGGTCACCGTCCAGAGGTTGGAGCGGGCGTGCTCGTCCCGGATCGCGGGGGCCAGCACGCGGATCTCGTCGGCGCTGAAGCCGAGCGAGGCGAGCATCCCCGCGAAGTGGACGGCCCAGCGCGATCCATCGGTACTGGTGCCGTCCGTCGCCATCGCCGCCTCAACCGCGGCACGGCCGGCGTACTCCGCCTCGAGCAGGGCCCGCGCCGTCGGGGCACGGCCAACCACGCGCCGCAAGGCGGCGCCGACCCGCGCATAGTCCACGTGGACCAGCGTGCCTCCCGCATCGAAGAACGCCGCCCTCGGCCGCATCCGCCCGTCCGACCCCATGCCCGGCCCTGCGCCCTAGCTGCCGGACCGGAACCGCAGCAGTCCGGCCAGGCGATCGAAGCGACGTGCGGGCGCTCCGCGGGCCACCGCCACCCGCACGCCCTGGCGCAGCGCATCCTCGATCGCGTCATCCAGCAGGTCGGCGACCGGCAGCGGCTCTCCCTCGCCGCGCGAGGCCGCGGCCTCGACGCTGAGGCGACCGCTGCGCTCGAGCCGGAACCCCGGAACCTCCGCATCGTGATCCACGAGCAGCGTCCGGATACGGCCGGCAGCCAGCGCGCGCAGGGTCGCCTCGACCCCGTTCGTCGCCCAACCAGCCCCCTGCGCGGACTGAAACTCGTCCACGTCCAGCTGGGCGCGGCGACGCGCGCGCTCGTCCAAGAACCTCATGACCAGCTCCCGGATCTCGGCAGTCGTCACCTTCCTCGGCGCCAGATGGACGACGCCGACGGCGTCCTGCGCCACGACGCCGGGTGGCAGGTGGTGCGTGAGCGCGTCCGCCTCGGTTCCGATACCCCCGACGATCAGTCCCGCGAACGGCTGCGCCCTGAGGTGCGCGGCCGCGGCCTCCGCGACGCGCGCCAAGTGGCGGTGCTTCTCCTCTCGGATCCGGTTGTGGAAGCGGTGCTCGCCGAAACCGGGCAGCGTTTCCTTGTCGGGATGGTAGCGGGCCGCGCGCGTGGCGTCCGGGGCCACGATGCCTTCCAGCTCGACCACGCCGCCCTGCCCGACATCGAACAGCCGCGCCGACCGCCGGTCGGTGGCGACCACGAGGACCCTGCTCCCGGCCTGCGCCAGCGCGACCAGCTCGCCGACGACCGGCGTGCGGTCCACCAGGACGCGGCTGCGCAGCACGTGGGGAAGCCGGACCACCCGGAAGAACCCGTTCGCCGCGAAGGCGGCGAGCCCACGACCACCGACCAAGTTGGACGGAAACCGGAAGAACTCTTGGATCCTGCCCAGCGCGGCGCTCACGGCCTCGCGGGCGGCGCGCGAGAAGCCGAGGACGTCCATCCGCAGGGCGGCCCGGCGGAGGCGGTTCTTGAGCTTGATGCGGTACTTCTCGCCAGCCCGGTCCCCGGGCTCCAGCTTCTGGTAGCAGGAGACGACCCAGCCGGCCCGATCCCCCAGCGCCAGCAGCTCCGAGAGGGCCTCGTTCAGCTCGGCAACGGGGTCGCCCGACATCGGGCGACCGCCGGCGCCAGCGCGGCTCCTAGAAGAAAACCGGCTCGCGGTAGGCACCGTACACTCCCCCCAACGCCTCGCGGATCTCGTACAGCGTAGCGTATGCGCGGGCGCAATCGAGCATCGCCGGGATCACGTTTCGATCCCCCCGCGCCGTCTCGGCCAACGCGTCGAGCCGCCGCCGCACGAGGTCCGTCGCGCGCGCCGAGCGGAGCTTTCCCATTCGCTCGACCTGCTCGCGCTCCGCCTCCTCGCCGATCTTGAGGAGCGGGATCGGCACCGCGGGCTCGTCCACCGTGAATTCGTTGACGCCGACGACGATCCGGCGGCGCTCCTCCGCCTCTCTCTGGTACCGCGCCGCCGACATCGCGATCTGGCGCTGGAACCACCCCATCTCGATCCCGCGCACCACGCCGCCGATCTTCTCGATCTCGGCGAACAGCCCTTCCGCCTCGGCCTCCAGCTGGTCCGTGAGCGCCTCGACGTAGTACGAGCCGCCGAGCGGGTCGCCGACGTTCGCAACGCCGGTCTCGTAGGCCAGAATCTGCTGGGTGCGGAGCGCGAGCTCGACTGCGGACTCCGTCGGCAGCGCCAGCGTCTCGTCCATCGAGTTCGTGTGCAGCGACTGCGCCCCGCCCAGGACGGCCGCCATCGCCTGGTAGGCGACGCGCACCACGTTGTTCATCGGCTGCTGCGCCGTGAGCGTGACGCCGGCCGTCTGCGCGTGGAAGCGCATGGCCCACGAGCGGGGCGACACGGCGCCGTAGCGCTCCCTCAAGTGGCGGGCCCAGATGCGGCGCGCCGCCCGGAGCTTGGCGACCTCCTCGAAGAAGTCGTTGTGGATGTCCCAGAAGAAGCTGAGCCGCGGGGCGAAGCGGTCCACGTCGAGACCGCGCGCCATCCCCCGCTCCAGATAGGTGAACCCGTTGGCCAGCGTGAAGGCCAGCTCCTGGGCCGCCGTCGCCCCCGCCTCGCGGATGTGGTAGCCCGAGATCGAGATCGTGTTCCACTGCGGCGCGTGCTGGGCAGCCCACTCGAACAGGTCCACGGTGATCTTGAGCGCCGGCTCCACGCCGTAGATCCACGCGTGCTGCGCCATGTACTCCTTGAGGATGTCGTTCTGGACCGTGCCGCGCAGGAGCTCGCTCTTGACCCCCTGCCGCTCCGCCGCCGCCACGTAGAAGCAGAACAGCATCGCGGCCGGACCGTTGATCGTCATCGAGGTGGAGACGCGATCGAGCGGGATCCCGTCGAACAGGGTCTCCATGTCGGCGAGACTCGAGATCGCGACCCCGCACCGGCCGACCTCGCCCAGCGCGCGCGGGTGGTCCGAGTCGTAGCCCATGAGGGTCGGAAAGTCGAACGCGACCGACAGGCCGGTCTGCCCCCGGTCCAGCAGGAACTTGTAACGCGCGTTCGTTTCCCGCGCCGTCCCGAAACCCGAGAACTGCCGCATCGTCCACAGTCGGCCGCGGTAGCCGGTGGCATGGATGCCGCGAGTGTAGGGGTACTCGCCCGGCAGCCCCAGCGCCTCCACGGGGCCCTGGTCCGCGACGTCGAGCGCGGTGTAGACCGGCTCGACCGGCCGGCCGGAGGCGCCGGAAAAGTCCACGTCCCGGAGCTCGCCGCGCGCGTGCTTCTCGCGCCACTCGGCGACCCGGCGCCGCAGCTCGCCCTGATCGCGCTCCCGCTGCGCCAGCCGCTCGGCGAGGTGTCTGACGACCGGGTCGGTTTCCAAGACGCTCATACGCCCTCGCTTCGTTGGAGTCGTGCCACGATCCCGGCCGCCGCGTCGTAGGGACTCACCCGGCCCGCCGCGACCTCGCTGAGCGCCGCCTCCAGGTGCCGCCGGGACTCGGCGTCCGACCACGCCCACCTGCGCAGGGCGCGGTCCACGACCTCGCGCGTCCTGAGGTCGAGCCGCCGCCGCCGTCGGGTCGCGAGCGTTCCGGTCGCGTCCAAGTGGGCGAAGTGCCGGTTGAGGGCGTCCACCAGCTCGGCGATGCCGGTGTTCCCGGTGGCGACCGTCGCGAGCACGGGGGGCTCCCATGGCGTCGGCGTCGCGGCCGCCGCGCGCTCGCTCTGCCTCACGGCACGCTCCGCGCCCTCGCTCGCGCCCAGGGAGCGCTCCGCCTCGCCCAAAGTCCGTCCATGAGTGGGGCCGTGGTGCGCCGGCACATGCCGGTACACCTGGCCGCTGCGCAGCCCCATGGCGACCCCGAGGTCCTGGCGCAGGCGATCGGCTCCGGGCCGGTCCGCCTTGTTCACGACGAACACATCGGCGATTTCCATGAGACCGGCCTTCATCACCTGGATGTCGTCGCCCGACTCAGGCACGAGCACCACGGCGGTCGTGTCGGCGGCGGCGGCAACGTCCAGCTCCGACTGGCCGACTCCGACCGTCTCGATGAGAATCCGATCGAACCCGTAGGCATCCATGACGTCGGCGACCTCGCCGGTCGCCGTCGCCATCCCGCCCTGGGAGCCGCGCGAGGCCATGGAGCGGATGAACACCCCCGGGTCGAGCGACGCCTGCTCCATGCGGATCCGGTCTCCGAGCAGCGCTCCGCCCGTGAAGGGGCTCGACGGATCCACGGCGATGACCCCCACCGTAAGGCCGCCGGCACGATACGCCGCCGTGAGGCGCTCGATCAGGGTGCTCTTGCCGGCCCCCGGCGGGCCGGTGATGCCGATCCGGCGTCCCCGGCCGAGGGAGCCGTGGAGCGAGGCCAGGAGCGACTCGAACCCCGGTGCGCCGTTCTCGACCAGGGAGATCGCCCGCGCCAGAGCTGCCGGACTGCGGGCGCGGAGGCCGTCGAGCATGGCGGGTGAGCTCACTGCCTAAATTGAGTCAGCACATGAACCTAGGTCAAGTCGGTTAAGGTACTAGAGCAGGATCCATGACGCCAGGCCGAGTAGGAGCGGGAAGCCGTTGACGCCCGCCGCTCAAGGCGCCGCCGGGGGACGGATGACCGCGGGCCCTGCTCCGCCCGCGAGGCGGATCACGAGGCGGCCCAGCCGCGTCGGTGTCCCTTCCAGGACGTCGAATTCGAGACCGCCCACGAGCAGCCGCTCGCCCGGCTGCGGGATCCGGCCCGCGGCCCACGCCAGGTAGCCGCCCGCGGTCTCCACCTTGGGTGGGGAGGCGAGCGGCGTGGCAAAGTGCTCCCCGAGCAGGGTCAGAGGAAACGAGGCGTCCACGACCAGGACGCCGGGGGCCAAAGGCGGTGCGGCGGCGCCGCGCGGCTCGTCGAGCTCGTCGAAGATCTCGCCCACCAGCTCCTCGAGGAGGTCCTCCATGGTGACGATCCCGGCCGTACCGCCGAACTCGTCGAGGACCACGGCCAGGTGTCTTCCTTCCCGCTTGAGATCGAGGAGCGCGTCGGCGCAGCGCCGGGCCGCGGGAATCGCCGCGACGGGCCGCACGCCGACCGGAGCGTCCGGACCCGCCTTGATGAGGTCGAAGGCGTGGACCATGCCGACGATCTCGTCGAGGGAGGCGCGGTAGAGCGGGATGCGCGTGTAACCGGAGCGCTGGACCAGCTCGGCGAGGTCCGCGTTGCTGGTCCCTTGCGGCGCGGCGACGATCCGCGTGCGCGGCGTCATCGCCTCGCGCACGCCGCGATCGGTGAACGCCATCACTCCGGTGACGATCTCGAGCTCGCCCTCGCGCGCCAGGCCCGCGCTCGCGCTATCGCGAAACAGAGCCTCCAGCTCCGCGCGCTCCGTGGCCGCGCGGCCGCGCACGATCCTGCCGACCAGTGCCGTGGCCGGCCGCAGGCGAGGCACCACGGCGCGGATCAGCGCCTCCGGCCAGCGGCGCCCGATGGCGCGGGGGAGGAAGTAGGTGACCAGGCCCACGAGCGGCACGCCGACGACGAGCTCCAGCATGAGCGTCTGGCCGGGGCCGACGTCGCGCAGCGCCAACGGCGCCGCCACGCCCGCGGCGGTGACGCCGACGGCAACCAGGGCGCCCGCGACCGACGCGATGTCGCCCGGCCGCGAGAGCAGCGTGGCGGCGGTGTCCGCCCCGCGCAGTCGCCGCGCCATCCACCGGGTGAGCTCGAGCCGACTCGCAGCGGCGACCGCCACCGCGGTCGTGGCGCCCAGCCCGGCGAGAAGGAGGCCGACGAGGACGAACAGGAGGCCGGCGAGGACGAGCAACGCGCTCACGCCCGCCTGCCGTCGGGCTCCGGCTCCGTGCGCTCGAAGCGGAGCCGGACGATGCTGCGCTTCTCGACCCGCTCCACCGTGACCCGGTAGCCCGCGATGGCCGTCGTTTCCCCGTTGACCGGCACGTGACCGAGTGTGGCGTAGACGAACCCGCCCGCGGTCGTCACCTCCGTGTGCGCGAGCGGCACGTCGAGCGCCGCCGCGAGCTCGCCGAGCGGCGCGCGCCCCTGCACCAGGAAGCAACCAGGTGCCGTCTCGACGATCGCCTGCCTCTCGGCCGCGTCGTACTCGTCCCGGATCTCCCCCACGATCTCCTCGAGCACGTCTTCGAGCGTCACGATTCCGGCGGTGCCTCCGAACTCGTCCACCACGATGGCCATGTGGCTCGGCCCGCGCTGGAAGTCGCGCAGCTGCGCGTCGAGGGTCTTGACCTCCGGCACGATCTCGACCGGCCGCACCATCTTGCGCCAATCGGTGTCGGCTGCCGGTCGGCCGAACCGGGCCGGAAGCAGGTCCTTCGCGTACAGCACCCCCACGATGTGGTCCAGGTCGCCGTCCACGACGGGGAGCCGCGCGTGCTCGGCGGCGCCCACCTGCCGCACCGCCTCGTCGAACGACTCCTGGACCTCCAGGCCGACCACGTCCACCCTGGGAGTCATCACCTCGCTCACCATCGTGTCGGCGAGCGAGAACACGCCGAGGAGCATGTCGCGCTGCGCCGGGTTCGGGCCAGGAGCGCGGGTCGGCACGCCGAACAGGCGCGCGAACGCGCGGTCGAGCACGCCCGCCGCCACGAACAGGGGCACGAGCAGTCCCAACGACGCGGTCGTGACGCGGACCGCCCACGCCCCGAGCCAGGCGGCGCGCCACAGGCCAATCGCGCGCGGCGCGAGGTCGCCGCCGAGCGCCAGGCCGCCGGCGAGAAGAAGCGGCCACAGCGCGGCGCCGGGCAGGCCAGCGGCCCACCAGCGGAGCGCGCCCGAGATGGCGACGGCCGCGAGGGCGAGGAGCGTGATCCGCCCCAGGGTGAGCGCCCGGCGCAACCGCTCCGGCTTCTCGGCGTAGGCGCGCGGGAGAGCTGCTTCGGCGAGCTTCGGCTCCGCGGCGAGCGCCCCTTCGGCCAGGGCAAGCAGCGCCGCCCATGCGGCCGCCAGCGCGGCCCCGAGCATCGGCATCCAGGCCGGGCTCACGGCGCCAGCCGCCCGAACTGCACCAGGTAGCGCTCCTGCCGTCGCCACATCGCGCTGGTGGTCCGCCGGTCTCCTTCGGGGTGCGAGTAGCCGAGCACGTGCAGAACGCCGTGAACCACCAGCCGCCGCAGCTCGGCCTTCGGCGCGGCGCCGAAGCGCCGGGCGGCACGGGCCGCGACCACCGGCGCGCAGTAGACGTCGCCCACCACCAATCCAGGCGCGCCCCTCATCGCGAAGGCGATCACGTCGGTCTCGCGGTCCGGGCCGAGGTGGGCGCGATTCAGCGTCCGGATGCGCCGCCGCCCCACGAACGTCACCGACAGCGCGGCGTGACGCACCCGCTCCGCCCGCAGCACCGCTGCGGCCAGTCGCGCCACCCCCGCCGGCCGGAGCGGGCAGCGCGCCACCGCCCGGACCCGCACGTCAATGGGCGCGGCCGCCCTCCCAGTCGGCGGTCAGACCTCCCGCCTGCTCCGGGTAGTCTACCCGGCTGTGGTACATCCCGGTGAGCACGCGCACGAACTCGCGCTGCACCACGTCCACCTGCCGCAGCGTGAGCGGCGCCTCGCGCAGCTGGCCTGCCTCCACCCGGCTCAGGACCAGGTGCTCGATGGCCTCCTGAATGGTCTCCGGCGTCGGATCGTCGAGCACCCGGAGCGCAGCCTCAACGGAGTCGGCGAGCATGACGACCGCCGTCTCGGCGGACTGCGGCAGCGGGCCGGGGTAGCGAAAGTCCTCAACCCGCGGAGTGCCGCGCCCTTCGCCCCGCGCGCGCTCGAGGAAGTACGAAATCGGCGCGGTGCCGTGGTGCTCGGGGATGAAGCGCGTGATCACGTCGGGCAGCCGATGCTCCGCGGCCAGCGTCAGGCCGTCCACCACGTGGCGCCGGATGACCGCGGCCGACTGGCTCGGGCTGAGCTGGGCGTGTGGGTTTCGGCCGCGGCCCAGGTTCTCCACGAAATACTGCGGGTGCCTGAGCTTGCCGATGTCGTGGTAGTAGCACCCGACCCGCGCCAGGAGCCCGTTGGCACCGATCGCGTTGCACGCCGCCTCACACAGGTTGGCCATGGCGACCGAGTGGGCGTACGTGCCCGGCGCCTCCGTGGCCAAGCGGCGCAACAGCGGCCGGTTCGGGTCGGCCAGCTCGAGCAGTCTGAGATCGGTCGTGCTGTGGGTGAACGTCTCCGCCCAGGGAAGGAGCAGCATGGCGAGCGCGGCGCTGCCCAGGGCGTTGACGCCGCCGAACGCCGCGGCCACCCCGATCTCGTTTATTGGCTCGCTCCCGGCGGCACCGGCGACGGCCGCCGCCGCCGCGTAGAGCGCCGCAACGACGCCGAGGGAGTAGTAGACCTGGGTGCGGTGGCGGATCCGCCGCAGCGAGAGCGCCGCCGTCACGCCGCCGACGAACGCGAAGAACAGGGCCTCGGTGCCGCGCAGCGCCGGCTGCGCGCCGACGAGCGCCGCGAGCGTCATCGCCGCCACCGCCGCGATGCGGCCGTCGAACAGCACCGCGAAGAGGATCGCCGGCAGCGCCACCGGGACGAGCTCGAGTCGCGCCGGCGCGTATCTCGCGAGCAGCCCCGCGGCCACGGCGACCAGCGCGAAGCCCGCGGCGAAAACAGCCAGCGAGCGGCCCGACCCGTACACCTCCGGCCGGTAGAAGAAGCAGATGACGCCGAAGAGGCCCACGATGAGCGCGTTGAGGCCGAGCGCGCCGAGCGCGGCAACCGCCCCGCCCGTGCGGCCCGCGCCGCGGGACCCGAGCGCCGCGCGCAGGGCGGCGATCTTCCGGGCGGCGTCCTCGGTGACCACCTCGTGCGCGCCGACGATCTTCTGGCCCGCCAGCACCACCGTGACGACCGAGTCCACGGTGCGGCGGCGCGCGTCGCGGCGGCGCTCCGTCTCCTCCCGCTCGTAGCTCAGCGTCGGGCGGTAGAAGGCCCCGAGGATGCGAACGTAGAGGGCTTCGAGCTCCGGCGCCGCGGGACGGGACACGGCCGCGGCCGCTTCGAGGAACTCGCTGAACGTCCGGACGCTCTCGACGGGCACCACCCGCTCCACGGCTCCTCGGCGCAGCACGACTTCGGACCCCAGCTCGGCGGAGGAGACGCCGGCCGGAAGGAAGCCCGGAACCGACCGCGCGAGTGCGGCCAGCACGCCGCGGCGCATCGCCCCGCGCACGACGGCCCGGGAGAGCAGCGCCGCCTCCGGGGCCTCGAGGCCGAGCCCCGCGGCTCGCGCCACGTCGAGCAGCGGGGCACCGGCGGCGGCCGCGGAGTCCAGCGCCGCGAAGAAGTGCGCTGCCGCCTGCGTCGCCGCGGCGGCCTCCTCCGGACGCGCGCTCACGATCGGCCTGATCGTCGCGGCGAGCGCCTCGGCTTCGCGAGCGCGCTCCGTCTCCTCCTTGAGGACCAGGAAGCGCGCCGGCGCGATGACATCCACGGGCGCGACACTGCCGATGGCCAGCCGCTCCGGAAGGATTGACGCGGCGCGTGGAAACGCGGCGTACGCCGCCAGCGCCACCAGCGGCGCCAGCGCTGCGCGCGCGGCGTGAGCGCGAACGGTGGCCCACGCCGTCAACCGCCGGCGTCCTCCTGATACGCCTTGATGATCTGCCGCACGAGGCGATGGCGGAGCACATCGGCGTCTTCCAGGTAGCAGAACCCGATCCCGTCAATCCCCGGCAGGATCCGCTCCACCTGGAGGATCCCCGACTCTTCGCGCGAGGGGAGGTCGATCTGTGTCTTGTCGGCCGTGACCACGGCCCGAGAGCTGGCGCCGAGGCGCGTCAAGAACATCTTCATCTGCATCCCGGTCGTGTTCTGCGCCTCGTCGAGGATGACGAACGCTTCGCCGAGAGTGCGACCGCGCATATAGGCCAGCGGGGCGATCTCGATCGTGCGCGACTCGAGCGCGCGCTGCATCTTGTCGGGCGGCATCATGTCCTCGAGCGCGTCGTACAGCGGCCGCAGGTATGGGTCCACTTTGGCCTGCAGGTCCCCAGGCAGAAAACCGAGTCGCTCTCCCGCCTCCACCGCCGGCCGGGCGAGGATGATCCGCTTCACGCGCTTCTTCTGGAGCATGTCCACGGCCACTGCCACGGCGAGGTAGGTCTTGCCCGTGCCCGCGGGGCCGATCCCGACCACGATCTCGTTGTCCAGCATCGCCTGCACGTAGGCGCGCTGGCCGACGGTCTTGGGCGCGACGATCCGGCGCATCCCCGGCAGCACGATCCGCAGATCGCCGTTCTTGCCGTTCTCCAGCCGACCGCGGCCGGCATTGTCCGCGAGGTGGCGCACGTCTTCGGCGTTCATCTCCTCGCCCAGGCGCGCCAGCTCGATCATGCCCCGCGCGATGGGCGCCGCGCGCTCCACCGCGTCCAGCGTGCCCGCGAGAGACAGCTGATCGCCCCGCAGCGAGACCCGCACACCGGCGAGCCGGGCCAGCTCATGGAGGTTGGCGTCGTTCACGCCCGAGAGCGCCAGCGGGTCGGCGCCCTCGACACTCAGCCGATGAACGATGTCGTCAGGCGAGGTCACCGTCTGATCCTGAGGTGGAGCACGTCCAGATCCTCCTCCCGCACGGCGGCGGGCGCCCCCTCGAAGAGGGCGCGTGCGGCCGTGGTCTTGGGGAACGCGATCACGTCGCGCAGCGACTCGCCGCCGGCGAGCAGCATCACGATCCTGTCGAATCCCAAGGCGATGCCCCCATGTGGCGGCGCCCCGGCACGCAGCCCCTCGAGGAGGAAGCCGAACCGGCGCTCGGCCTCCTCGGGTGTCAGACCCAAGCGACCGAAGATCTTCGACTGGAGCGCCGGATCCACGATCCGGATCGAACCGCTCCCGAGCTCGGTGCCGTTGTACACGGGGTCGTAGTGCAGCGAGCGGACTCGCTCCGGGTCGGGCTCGAGCAGCGCGAGATCGTCCGGGTGCGGCGCCGTGAAGGGATGATGCATCGGGACGAGCGCCCCGCTCTCGGGGTCCCGAACGAACATGGGGAACTGCTCGATCCACACGAACGCATGACGCACGCGCGGCGCGAGCCGCAACCGACGGATCACCTCGAGCCGCACCCGGCCGAGGGCCGGGAGCGCGACGGCGTCCACGCCCCAGCAGCCCAACAGGGCGTCGCCCTCGGCGAGAGCGACGGCGGCGAGCGCTGGCTCCCCCAGGGCGTGGGCACCCGGGCCGCTCGCGCCGTCAGGACCACGCCTGGCCCAGAGCAGCCCCGGGGCGCGCATCGCCCTGGCCTCCTCCGTGAGCGCGTCGAGGTCCTTGCGCGAGAGGGTGGCGCCTTCCGGCACCACCAGGAGACGCACCCGCTCGCCGCGCGCGACCGACGCGCGCAGGAAGTCGCCGCTCCCCTCGCCGACGAGGTCGGTGCCGTCCCGGATCTCGAGGTCGAAGCGCAGGTCCGGCTTGTCCGAACCGTAGCGCTGCATCGCCTCGCGATAGGGCATGCGGGAAAATGGCGTCACCACCTCCTCCCCCGCCTCGTCCCACAGGGCAACCAGGAGGTCGTCGGTGACCGCGTAGATGTCCTCGGGGCCGACGAATGACGCCTCCAGGTCGATCTGCGTGAACTCCGGCTGGCGATCGGCCCGTGGATCCTCGTCGCGGAAGCAGCGGGCGAGCTGGAAATAGCGGTCGAACCCCGCGACCATGAGAAGCTGCTTGTAAATCTGGGGCGACTGCGGCAGGGCGTAGAACTCGCCCGGATGAACGCGGGAGGGCACGAGGTAGTCTCGCGCGCCTTCGGGTGTGGGTTTGCCGAGGATCGGCGTCTCGATCTCCAGGAAGCCGCGCGCCGAGAGCTCGCGGCGCGCGCGCTGCAGCAGGCGATGACGCAGCTCGAGGTTGCGAAGCAGCTCCGGCCGCCTGAGGTCGAGGTGGCGGTGCCGCAGGCGCAGCTCCTCGGCAGCCAGCTCCTCGCCACGCACCCGCCCGACCGGAATCGCCGGCGCCGCCGCCGGCCCCACGATCGCGACGGCGCTCGCCCGCACCTCGACTTCCCCCGTCGCCATCTCCCGGTTCACCTGCCCTGCCGGCCGCGGGACGACGACGCCGCGCACCAGCACCACCGTCTCGGCCGAAAGCCCGCCCGCCCGGGCCAACGCCTCGGGCGCCTCCGGACCGAAGGCTACCTGCGCTATGCCCGCACGGTCCCTGAGGTCGATGAACACGAGGCCACCGAGGTCCCGGCGCCGGTGCACCCAGCCGCCCAGGCTCACCTCCTGCCCGACGTGCTCGGACCTGAGCTCGCCGCACCCGTGCGTCCGCATCGAGGTGCGGCCTACCGCAGCCACAGCGACACTTTCGACCTCATGATGCGGGCTCCGAGGGCCATCCCGGCGCCGGAGCCCACCAGGTCAACGGCCCAGTCGAGCACCGACGGGTCGCGGCCGGGGATGTAGCGTTGATGGAACTCGTCCAACGCCGCGCCGCAGGCGACGAGGAGCCCGATCCGGGCCAGAGCGCGCGGCGAGACGTCACCCAGCGCCGCAGCCCGCGCAATCAGCGCCCCGAGTACGGTGTAGAGCGCGAGGTGAGCCGCGAGGTCCCAGGGATGGTCGAATCCGGACGGCAGGACGCTGGTCGGCACTGAGGTCAGCGTAAGCTGGAACAGCGCCCATCCGGCGACGGACCACCAGGCGCGCCGTGCGACTTCGGTCATCGAGCTACTTCCCCTCGGCCTCGCGGACGATCCGGCAGAAGTCGTCGGCCGTTTCCGCGCCGAGCAGGCGCTCGCGAACGGCATCCCGGCGAACGAGGCGGGCGATGCGCGCCAGCGCGCGCACCTGAGCTCCGGCCGCCGACTCGGGACCGGCTACGAGAAAGAGCAGCCGCACCGGCTGCCCGTCCAGCGCGCCGAACTCGATGGGTGCAGGGGCCCGGCCCGCTACCATGACCGTCGCCTCGAGCGTCGGCGTCCGGGCGTGAGGGATCGCCACTCCGTAGCCGAAGCCGGTCGGCTGGCACTCCTCCCGCTCTCGAACCGCGTGCAGGATGTCGTCCGCTTCCCCGCCCGCCGTTCCTACGAGCAGGTCAACGAGTTCGCGTAGGACGCTCGACTTGTCCCGGGAGGTGAGAGGGACTCTGACGCGGTCGGGGGCCAGCAGCTGGCTCAGCAACACTGCGGCTGGACAAGCCTCATGATGCGCGGAAGTTAATGGCGTTTCACGACTTGAGCAAGCTAGGCTGGTTGCTTGACAGCGCCGCGGCGCGCGGCGAAGCTTCGCCGATGCGGAGCCCATCGCTGCATCTCCTGGCCCTCCTCGGGGCGGCGCTCTGGCACACCACCCCTGCCGCCGGCCAGGCCGCGGTCGCCTCCGACCTGTGGCGGGTCGCCGCGGGAACGCTCGCCGTGCCGGCCGCCATCGCGTCCGACGGCTCGGCGGCCCTCTGGACGCCCGCCATCCTCGTCCCGCCGGGCGGCTGGCTGCGCGTCGGCGTCGAGTCCGTTCACTCGCCCTCGGAAATCGGCGTCAACGGGGCGCTCGCCGCGGTGGCCCTGCGCGCGGGCCGGGTCACGCTGAACGCCGTGTACGGGCGCATGGGTCTGGACGACCTGGTGCGCACGGAAACTAGTCCCGAGGCTCTGGGCGGCAGCATCCCCGTTTACGCCCAGGTATTGTCGCTGGGCGCGGCCCGGCCGTTCGGGGCTTCGTTCACGGCGGGCGCTGCGGCTCGCCTGCTCAGCGGGCGCCTCGCCACTCGCGGGCGCGCTCAGCTGGGGATCGACCT
>JACQVG010000124.1 GCA_016209905.1 Gemmatimonadota bacterium | reverse complement strand
CCACCCGCCAGGCCGCCAAGAAGGGGCCGCCCGCGGCGGCGCCGGAGAAGAGGTTCCCGCTGGTGCCGGTCTTGGGCGGCGTGGGCGCGGTGGCGGCGCTGGCGGCGGTGGCGGTGTTCGCGCTCGGCCGGGGCGGCGCGGCCGGTGGCCCCGACTCGAGCGACGTGGCGACGGCTAACACCACGGCGGCGGGACCGACCCCGGGGAGTCCGATCGCCGCAGCGAGCCCCGGCGTGATCCGGCCGCCGCCCCCGCGCAGCGACACCACGCCGCGCCGCGAGACCGCGGCGACGATCGCGACGCCGCCCGGCCAGCCGGCGGCGGCGGCGACCGTCTCCTTCGCCGATTCGCTGCGCGCGGCGGACGATCTCTACGACGCCAGCCAGTTCGCGCCGGCCCGCCGCACGGCGATGTTCGTGTGGACGGGCGCGGACGCGTCGGGAGCGCAGAAGGCGCGCGCCGCAAGACTCATTGCCACGAGCTACGGCGAAGAGGACAACAGCGAGCAGATGGTGACCTGGTACCGCAACTCCCTGCGCTACGACCGCAACAACCAGCAGGTGCTGAACATCCTGCGTCAGCTGGGCGTGGAGCCGTGAGCGACGGCGCGGTCCACGTCGAGGTGTTCGGCCGCACCGACGTCGGCCAGGCGCGCGATCACAACGAGGACAGCTTCCTCGTGGCCGATCTGACGCGGCGCAACGCGTCGCTCCAGCCGGAGGTGCGCTCCCACGACGTCGGCCCCCGAGGCTCGCTGCTGGTCGTCGCCGACGGCATGGGCGGCGCGGCCGCCGGAGAGATCGCCAGCGACATGGCGGTGGACACCATCTACACCCACATGACCGAGCAGTGGGGCAGCGACCAGGAGGTCTCGGAGCAGCGCTTCGCCTACCGCTTGAAGGAAGCCGTCGAGCTCGCCAACCAGCAGATCCACGAGTTCGCCAAGTCCAATGTCGAGCACCGCGGCATGGGGACCACGACCACGGCGGCCGGCATCTTCGGCGGCGCGCTCTACCTGACGCAGGTCGGCGACAGCCGCGGATACCTGATCCGGAACGGCCGGATCACGCAGATCACGAAGGACCAATCGCTCATGCAGCGGCTCGTGGACGCGGGAGAGCTGACCGAGGAGGAGGCGGCGGTCAGCGAGCGGCGCAACATCATCCTCCAGGCGCTGGGGCCCGATCCCCACGTCAAGGTGGATCTGACCCGCCAGGAGCTGCGCCGCGACGACGTTCTGGTGATGTGCTCCGACGGGCTCAGCGGACCGGTGAAGAACGACGACATTCTGCGGATTGTGACCCAGAACACCGATCTGGTCGCATCCTGCAAGGAACTTATCGACTTGGCGAACAGCCGCGGCGGGCCGGACAACATCACCTGCATCGTGAGCCGCTTCACCGGTGACGACCTGTCGGCGCCCGACGGCAAGGAGCCGGTGGGTCACCAGGTCTACCCGCTCCTCGACACGGAGTCCACTACCGACCCCGTGCCGGTCTACGAGCCGCAGCACGACGCGAGCACGCGGAAGACGGAAGCGACGCAAGAGCGGAAGACGGAGCCGACCAAGAAGAAGTGGTGGCCGTTCTGATCGCCACGGGCCCCCACGGGCGAGTGGAGCCGTGAAGTGCGAGATCCGGATCGTCTCGGGCGGGCGCGCCGGACAGCGCGACGTGTTCGAGAAATCCTACATCGGAGTCGGTCGCCACGCGCTCTCCGATGTTCGGTTCGACGCCGAGAAGGACGTGGACGCCTCGGCGCGCCACGCCGCGATCGTCTGGACCGGCGATGCCTACGTGGTCCGCGACCTCGGCAGCACCAACGGCACCTTCGTGAACGGGCAGAAGATCTCGGGGGACCGCGGGCTCGCCGACGGCGACGTGATTCGCTGCGGGGCGCGCGGCCCGGAAGTCGGCTTCCACCTGGTGCAGGCGCAGGCCGAGACGGTGATGCCGGCGGTCCACGTCCCGGAGCAGGCTGCGGCGCCGCGGCCCGGACCCGGCCCGGCGGCCGCTCCGGTGGAGCAGCGCGCGCGGCCGCCGGGGCCCGCGCCCGGCCGCGCCCCCTCCGTCACGTCGGTGCTGCGGGCGCAGATCCGCCGCGAAGCGTCGCGAGTGCGGGGGGTGACGATCGTCCTCGGGGTGGTGCTCGTCGGGGCGGTGGGGCTCCTGCTCTGGCAGGGCGGCGCGGCGCGCCAGGATCGCGCGTCGCAGCAGTCGGCGCTCGACTCGCTGGGGCGCGAGCTGGTCAGCCTGCGGGCCGCCGCCGTGGCCGCCGATTCGGAGGTCGCCCGCCTGCAGCGACTCATCGAGGCCGCGCGGGGCGACCCGGCGCGCCTCACGATTTTGAACCGGCAGTACACGCAGGCGGTGACACGCCAGCGCAACATCGCCACCGCGCAGGGCGTGGACTATACGGCGATCCGCAACGCGAACGATCGCGCGATCGCGATCATCTACGTGCGGTTCTCCGACACGACCCAGATGTGGACCGGCACCGCCTTCTCGGTGTCCCACGACGGAGTCATGATTACGAACCGACACGTCATCACGAACGATCGGGGCGAGCGGCCACGCGATATCGCCATCCAGTTCTCCGGATCCACCGACGTGCACCCGGCGCGCCTGGTGGGCGTCGCGCCGGACGCCGATCTGGCGGTGGTCCGCCTCGAGTCGACGGGACCCTTCCCCGCAGTCGCCGGCATCGCGCCCGACGCCGCCGGCGTCGTGGAGGGGGCGCCCATCGCCCTGATCGGGTTCCCCGGCGGGAGCGGCGAGGTTGCGGTTCCGCGGGCGACCCTCGTGACGGGAACGGTCAGCCGGATCGTGCCGGATTCCCTTCTTCAGCTCGACGCCTTCAGCGGCACCGGCGCGAGCGGCAGCCCCATCTTCGATCGCGACGGTCGCGTCATCGGCGTCGAGTACGGCGGCATCCGGGAGTCGGGCGGGCGCATCATCCTCGGCCTCCCGATCCGCCGCGCGATGGCGCTGATACCCTCGTAGGAGGAGACTCGGTCATGAAGAGGTACCGCCCGCTTCTCGTGGCAGGAGCCCTGTCGGCCCTGGTGCTGGCCGGCTGCGAGGACATCCCCTTCGTCCCCAAGTGGGACGCGGAGTGGACGTTGCCGCTTCCGACCACGACCATCAGGATCGGGGATTTCTTCCCTGGAGCCGTGATCCTTCCGGGCGTCTCGGCCGACGTGAGCTTCGATCCGGAAAAGCAGACGCTGGACGCGGCGATCGGCGACGTGCTGGAGCAGAACGTCACCCGCATCATCCTCTCGCTCACCTACACCAGCACGCTCCCGCTGGTCGGAGCCGACACGCTGTTCGTCGCCCCCGACCGCGCCGGGCTCTTGACGGAGACCCCGAGCCGAATCTCCCTCCCCTTCTCCCTCGCCCAGACGGCGGCAGAGGGGCTCGAAGTCGCGCAGACGCTGACGCAGGCGCAGCGGGAGACGATCCAGAACGCCGCCGAGCTCTGGGTACAGCTGCGCGGCTCGCTTCGCAACCCAGGCGCCTCGCCCGTCGTGCTGACGGGCGCCGAAACGATCAGCCTCAAGCTCGCTATGACGATCACCGTCGGCGTCTCCACCCGCTAGGAGGACCACCATGCGACGCAGCCCGCTCGTCCTGGCCGGCCTCCTCGCCCCGGCGATGCTTTCGGCCCAGCTCCCTGACCCGTCCGCGCGCGCACTCGGCCTGGGCGGCGCCTACACTTCTCTGGCGCGCGGCTACGAGGCGGTGTACTGGAACCCCGCCATGCTCGCCGCGACGGGGGGCAAGAGCCTCACCTTCGGCCTGCCGCAGCTGCGGGTCGAGGTCGGCAGCAACACCTACACGTGGCGGGACTTCCGGGACTACGCCAACAACTCGCTCGACGATGCCGACAAGGAGTACCTGCTCGACCGGATCTCCCTCGACGACTCGGCGCTGACGATCCGAACGATTGTCGGGATCGCACCCCTCAGCCTGTCCATGGGCCGGTTCGCCGTGACCATCGGCTCGGCCGGAGACATGGATCTCTCGATCGGACGGGACGCGATGGAGCTCCTGTTCTACGGGAACGCGAGGCGGAGCGGCCCCGGCGAGTTCTTCACCGCGGCGGGCTCGCGCGGGGCCGGATGGGCCGCGACCACGGTCGCCGGAAGCTTCGCCCTGCCGTTCCGGCTCTCGGCGGGCCGCCTCTCGGTCGGCGCCACCTACAAGATGGTGATCGGCAACTTCATCGGCCGAGGGGAGGAAACCGCCAGCCGCTTCCAGGTCAACCCCGACTTCGCTGCGCGCGTGGCCGGGCACGCCATCTACTCCGACTATAACCCCGACTCCCTTCCCGCCAGCGCCGACGACGTAGTGGGCGGCACCGGCAAGGTCGGGTCCGGCTACGGCGTGGACATCGGGGCCACGATGCAGTTCGCCGGGCGGAATATCACGCTCTCGGCCGTCGTGGTGAACGCCTTCGGCTCCATGACATGGGACGAGGACCGGCTCGTCTACGAGCGGACCGACGCCGTGCTCGAGCAGGACGCTTCCGGCGACGTGGTGGACACCCGCACCACCACGTTGCGCCTCACGCCGTCACAGATCGCGAGCGACCCCGCGGCCGCCACGCTGCGCGACGCGCTCCTCGCGCACGCCAAGTTCGCCCGCGTGGCCCGCGTGGGCCTCGCCCTGCGCAGGGGTGCGGCCTCCTTCGCCGCCGACGCCCAGGTCCGTCTCAGCGAAGGGCTCGACCGGCGCCCGCTGCAGGCGGTGTCCGCCGGCGTGGAGTACCGCCTGCTCGGGATCCTGCCCTTCCGCGCCGGCGTGGGATGGGATTTCGGAGAGTCTCTGCTGCTCTCCGCCGGCACCGGCATACAGCTCCTCGGCCTCAACGTGGACGTCTCGGCCGCCAGCATCTCCGGCGACAT
>JACQVG010000122.1 GCA_016209905.1 Gemmatimonadota bacterium | reverse complement strand
GTCCCGCGCGCGCCGAGCGCACGCTCTGTTGGCGCGCGGCTCAGGCTGGTGTCATGCCCTCCCCACCCCAGTTGGCCGAGAGCATCGACGGAGATCTGTATCCGATCGGGTGGTCGCGGGCAGGACTGTTCGCCTACGTGGAGCGAGTGGTGCAGGACCCGGCGCCCGACGCGGTCGTCGTCACGGTCCAGAATCTGGTGACCGATGAGGTCATATGGACGTTCTCCAGAGATTGGGAGGAGGGGAGCGCCGATGTCCAGGCGTTCTTGAGGGAGCATGAGGCATTCATCTCGGAACAGCTCGGGCGGCATCGCATCGACCCGAACGAACGCGGAACCGTTCATCCGGGAACCACGCTCCGCTATCAGGGGCGAGACTACTCGTTCGAGGCGGCCAACACCTTCACCGAGACTCTGGACTTCGGCAACCTCGTCAGCTCCAGCATCCTCACCGTCTCCTCTCCGGACCTCGGTCGGAAGGTGGTGTTCGTCCAACGAGCCATCCCGGCACGGGATCTAATCACGAACGCCTACGTAGCCGGGGCCATTGTCAGCCCGTTCGAGCCGCGTGCTGCGGTGATATACGTGCAGACGATGCGGGGCTTCGAGGAGGGGGTCCTGAAGCGCCGCTCCGCCATTGGGGCACACCTTGCGCTGGGATTCCGGCGTCCCTCGAATCGATGACAGGAGCTCAGTACCATCGAGACGAAGGAGTAAGAGCTCCAGGACCTTGGAGAGGAAGCGCTAGCTGCGATTTCCTCGCGACCTCGCCTACTGAGTCGCGTCGACCAGCGCCCACCAGGTCGTTCGTACCATCTCGCGCGCCTGCGACGTTCTGGTCGAGATCTCCTCCATCGACTTGCCGGGATGCGCCGCGCGCACCAGCTCGGCCATCGGGGGTGGCAGCGTGAACTCGGTGTACAGGTTCACGGCGCCGTAGTTGTACGGCTGCGCGCTGCCGCCCGGGAAGAGCAGCTGGTACACCCCCCAGCCGACGTGCCCGCCTTTGCCCAGCGACGCCTGGTGGATCGGCTTCCACAGCTCGCGCTCGAATTTCAAGTACGCCTCGTCGCCGCCCGGCGGCACCTTCATGAAAGCGACGTGGACGTAGCGCGCGGGCGCCGCCGTCGCCGTGGCTTGCGGCATCTCGAGCTCTTCCCGCAACACCCAGAGCTCCGACCGCACCATCTGACGCGTGCCGAGCGTCTTCATCACGTCCTCGAGTTTCTTCTTCGGGTGAGCGGCCCGTACGATCTCCTCGAACGATCCCATATCACCCACGTCGTCGAGACGGTCATAGACGTTAATGGTCATGTAGTCGTACTCGGTCCGGTCGCCGAACCAGACGGTGTAAAACGCCCAGGCGCGCAGGCGCCCCCGCCGTACGCGCTCCTGATGGATCGGCTTCCAGATGCTGCTTTCCACCTGCTCGTAGTCCGGGCTCGTCGCCTTCATGTAGTCGACCTGCACGTAGGTCGTCCGCTGTTGCGCCGCTGACGACGGCACGGCAAGGAGAAGCCCGAACACGATGGTCGAGAGGAGAGACGGCACGCGGCCGGCCATGGCGACCTCCGGTCTATGGGTGGAGCATGCAGCTTCGCCTTGCGCCAGGCGAAGTTCAGCGGTTGGTAAGCTGCGGGAAGGCGGCTAATACCTACGCACCCCGCGCGCCCGGCGCAACGCCCCCGGCACCGCCAGGCAACCACCCCGGAGCACTCCCGGGTCTAACCGGGCGAGTGCATTCCCTTTGCCGGAGATCGACCCATGCCCCGCCTCCGCTGGCTCTCCCTCGCCGCCACCCTCTACAGCGCCGCCCCCGCCCTCGCCCAGACCACCCAGGCTCCACTGCCAGACGCGGAGCTGGCCGCGAAGCTCGCGGCGTGGCTCGACACGCTCGTCGCGCGCGACGAGTTCTCGGGCGTCGTCGTCGTCGTGAAAGACGGCCGGCCGTCTTCCAGCGCGCGCACGGCTGGGCCGACCGCGAGGCGCGGCGCGCGAACGACCTGGAGACCGCGTTCAACCTGGGCTCGATCAACAAGATCTTCACGGCGACGTCGATCCGTCAGCTCGCCGCGCAGGGGAAGCTCCATCTCGACTCGACGCTCGCGCGTTACTGGCCCGACTACCCGAACGCGGACGTCGCGCGGCGGGTGACCATCCGCCAGCTGCTCGAGCACCGCTCCGGTATCGGCGGCAACGTCTTCGACCCGCCGCCGGGCGGCACGCGCGCCGACCTGCGCCACAACCGCGAGGTCCGACCGCGTCCAAGGGTCCCAAAGCCCGTCGCAGCTCGGACAATTTTTCACTCCTTCTCACCGGTTGCCGGATCGACC